>JAIFWN010000006.1 GCA_019658995.1 Candidatus Parcubacteria bacterium
GACAGGGAGTAAGTCGTAACAAGGCACGGGTAGCGGAAGCTGCTCGTGGAGTAATTCAATTAGAAAATCTTCGGAATAATATTCTGAGGTTACAGAGTCGATGTTGTGGATTCCTTAAGGATTCGCAACGGACAATTATTGCAAAGTCCTAAAATGCGATATGACCCGGGGGAAAGCACCTCGTGAACGGAACAAAACAGAGGACGATAGCAAAGCCCGCCGCAAGGCGGGTTTTGTGTTTGACAAAAAGTCCTCAGAGAGTAGATTAATACCCAGGTTTACACGTAGGAGTTCTTCATGGCTATGACAAATAGCGGTTTCCACTTTGGTGGAAAGAAGCAAAAGACAAATCCTGAACCTGATGAGATTACAGATGATGCTCGTTCGAATCTGACTGGCTTCAAATGGTTCGGCTTAATTGCTCTGGTGGCCATCGGCGGCCTGGCGCTAAGTCACTTCGTGTTCCGCCTTTTCTGATTAACCAGCTCTCGCAAGAAAGCTGGTTTTTTGTTATATTCTTAGCCACGCGCGTGTAGCTCAGCTGGTAGAGCAATCGACTGATACTCGGTAGGTCCCAGGTTCGACCCCTGGCACGCGCACCAGAAACTCTCCTAAAATTCTCGACTGAACTAAGGTCGTGTATAATATCGAAAATGCCCAAGAGTAGAATCATTCTGGTTATCGGAGTACTTATCGCCCTTCTTCCTTTTCTCGGTTTTCCTCACGCGTGGGAGTCCTTCTTCGAAATTGTAGGAGGTCTGGGCATCGTCCTCCTATCTGTCCTTATAGCCATAGATAAAAGACTTTCACTCAAGGCCAAGGCCGAGAGACGGGTCAGACGCCGAAGGTCCAAGAACGAGACCGTCACGGATATAAATGCGGAAGCACCGCCAAGCAATGAAGAGACGCCGGCACAATAAAGAGTTTTTCTGGGGAAGCGGCGTGGCGCTTCTCTTCTTTTGTCTGGCAATATTCATCCTTCCGTTCATATTGAGGAAAAGTTACAGCGCCGATGAACCGGCAGACGCGGCGGTTCTGCCGGCAGCCACCACTAATGCCACTGTCTTTGTAGTCACGCATGTACCCACGCCGGAGCCCATGAGGGCTCTATATATGACAGCCTGTGTCGCCGGTACTTCCACCTGGCGCGAAAGTCTCAAGGATTTCGTAAAAAATACGGAGCTGAACTCGATCGTCATCGATATCAAGGATTACTCGGGCACGATTTCCATATATGACCCCGAGCTTCAGGCCAATGATGCCTCGGGATGCAAGGTGCGGGATATGCGCGACTTCGTAGACCGCCTGCATAAAGAAAATATTTATGTCATCGGACGCATCACAGTCTTTCAGGATCCTTACTACACCGCTCGCCATCCGGAACTGGCGGTGAAAAGCAAATCGACCGGCGGAGTCTGGCATGACAGGAAGGGCCTGGCCTTCATAGATGTCGGCGCTAAACCCTACTGGGATTATATAGTCAGTCTCGTCAAAGCCAGTTACAATCTTGGCTTTGACGAGATCAACTTCGATTACATAAGATATCCTTCCGACGGAGATATGAAGGACGCGCAGTACACCTGGACGATAGCGAGCTCGACGAAATCACAGATGCTCGAGGGTTTCTTCTCATACCTCCATGCCAATCTCTTCGGCTCGGGGATGAAGACTTCGGCAGACCTTTTCGGTCTTGTCACTCTGGCTCAGGATGATATGGGTATCGGGCAGGTTCTGGAAAAGGCTCTGCCGTACTTCGACTACATATACCCGATGGTCTATCCTTCGCACTTTGCATATAACACCGGCGGCTTCGGTGATCCCGCTACGCATCCGTATGAGATTGTGAAATATTCCATGACTTCCGGCGTCGCCCGCGAGTATATGTTCAATATGAAGATGGGCTTTGCTACCTCCACTCCTTCCAAACTCCGTCCGTGGATACAGGACTTTGATCTCGGGGCTCAATATGATTCGCCTCAGGTGCGCGCTCAGATCCAGGCCGCCTATGACTCCGGCCTGACCTCCTGGCTGTCATGGGATGCAAGCAACAGGTATACGAAGGAAGCATACCTGCCTGCGCAGGCAGGCTTGACTCAGCCGTAAAACCTGATATAATATAGAAAGAAGTTCTCAGACAACTACAACGCGGGGTTTGAGATGAATGCTTACAAAGAGGCGATCTGGAATCGCGGTGATGCGCGTGAAATCATGAGGGAGGCAAGACGACGGTTCAGGGTTCTGATGCGTGATTCAGAATTCGAGCACACACCTGATCCGCATGTGGCTCTGGCGAGTACGCACTACTCGCTCGTGAAGCGCTACAAGAAGTTCGATCCGAGGGCGATCTGGCACGCTTGGCGAGCTGCGAAGCATGCGAATGCTGCGGCGAATCTCGATGCAGTATCGCACTACAAGAACATCACGCCGGATCAGGCCGATGTACTCTCCACCATCCTTACCAAGGTTCCGAAGCCGCTCGGGGGTAGCCTCAGTAGGGCTCGCTCTATAGCGAGAGTAGCGCTTCATCGTGCCGAGGAAATGCTTCCGCATACCTACGCATTCCTCATCCTTCGTCTGGCTGAGATTGACCTGGCGCTCGGTTTCGCAAAGGGTGTTGTGCTCGATAAATACATCCGAGCCAAGAGCTTGAAGGAGAGTGTCCTGTCAGAAGAGGATAAGGTGATGGCGAAGAGGCAGTGGTGCAGGATCGCTTCTGCTATTGGTCTCTTCTACATTGATATCCTCGAGGAGGATGTTGGCAGATATGCCGACGATAGGATCACCTGCGAAGGCGAGGAGCTTCTGGTCGAAGCGCTTAGGCTATCGCGCGAGGTCCTCGATGGTAGGCAGCTCAGCCGGGATCAGGAGTTGAAGATTCTGATTGAGCTCCGGAATCGCGGCATAAAGGAATCTGATCTCGCGAGCTGGACGAAGCCCGATGATTGGGAACCGGAGACTGAATAGTTGTAACTGGAGGCTCGAAAGAGCCTCTTTTTTGTTGTAAAATAGGGCAAATGTACAATCCGGAGAAGATTACATACTTTGCCGAGACTGATTCTCGGAACAAGCGCGTTGCCTTTGGCATCAAGGCCAAGGACCGTCTTAAGCACGTCTATGTCATAGGAAAGACTGGCATGGGTAAGTCGACGCTTCTAGAGAACATGGCCGTCCAGGATATTAAGGGCAATGAGGGCATGGCCTTCATTGACCCGCACGGCAAGACCGCCGAGCTCCTCCTCGAGTATGTGCCGCCCGAGCGCATAAAGGATGTTATATACTTCGCTCCTTTCGACACAGAGTATCCGATATCCTTCAACGTTATGGAAGATGTAGGCATAGACAAGCGCCACTTGGTAGCCAACGGCCTGATGTCGGCCTTCAAGAAGATCTGGGTTGATGCCTGGAGCGCCAGGATGGAATATATTTTGAACAACATTCTTCTGGCGCTACTCGAGTATCCGGGTTCGACTCTGATCGGAGTGAACCGGATGCTTTCCGACAAGACCTACCGCGACAAGATCGTGGAAAACGTCAAAGATCCTTCGGTCAAATCTTTCTGGGTAGACGAGTTTGCCAAGTACGGAGAGAAGTACATGCAGGAGGCCGGAGCCGCCATACAAAATAAAATTGGTCAGTTCATCTCGAACCCTCTGGTCAGGAATATTATCGGACAAGAACGCTCTTCCTTCGACATACGCAAACTGATGGACGATGGCAAGATCATGATCATCAACCTTTCCAAGGGCCGGGTGGGTGAGGCCAACGCCAACCTCATAGGCTCGATGCTCATAACCAAGATATATCTGGCTGCAATGAGCCGCGCCGATAAGGCGGATGCCGAACTGCAGAAGCTTCCGAATTTCTACCTCTACGTCGATGAGTTCCAGTCCTTCGCTAATGAGTCTTTCGCTGATATTCTCTCCGAAGCGCGTAAATACAAATTGAATCTGACCATCGCTCACCAATACATAGAGCAGATGGAGGAGGAGGTAAGGGCAGCCGTCTTCGGCAACGTCGGCACCATGATCACCTTCCGAGTAGGTGCTTACGACGCCGAAGTCCTGGAAAAGGAATTCGCCCCGACTTTCACCGCCGAAGACCTGGTAAACCTTGGATCGTACCAGATTTATCTCAAGCTCATGATAGACGGCATCGGCTCACAGCCTTTCTCTGCGCGTACGCTCGCGCCGATTGAGAAACCTTCGGCTTCGTCGGTTGAAGAGATAGTCAGGAACTCCCGCCGGGTTTATGCCGAACCGAAGCTCGAGGTGGAGAAGAAGATCCAGGCCTGGCATGAAGAGGGCAGGATGGCCAAGCCCGAGAAGAAGCCGGAGCGCAAGTACGAACCTCGCGCGGTTGAGCGGAGAGCGGATGAAAGGAGAACAGACGAAAGGAGGACATATGCACCCAAACCTGCCTACGTACCCAAGCCCCAACCTCCGAGAGAGCCGATGCCTTCGTCAGATGACTTCAAGCCGCTCAAGAGCATCTCTCTCGATGCGCTTAAACAGAAGTCGGATAACCAGCGTCCTCAATCACAGAAGAACGTCAGTGAACTTCGCAATGCTCTTTCTTCGATAGTGAAAAATACCCCAGTTCCCGCTCCGTCGAATCAGACGAATTCTCGCGCTTTACCCGCAAGCGGGCTCCGACGCGACTCGAATTCGCCCGACTCGTCTCCACCAAAGAAAAATGGCCCGAGTCCGGAAGAACTGAAGGCCCTCCTCGATGCATAGCAAAAGAATTCTGATTTTCTCCCTGTCCTACTATCCGCTGGTCGGCGGAGCAGAAGTGGCTATCAGAGAAATAACCAACAGATTGCCAGATTACGAGTTCGACATGATCACCATGCGCTTCGACAGCCTGGATAAACCGGAAGAGCGGATTGGTAATGTGAACGTCTACCGGGTTGGCAATGGCTCTTCGTATATAAATAAAATTCTCTTTGTACCCCGTGCGGTGTTCAAGGCCTGGAAACTGAATAGGGAGAAGGGGTATGGCAAATTCTGGGCCATGATGACTAATATGGTTTTCCCAATATCCGTTCTTAGGATCTTTGGCAATAGAACTCCGTATGTGTTAACCCTCCAGGACGGGGATCCATTCGAGTATGTGTTCGAGCGTCTGCGTATCAGGATTTTCTCCCCGCTTCTTAGATATGGTTTCAAGCATGCTTCAGTAGTCCAGCCCATCTCCACCTTCCTGGCCAATTGGGCGACGAAGATGGGGTGCGAGAGAATTGAGATAGTTCCAAACGGGGTAAATGTCGAGCACTTCACAAAAGGGGGAAGTCAGAGCGAGCAGCTCGAGGTGAAACGAGAGATTGGCAAAATGCAGGGCGATATTTTCCTGGTAAGCAGCTCGCGATTGGTGAGAAAGAACGGCCTTGAGGATGTCGTCTCAGCATTAACGTATTTGCCTGAGAATATTTCATTTATTAATTTCGGAGTTGGCCCAGAGAAGAACAATCTTCTGACACTCGCTAAAAAACTTGGGGTAGAAAGGAAAGTTAGGCTCTTCGATCATCCTGGCAACGATATGCTGCCGAAGTATTTCCACGCTTCTGACATCTTCATTCGCCCCTCACTCTCCGAAGGACAAGGTATATCCTTCCTCGAAGGTATGGCCGCAGGGCTCCCGGTCATAGCCACGCCAGTCGGCGGCATTCCTGACTTCCTCTTCGATCCGGACAAGACCCCGCATAAACCTCCGACGGGACTCTTTGTGAATGTCCACGACCCAGAGAGTATAGCCAGACAGGTAACCCGTCTTATAAATAACCCAAACCTCCGAGAAACTTTGGTAGTAAATGCCAAGCGTATGGTAAGAGAGAAGTATGATTGGAACCTCATAGCCGAACAGATGAAAAAGCGAGTCTTTGAGCCAGTTTTATAGCTATTGACAAATTGAGCAGATCTGTTATATAATATAAGGAGTTCTTTGACCAGGATACCTTGATGCCTCCGGCGAATGCCCGGACGTTGATAGGTCTACCAACTGGAGAGATACCATGAGCTTGCTCGATCGTAAGCGTGTCGGACTTGTTCTGCGAGTTTTCTCGCTGAAGCCCGAGCTCGTCGAGAAGAATGTGCAACAGGTCCTCGAGACACTCGCTATTGCCAATAACCTTAGGGTTAAAGGCAAGCTGGTCTTCTCTCGGATCGATGTTCTCGTCTCGGCTGATGATCGCTACGGTGACACGGATTGCGGTTTGACCCGCGAAGCAATCGAGAAGGCTCTTGCCGAAGATCGGCAAGAGGCGATCGATTATGCCATTCAGCGCGATCAGCCCCATCCCGGAGGTCTCGACACGATTCACGTTGCGGAAGTCGGTAATGGCGATATCTTCTGCGGGATGCTCAATTACGGCATCGCCAAGCAGGTGCGTGACCGGATCGATTACACGATGATCCTCTCGTTCCAGGTGATGAAGTATCTGACTGTCGAGAACGTCGAGCCCATGCTCACCGCGCTCGAAGCGGGTGCACGGGTCGCAGGACTCGCGCTCACCGAGCTCGCACCGTCGATTCTCGACGGCCGGATCGCGAACACCTTCGCTATCTGGGACAACATTTCTCTCCTGACGGTTGGCGGATTCGATCTGCGGGCGGCTAAGCCCCTCAAGGACGACAGGCTGGCGGATTATGTCCGCGGCTGGTCGGCCGAGAAGGGTGAGGTCTTCTACAACTCCGCCGGAGTCGAGGAAATGTTCCCGCTCATCCGCATGATCAAGCTCTTCGGCCCGTGCACTGCGCCGATCCATCCTGTCACGGGTGGCCGCTGGGAAGTCTCGAATGATCCTGACGTGCAGAAGCGCGAGCAATCGAAGCTCGGCACGAAATTCGAGCGTCAGATGCGCTGGGCAGTCGCTGAGGATGTGGACTTCTCCTTCCTCAGGGGCGGAGTCATGCCGGAGTATCGGCAACAGCAATAAAGACTAATCCACTTACGGATCGGGGCTCAACGAAAGTTGAGCCCTTTATTTTTGCCTTATTTATGGTAGAGTTTCCCTGTGAAAATTCTCATTACCGGAGCGGCTGGAGCCATCGGTTCTCACCTCGCAGAGCGGTTTTTATCTCTCGGTCACGAGGTCGTGGGTATTGACGCCATGAAGCCTTATTATGATCCGGAGATCAAAAAAATTAATGCCAAAGATGTTGAATCTGCCGGCGGCAAAATACATTATCTCGATCTTGCTACTGATGATTTCACCCATCTATTAAGCGGTGTAGACATAATCTTCCATATGGCGGCCCAGCCGGGTATCTCGGCTACCACGCCCTTCTCCACTTATCTCGACGACAATATCGTAGCTACACACAGACTTCTTGAAGCGGCTAAGAAAGTGCCGACGCTCAAAGCCTTTATTCATGCATCCACATCATCCGTATATGGAGCCCGCGCTACCGGTGACGAAACTACTGAGCCAAAGCCCACTTCATATTACGGCGTAACTAAACTTGCGGCTGAACAGCTCGCCATGTCCTACTACCGCGAGCTCGGACTGCCCGTTATAGTTCTCAGATTCTTCTCGGTCTACGGTCCGCGCGAGCGTCCGGAGAAGCTCTACCACAAGCTGATCAAGTCTATCTACGAGGGTACGACTATCCCGCTCCACGAGGGCTCCGAGCATCACATTCGGAGCTACACTTTCGTCCGCGATATTATCGACGGGTGCGTGCTTATAGTCGAGAACCTGGACAAGAGTATCGGCGAAATCTACAACCTCGGTACGGACAAGACCATGACTACCAAGGAAGGCATCAAGATCATAGAAAATATAATGGGGAAATCGGCCAACTTCGTGCGCATGCCCCGCCGTCCGGGTGACCAGATCGAAACGGGCGCCAACATATCTAAACTGCGCAAACTCGGATATGATCCGAAAGTCAGGCTGGAAGAGGGACTCAAGGAGCAGGTGGGCTGGTACGGCAATAAACTGCATAATCGTAAAATCAAATGAAAAAAACCAAAGTATTAGTAGCGACCGGACTTTTTCCGCCGCAGGTCGGCGGCCCGGCTACCTACTCGAGCCTGCTTCTAAAAGAGCTTCCAAAGCGCGGTTTTGAAATAAAGATCCAGAGCTTCGGCTGGGTGATCCAATATCCGAAGATTGTCAGGCATGTCATCTACTTTTTCAAAGTACTGTTCTCGGGTATAACAGCAGATATTATTTATGCACAGGATCCGGTCTCGGTCGGCCTGCCGGCTCTTGTAGCGGCACGACTTCTGGGCAAGAGGTTCTATATAAAGATCGTCGGAGACTATGCCTGGGAACAGGGGAGCCAAAGGGCTGGCGTGACCGATCTCCTGGACCAGTTCTCGACCGAGACGGATAAGTACCCATTCTTGGTCCGGATGCTCAAGAAGGTTCAGTATTTCGTTGCCTCTCATGCCGACAGGATCGTAGTACCCTCCAAATACCTCAAGCTGATCATCAGCAACTGGGGAGTCGATCCGGAAAAAATTACCGTCATATATAACGCCTTCCATGCTCCGCATTTCTCAGGGTCGAAAGAAGAGCACAGGCAGAAACTCGGCTGGAAAGGAACTGTGCTTATATCGGCCGGTCGCCTCGTGCCTTGGAAGGGTTTCGACACGCTGATATCTCTTATGCCGGAAATTGCGGCTGAAGTGCCAGATGTGCATCTGTATATTGCCGGTAACGGACCAGATAAAGATTACCTGGAGTCGAAAATCAAAGAGGCCGAAGCGCAGAAGCTGGTCACCCTTCTTGGCGGGGTGAAGCAGGATGTTCTATTCGGGCAAATTAAAGCCTCCGATCTTTTCGTCCTAAATACCTCCTACGAAGGCCTGTCGCACCAGCTTCTCGAGGTGATGGCGCTCGAGACGCCGATCGTGACCACTCGTGCCGGCGGCAATGTTGAGACAGTCGATGACAACGATTCGGGTTTCCTGGTCGGCTACAACGACCGCGCGGCTCTCAAGACAGCGATCCTGAAGCTTATAACTGACCGCACTCTCGCGGATAAATTCGTAGAGAATGGCAAGAAGAAGCTCGACTTCTTCGGAGAAGAGAGAATGCTTTCGGAGATTTCGTCATTTCTTAAAAAATGAAAATCATATACGTAGCCAATATCCGCTTCCCGACGGAGAAGGCGCACGGCATACAGATCATGAAGATGTGCGAGGCTTTCGCCAATACGGGTAATGAGGTCGAGCTTGTGGTACCTTCGCGCTCCACTCCTATCGAAGCCGACCCGTTCGAATATTACTCGATAGACACACGCTTCCCGATAAAAAAAATATTTGTTATCGATCTCCTGAAGTATGGCAAGTTCTGGTTCTACGTAGAATCACTTTCTTTTGCCATATCAGCTTTTTTTTACACATTGTTTACCAGGAAAGATGTAGTCTTCGGGCGCGATGAACTGCCGCTTCTCCTCATCTCTCTCCACAGCAAAACGGCCTGGGAGACTCATACCGGAGGATTCAGCTCCTCGACCAAGCTCCTGCTCAGGGGAAAGACTCTTATCGTGGCTATTACAGATGGACTTAAGAATTTCTATATCAAGAACGGAGTAAAACCCGAACGCATACTAGTAGCGCCAGACAGCGTCGATGCCGAACAGTTCGATATTGATATACCCAAAGAGGAAGCTCGGAAGAGGCTGGATCTTCCGCAGGATAAGAAAATTGTGCTTTATACCGGACACCTGTACGACTGGAAGGGTGCGCATATACTGGCGCAGGCGGCCAAGTTCTTGCCGGAGGATGTGCTAGCGGTATTTGTCGGCGGAACTGATCATGATATCAAGAGCTTCAAGGAGCGTTTTGGTGCCATACAGAATGTGTCCATCCTAGGCAAAAAGCCGTATGAACTCATGCCTTTGTACATGAAGGCGGCAGACGTGCTGTCTCTGCCGAATTCGCCGGTGAACGATATCTCGAGCCTCTATACCTCTCCGATGAAGCTTTTCGAATATATGGCGAGCGGCAGACCGATTATCGCCTCGGATCTCCCGAGCTTGAGAGAAATCCTCAGTGAAAATAACTCGGTCATGGTCAAACCCGACGAGCCCGAACTTCTGGCAAACGGAATCATGAAAATCTTGTCTGATAAAAGCTTTGCCGAGAATATCTCAAGGCAGTCATACGGTGATTCAAAACAATATACATGGGGTAAAAGGGCGGAGAGTATTACCTATTTTATTAAGCAAAATAAGGGTATAATGGGAAAATGGAACGTTCCGGACTCAAGGTCCTGATGGTATCTGGCGACCGCCAGATTCTCAAGCCCGGCAGTGCGGTTTCGGCTAGGATGAAGGAGTACGGCGGGCTGGTCGGTGAACTGCACATTGTTCTTCTTTCGGATAAATCGCACGGACTAAGAGAGACAAAAATCTCTGACAATGTCTGGGTTTATCCGACTAACTCATCCAACAGGTTCTTGCGGCCGCTTGATGCGGTAAAGATCGGAGAGAAGATTGCTAAAGACAAATCTCTCATTACAACTCAGGATCCGTTTGAGTGCGGCTGGGCCGGAATGAGGCTCAAGGGAAAATTCGGTATTCCGCTCGAAGTCCAGCTTCATACCGATCCTAACTCGCCTCATTTTTCCGGATTACTCAACTGGGCACGCAAGCGGATTATGAGAATGGTTATGAAGCATGCCGACACCGTGAGGGATGTCGTTAATCTGCCAATCTATGTAGATAGATCTAGGATAGATGGCGAGCCGAAGTTCGATCTTCATAAAAAATACGGATTCAAAACAGTCCTGCTCATGGTCACGCGTCTCGAAAAAGAGAAAAATATCGGTCTTGCTATCGAAGCGCTCAAAAGAGTGAGGATGAAGTATCCGGATACCGGCCTTGTCATCGTCGGATCGGGCAGGGAGTCGTTTGAAGGGCGCGATGGGGTTGTGCTCGCGGGCTGGCAGGAGGATCTGGCCTTGTACTATAAGACCGCCGACATATTTATCCAGACTTCCGATTACGAAGGGTACGGTCTCTCGTTAGTTGAAGCGGGGCTCTCCGGACTTCCGGCGATATCCACACCGGTCGGTATAGCTCCGAAGCTCGAGAATGTCGTTATCGCCAGTACGCCGGAGGAGTTCGCCGAGGCTATCGAATCTTTTATGGCAAACCCGAAGACCGGCTTGAGGCGGGAACTTGAGGCAAAAATTCTTAGCAGAGATGCCTATCTGGCCAAAATTAGAGAAAATTGGGAAAGGACCGCAGAATTAAAACCATGAAGCTCCTTATTGTCACCCAGAAAATTGATAAAAACGACTCTATACTGGGATTTTTCCATCGCTGGGTCATCGAATTTGCCAAACATTTCGAAAGAGTCTCCGTAATCTGCCTGGAAAAAGGCGAATACGACTTGCCGGAAAATGTGAAGGTCTTTTCGCTCGGCAAAGAAGAAGGCAAATCCAAACTTAAGTACATCCTGCGGTTCTATAAATATATCTGGTCCCTAAGAGATGAGTACGATGCTGTCTTCGTGCACATGAATCCGGAGTATCTTATTCTGGCCGGGGAGATATGGAAGCTCTTAGGCAAGAAGATCGGTCTCTGGTATACGCACAGGGAAAAAAATTTGAAGCTCCGCCTGGCCGCAGTCTATCCTGATGTGATATTCACGGCCTCTAAAGAGAGTTTCACTCTGGCTAATAAGAAAGTAAGGATAGTGGGACATGGTATTGATGTGGCGGCTTATGATTGCCCAGAATATGTAAGCCGCCAGGGAATCAGAACATTGCTCCAAGTAGGCCGGATCACGCCGATCAAGCACTGCGATAATGCCATTGAAGCTCTAGCGATACTGGGGAATAACTATAAGCTCAAATTTATCGGCGGTCCGGGTACGATATCCGATAAATCGTATTTCGAAAGTTTGAAGAAGTTGGCTGTGGAGAGTAGCGTGGCTGACCGAGTCGAGTTTGCCGGATCTGTTCCCAATGCTGATATGGCAAAAATCTATTGCGATGCGGACGCGACACTCAACCTTACGCCTACTGGCGGAGTCGACAAAGCGGTACTTGAGTCTATGGCAGCGGGCCGCATTACCTTCTCCTCCAACCAGACCTTTGCCGATTACTTCGGAGATCACAAGGATCAGCTTCTGCTCAGGGATAACCAGCCTGAGACCATAGCTAAAGCCGTACGAGAGATATTCGAATCCGATAAGTGGAGGACTATACCCGAGGCACTGAAAGAGTCTGCCAGGGAGAGGGCTTCGGTCGAGTCGCTAATAAGAAAAATAGCCAGTGCTTATGATAATATCGACACCGATGAATAGCTACGCTGTTTACCCGATACCGGGGAAGATTCATGGTCCGCCATACCTGGAGCTTTTGTACGGAGAGGTTGCGGGAGATGACGGCGAAGGTGCAGAATTCAAAATCAGAGCCTTCGGCTGGCAGAAACTGCTTTTCGGAAAACTGCCGAAGGAAGAGAGGCATATAGTCCACATCCATTGGCCGACCAATATCTACGGCAGTAAGTACGCCGTTGTCTCGATCATAAGAATACTTGCGAGGTTTCCGGCTTTGTGGATCATGAAGCTGCGCGGTGTGAAGATCGTCTGGACATGGCACAACATGCACAGCCATGACTATCCTCACCCTTGGATAGATGATCTTGGACAGTTTCTGACATATCACACCGCCGACAAAGTTGTCATACAGGAGAAGACTTTCGCCGCAAGCGAGAGAGCCCGCAGGAGGACCGGCAAGATCGCCGCTGTCCCTCCCGGGAATTACATAGGCGTCTACGGTCCCGTATGGGAGGGCGATAGGGACAAGCTCCGAAAGAAGTTCGGGGTAAAGAAAAATGAGATAGTCCTGCTTGCCATCGGCTCCATAAGGCCCTACAAGGCTCTGCCGCAGATAATAGAGTCGGTAAGGAGAGCTAAAGCCAAGGGTGCTCATATTCGCCTGCTTATAGCCGGCAAAGCTAGCCCTGAATACGCAAAGGTTATTGACGATAAAATCGGCAGTGACAAAGCCATCACTATGTATTCGGAGTATATACCGGACGAGAGGATACCGGAGTTTCTGGCCATGACAGATTACACTATCGGATATTATTCGGAAACGGCACTTGGCTCGGCCGCCATCATGCTCTCGCTCTCATACGGCACGCCCGTCATAACCAGAGATTTTCCCGCTTCCGAACTTGTCACACGGGGTCTCGGAGGGTTCATATTTCATGATGATGAGGAGTTGGTCGGTACGCTGACCACTCTCAGGTATCCGGAGGTCGATAAGGATGTTGTTATCGGTACGGTTAAGTCGCAGGACTGGAAAAGCGCCGGTAAGAGACTGCGCAATGTCTATAAGAAACTCTGGAGCAACAAATGAACTTTCTTAGGAAATTATTCCGCTTTATAAAAAACCGATATGCTCCGAGAGGGGCAAGGCTATCCTTTTCCGAATCCGGAGAAGACATAGTCATGAGTAATATACTCAAGAAACTCGGAGTTAAGGATGTATTCTATATCGATATCGGATCGCACCATCCGGTCTTCGGCAACAATACTTATCTCTTATATAAGAACGGCGGTCACGGGATACTGGTAGAGCCCAACGCCGGCTTATGCGAGGCGGCCAGGAGCAAACGTCCCAGAGATATAGTGGTGAACGCCGGAGCCGGCAGAGAGGACGGTCAAGCGGATTTCTATTCTTTTGCTAAAAAGAGTACTCGAAGTTCCTTCTCTTATGAGCAGGCCAAGAAGTGGGAGGACGAATCCGGACAGCATCCTGAGATAGGGAAGCGGCAGATCTTTTCCCTCGATACAATTATCGGAAAGTACGCATCCGGCCGCGTTCCGGATGCGGTATGTATAGACGCCGAGGGGTTAGACAAAGAGATTCTCTCTGGTTTTGGCTGGAAAGTCCTGCCTAAGGTCTTTTGCATCGAGCGGTCTCTCGGCCTAGAAGATATCCTGGGATTGAGAGGATACGAGCTCAAGGCCAGGATTCTCCAGAACGATATTTACGCGCTTAAAGATTCATGAAATTAACGGCCATACTCCGCATTAAGAATCAGATGCTCACTATTGACGAGTGTCTCACCAAGTTATCGGAACTTGCCGACGAGATAATCGTGCTTGATAACGGCTCGACCGACGGCACCCTCGACGCGTATAAAAAATATCCTAAGGTTAAGAAAATTCTCCATACGGTCGGCTTCGATGAAGGAAGAGATAAGATTATGCTTCTTAGCGAAGCTAAGAAGAGCGGGGCGGACTGGATAATCTGGACCGACGGGGATGAAATATTCGAGAAGCATATGACGAGAAAAGTTATGGAAGGTTATATGGATTCGAAATATAATCGGATAGTATTTCGGATGTGCAACTTCTGGCTTTCAAAGGAGAGGTGCCGCTATGACCATGAGTATTACCTGTACACACTTCATCCGCAGAGAAGTATGTGGAGGAATATGGAATCAGCCTATTTCAAAAATCTGGTCATACATAACGGCGATATCCAAGGAGTACCGGGGAGGCCTTACCTATCGCCTTACAGGCTGAAGCATTACGGATATGTGTATAAAGACAAGATCCTGGAAAAGATGAAGACTTACATATCCGCCGACAAGGACAAGGGCAGGGATTACAAAGCTACGATAGATCCCGAGCTTAATTTCAAGTCATTCAGGTATTACGAATTCGATAATGAGTTTCTGAATTACTTGTATATAAACTTATATAAATACATCCTGAATTTCCTCTGGATTGTGGAAAGGCTGAGGCTAAAGCTCAAACAATGAATCCCAAATGCCATATCTGCGGTACTCCGTCGGATTTCCTGATGAGGAAGGACGGCTTCGATGAATATATTTGCGGGAAATGCGGACTCTCCTTCGTCTATCCACAGCCGGATAAGGAATGGCTCAGAGATAATGTCTACTCGTATGAATCCGGTTATCAGGCCAACAAGAATGCCGATCTCTCTGAGACTCCGATTGATAAAGTCTCAAGGAAAATTCTGGCTTTCCTCGGGCGGGAGAAGCCCAAAGGCCGGATTCTCGATGTGGGCTGTTCGAGCGGGCAATTTTTGTACTGGGCCAGGGAAAGAGGTTTCGAGACCGCCGGAGTTGAGATAAACAAGCGCACTGCCGATATTGCCAGATCGAATGGCCTGGATGTGTATAACGGTTTTCTAGAAGATGCTACGTTCGCGAAGAAGAGCTTCGATATCTTATTCATAGGCGATGTCATAGAGCACGTCAACGATCCCCGCTCATTCCTGAAGAAGGCTCAGGAGTTTCTAAAGGATGACGGGATTATTGTCATATCCACTCCGAACACCGACTGCTTCTGGTGCCGGGAAACTCTCTTCCTCTACCGCTGGTTTGGCATACCATGGGCTCCGGCCACGCCCCCTCACCACCTGTGGCAGTTCGGATTCGGCAATCAAAATATGCTTATGAGAGAACTTGGGATGGAGCATGTGTACGCCTTCTTTTCGCCGCCGCCGTCCCTCCGCTATGAGCTCGGCTCACTCCATCTCTATAAGGATTGGAAAGCTAAAAAGAGTATCGGCAGCCTTCTGTTTATGCTATTCTCCTTCTCGGTGTACGCCGTGGCTTTCGCGCTCAACCTTGTCCTCAGCCCTGTTCTCTCCAGAGATTTTAGGATGATCGTATTTTATGCAAACAACAGATAACACAGAGAGGTTCAAAAACGTCGAGCATTCCAGAACCTTTCGTAATATCTGCGATAAATACGATCTGCGCGATAAGGCAGTGCTCGATATAGGCTCCGGCTTCGGCCAGTACCTGAAGCATTTCGGCAACGGCAGTGTGGGGATTACCACTGCCGAGGAGGAGGTACGGTTCGGTAAGGATCACAATCTAAATATCAAGACCGGCAATGCCGAGAAATTGGATCCGCTAATTGGGCACTTCAATGCCATCTGGGCCAATAATCTCTATGAGCATCTGCTCTCGCCCCATGCCTTCCTGATGAATCTGAAGAAAGTTTCTGAGAAAGATACCATAGCAATTTTGGGAGTGCCGGTCGTGCCGAAGATAGCCTCGCTCATGAATCTAAGATGGTGGAGAGGGGCTTTGGCTTCAAACCACATCAACTTCTTTACCCATATCACTCTTCGCCTGACTGTGGAAAGAGCCGGATGGAGAGTGCTAGATACGAGGCCGTTCTTATTCAAGAATAAATTTCTGGACTTCCTAGCCAGGCCTTTTGCACCCCATATGTATGTAGTATCAAAGAACAATGTAGAGTTCAAATATCCGCCGAAGAAGGTCGGGGAGTGGATTGGTGATGCTTATTACGGCGACTTACTCTCGATAACCAATCAAGAAAAATAACATGAATCTATCAGCGAAATTATCACGCAAGAAACTAGACGAAAAGATCGCCAAGCATGCGAGTGACAAGAAGACGCTCGAGGTTGGAGCTTATGGGCGGCAAGCTTACGGCACATATTTTCCTAACAGAGTCGGCATCGATATCAGAGAGGGTCCGGGGGTAGACATTGTTGCGAGTGTATATGAGCTTCCGTTCGAAAACGAATCCTTCGATCTCGTACTCTGCATGGTCGTCATGGAACACCTCGAAGATCCGAAGAAAGCTATTGCCGAAATGCACCGGGTTCTCAAGAAGGGTGGGAAGATAATCGTCTCCGTCCCGTTCCTCTTTCCCATACACGATGCGCCCGGAGATTACTGGAGATTTACCAAATACGGTCTTAGAGTTTTGTTCAAAGACTGGGATATCATCGAACTAGAGGCGGAGACTGATATGAACGAGGCTTTCGCCGTACTACTCCAGAGAGTCGGATACCAGACCGTCTTTAAGGCAAATTCCTTCTTCAAGGTAATTATATTCGGTTTGGCCTGGCTACTGGCCAGAATGCCAAAACTTTGGAGAAAAATTTATGGAGATATCGGGCGTACAACCGAAGAGTCGGAGGCCTTTGCGAGTTCATTCTTTCTCGCGGCGCTAAGGAGGTAATGAAAGCTTCGGAATATAATTGGCCCTTTATGTGGTCTGCCAGGCGGAGAGTCAGTGCTATGATGGTCGTTGTTGGGCTGCAGGCTCCGGAAGTGGGGAAGACCGATGATCCAGCGATATAAAGATTTTCCACAGAGTGTACTCGACAATCCGGATTCACGACAGAACTTCTAGGATCCGTACCCATCCTGGTCGTACCCATATGATGCGAAGCGTCTTCGGAAATCGGCCAATCCTGTGGTATGCCATCGAGGAGCGGACTTTGGAGCGAACCTAAACCAGTATCCAAGAGATTCTTCCCGAGTAATTTGTGTAAAACAATCATAGTTTTCTTATCAATTTCTGAGAGTGACCATCTGATAAGTGGCAGTTTATTGCCGAAGGCATCGACCGAATTGCCGAGAGTCACCCGATTTTCCGGATCGGGAGATTGCTCCATATAATTTCTGACAACCGCCCCGGATACCTTCTTAGGTTTGCCGAGAAAAAGTTTGAATATTTTGCTCAGAACTCTGCCTAATGGCTTCGGAAGCCTTCTCAGCCTCTCATCGCGCTCATATGTCGGGAAGAGCAGTACATAGCTGTTGAGTGTTTGATTTTCTCTTTGCACATCTTCGCTAAGACCGATGCCCGTCATCCAAGGAAAATCTACCTTGGGATCTTTGAGCGAGACGCTGCCAGCAATGCCCTTGGGGTGATCCATGTAATAACGGCCAACCTGGTCGTACTCGTTTCCGATCTTGGATAAGAGCAGAAGTCTGGCATTTTCTATGCCGCCGCAGGCTAGTACGAAAGTCTTTGCTTTAATCGTAAACGAATTTCCGCCGAGCGTTTTGATCTCAGCCCTGGTTACTCTTTTCGCATCAGAATTGAGGTTTGTTACTGTTGCTTCGGTATAGACAACGATATTTTGTGATTTTGCGAGTAGGTCCGTATATCTCTTGCCGAAGTCTAGGTGGGTCTTCTTCAGCTGTTTTATGCTTGTCGGAGCTAGATCATTGTTTCTAAATGGGAATTTGTCATAGCTGTTTATGTCCCTGAGACTTGGAGTGCCTATGACCCTGGCTGATTCCTCGTAATATTTATCGAGATCGTCAATTCCTACTGGCCAGCCGGAATGCTCTATCCAGTCTCTCTTTTCTAAATCGATTCTGTCATGCGGCTTCCATCTTCCCGACCAGGCGGTGGTCGTCCCTCCGAAGGTACGGATTCTCGAAGTTTGTTCTATCGGGAGGTCTGAGGTTTCGAGGTCATTTAGTTTCTGGATATCAGAATCTCTCACCGCCTTGCCACTCTCGAGCATGATTATTTTGAGCGGAGAATCGCTAAATTTAAGAGCCATAGAAATTCCGGCCGCACCAGTGCCGATTATGCAGATATCGCTCTCCGATTCGGAATCCTTCTTCAGAGAATCTGAATTTATGAACATTTGTCTAATTATAGCACTGGGCTCAAATTTGTTGTAAAATCAGGCTTAAATAGTGAAAATAGCCTATTTAGCCAAGACCATAGACCACGGAAGCGGGGGCGGGCGTTACGCCCTCTCTGTTGTTAAGGTTGCAAGAGGTTTGGGACTTGAAGTGGAAGTATTTAAGGAAGAAGATGATGGTCACGAAGGCCAGGCTGTTCTAAGACGAGGCTTGGGCATTATCCAGAGTTCTCTCAAACTGCGGAAGCTTGTTAAGAGCTTCGACGTTGTTCACAGTCTAGATGTTTGGCCGTACGGAGTACATGCGTATCTCTCCGTCATCGGAACCGACAAAAAGTTGTTTGTAAGCGGCGTGGGCACATACTCTGTCTTGCCTTTGGAATCGCCGTTGAAGAAACTGATACTAAGACCCATATTAAAGAGAGCCGGGAAAATATTTTGCATCAGCCATTATGTCAAAGAGGAGATGGCAAGGCGCCTGCCGCTCGATAATCTTGCTGTTGTTAATCTTGCGCATACCGAACTGCCAGCCTTCTCGGGAGAGGAGTTAGAACGCTATAGGCAGGCTTATGAAGTAGATCGATCAAAATATCCGATACTGCTTACTGTCGGAGCCGTGAAGCACCGCAAAGGCCAGCTCGATACTGTGAAGGCGGTGGCAAAACTCACGAAGAAGTACCCGAACCTTCTATATATAATGGTCGGCACCACCGACGAGCATGCTTACATAAGAGAGATAAGCAAATTTGCGAAAGCCAATGGCCTGGAAGGATATATCAAAATAGTGGGTGATGCTAAAAGCGATAAGGCACTATCATTCTTCTACTCTATCTCGGATGTCTTCGTCATGAACTCAAATAATGATCATGGCCACTTCGAGGGCTTTGGTATGGTTTTCCTTGAAGCGGCGAGCTTCGGCAAGCCTGTAGTAGGGAGCAGTAATTGCGGCATTGAGGATGCTCTTCTAGACGGCTATAATGGTTATTTGGCGAAGCAAGGCGACTCAGAAGATATCGCGGGGAAAATCGATCTGGCTCTCCAGAACCGCTCGGCTTTAGGCAAGAATTCGCTAGAATTTGCCAAAAGATTTTCCTGGCAGAAGACGGTGGAGAAATATCTCGAATCCTATAGAAGGCCCTAATTTACGATCATTTGTCAAATTAATGATATTTTGAAAAAGTGTATAATATCTCTCTAATTAAGCATAAATGATCGTCCTAGGTATCAATCTTACGACCCACGATTCTGGTGCTGTTCTGATAAAAGACGGTAAGGTTTTGGCAGCAATAAATGAGGAACGGCTGTCTAGGATCAAAATGGATGGCAGTGCCCCCTTCAGGTCAATAAGAAAAGTGCTCG
>JAIFWN010000015.1 GCA_019658995.1 Candidatus Parcubacteria bacterium
AAAGAAAGGGAAGCACGTTACAAAACAGGGATGCCAGAGTCCTGAAAGAATCCGGCGGCCGAACCGTTCTACTCTACGCATTTCATGAC
This sequence comes from Candidatus Parcubacteria bacterium, assembly GCA_019658995.1. Classification (GTDB taxonomy): domain Bacteria; phylum Patescibacteriota; class Minisyncoccia; order Phycocordibacterales; family Zambryskibacteraceae; genus JAIFWN01. The sequence continues at coordinate 90 of JAIFWN010000015.1, forward strand.
AACTCCGTACTCATTATTACTGACAACGAGGAGACCTTCCGCGCGCTTATAACCAAAATTGAGAACCAGAAACTCTCAAGGTAGACACTAAATCTAAGTCTGATACAATTCGACCATGGCAATAGATACGGAGCATTTCAAAGAAAAACTTGAGAAAGAGAAAGCCGAGCTCGAAGCTCAGCTCTCCCAGGTAGCAAGAAAAGACCCGAACAATCCATCTAATTGGGAACCTAAGCCCAATGAACGCGACGTCTCCTCCGCAGACGAAAATACGGTAGCCGACGGCATCGAAGAATACGAAGAGAATAACGCCATCACCAACGCTCTGGAAGCCCGCTATAAAGATGTGATGAGCGGCCTAGATAAAATCAAGCACGGCGTCTATGGCAAATGCCAGATCTGCCAAAAAGAAATCGAGGAAGACCGCCTAGAAGCGAACCCTGCCGCCAGAACCTGCAAAGAGCACATCAACTCGCTCTAATTTACGACTCGCTATCTCGTCGTAGTACAATTGACGCATGTCTGTGTCAAAAGTAATAAGCGCTCAGACCAACCTCTTGAGCGTCTATGCTGTAGATGTCGAGACGGATCTTTCGCGCGGACTCTATTCTTTCTCCGTAGTCGGGCTTCCAGACAAAGCCGTCGAGGAAGCCAAGGACAGGGTTGGAGCCGCGATTAAAAACTCCGGCCTCACGAGCCCGAAGCAGAAGAATCAGAAAATTATCATCTCTCTCGCTCCCGCAGCAGTGCAGAAGGAGGGTCCGGCCTTCGATCTTGCCATTGCCCTTTCGTACCTCCTTGCGGCAGAGGATATAAACTTCGATCCCAAAGGTAAAATTTTCCTCGGCGAGCTCTCTCTCGACGGGACACTCCGCGGCGTACGCGGCGTTTTACCGGTTGCTAAATTTGCAAAAGAAAAAGGTTTCAAGGAAATCTACGTGCCGAAGGAAAACGACAAGGAAGCTGCCCTCATCGAAGGTCTCGATGTCTATGGTATTGAGAACCTCAAGGAGCTCTTAGCGCATCTCTCTGGTGAAAAACTTCTGACAAAGACCTCCCATACAAGGATGGGCAAGGGCGAGAAGAAGCATCTTACCGACTTTGCTGATGTCAGAGGACAGGAGAGGGCCAAGCGCGGACTCCTCATAGCCGCCGCGGGAGGACACAACGTCGCCATGTACGGACCGCCCGGCACGGGCAAGACCATGCTTGCCAAGGCCTTCGCCGGCATTCTGCCGGAATTAACTTTTGACGAAGCGCTCGAAGCCACTTCCATATATTCCGTAGCCGGAGTCTTGTCAGGATTCATCACCGATCCGCCCTTCCGCTCGCCGCATCACACCTCCTCCTATGTATCGCTTGTCGGGGGCGGAGCTACGCCGAGGCCGGGAGAAATTACTCTGGCTCACCGAGGGGTTTTGTTTATGGACGAATTCCCTGAATTTGAGCGCCGGGTGATAGAGAGTTTGCGCCAGCCGCTTGAGGAGAAGTACATTTCTGTGGCTCGCGCCAGGGGCACGGCCAAGTTCCCGGCTGATGTTATCCTCATAGCCGCTATGAACCCTTGCCCATGCGGCAACTTCGGCTTCAGGGGCAGACAATGTGTTTGTACCCCTAACACTCTCCAGAGATACAGAAGGAAGATGAGCGGACCGATAATTGACCGCATCGATATCTGGCTCGAAGTAGACAGAGTCCTGCCGCATGATCTCTCCGAAGGACCAGAAGGAGCGGCAAGTCACATCTTCAGAAAGAAAGTTAGCGACGCCAGAGACCTGCAGCGCGGAAGATTTCAAAAACTGAACAGCAAACTCTCCAAAAATTCGGATATGAGTGCGCGTGATCTCATAAATTTCGTACCGCTCGGTCCGCAGGCTAAACAAACACTGAATATGGCTGCCGAGAGATTGGGATTCTCCCCGCGCGTATATCACCGCATGCTCAAGGTGGCTCGCACCATCGCCGACCTCGAAGGTTCGCAGGATATTACCCGCGACCACATCCTCGAAGCGGTCGAGTATCGACCGAAAAAATTTGATATGTAATTAGAACCCCTTCGATTACACTCATAGCATTTTAGCTGATGCTAAAAGGGATTCTTGGCGCCGCGGACTTCGAAGTGGAGATGAGGGCCGGTAGACTTGCCGGTATTGCCGAGTTTGCCGACAATCTCGCCCTTTGCGGTTTTTTCTCCGACTGAGACATTTACTTGAGAGAGGTGAGCATAGAGAGTCTGAGTACCGTTATCATGCGATATAACTACGTATAGACCGTATCCCCCATTGTAACCGCTCGAGCGAGCGACAATAACCGTACCCTCGGCGGCGGCCATGACAGGGGAGCCGACAGGCAGACCTCCGAGATCTACACCGTTATGACCGTGCAGGCCCTGGGTCTTTCTGCCGCCTTGTACCGGACGCAGGTAGTAGCCGGATGATACTGAGATATTCGAACCGGAAGATCCGGCCATGGTATTGGAAACCACCGTAGTGATTTCGCCGTCCGGCACTATGACTTCGTCGCCTACCGAAAGCTTGGTATCAGATGCAAGGCCGTTGTAGGACAGGAGATCGTCCAGATCGGCCTTGTACCTTTTGGCTATCGACTGGAGGGTATCGCCTTTAACCACTATATGTTTGACACCGGAGATAGGAAGGATAACCAGACTCTGTCCGACCGAGATGCGTCCGCCCTTGATGTCGTTGGCCCAGGCAATGGTATTGACTGAAACACCGAACATCTTGGCTATGGTCGAGAGAGTATCTCCTTCACGCACAATATAGGTGGAAATCTGGCTACTGCCGCCGAACCCGCCTTCGGTAAAGATGTCTCCGGGAGCGAGAGTCTCGGCCACCAAGGCGCTGTTGTCTACCACGGCAAGCTCCTTGCTCCTCAAACCCGTAGGGTTAAGGTTGAGATGGCCCTCAAGAAGATTCATAGTCTGGGAGTTCTGGCTTCCTATCACAGTCGGAGTGCGCGTCAGCCTTTCACCCTGGGCTGAGATAGTGCTTGAACCTATGAGGCTAACCAAAATAAAAAGACCGACAAAAATGCTTGCTCTGGCCTTCGGAAACTTATAAGACTGTGAAAACTTCGGAATAAGCTAAGGGTTAAATGGGTAGAAGTCGTTCTGACGTGGCTGTGTACTGGTTATCCTTAATTATACCAGAGCTATCTAGCCCAGCAATGGGCTTACATGGTCTGATTTGGCATGAAAAAAGCCCGCAAACCGGTGGGTTACGGGCCATCACTACAGGACTTCGTCATATCTCGTGATCACATACTTTGGCTTTGGCCGGATTTCGACCAGGGAAAAGGGCCTAATACGCCTCAACCTTGGCCGAACAGCCTTCCCCTTGGATGTTACGGCAAGAGCCGCGTATGAGAAGAAGCTTGCAAAAATCCAGAAAATCACCGCAAACCACCAGTTATTGGCCCGGTGGCTCTCATAAGCTACAAGGGCCGAGCCGAGAATAGCAACCACGAAGCAGATTGTGGCAAGAGTGCTAGCGAAGAATCTTTTCATCCAGCCTCCTGGAACCGTGAATTCTTGTTTCTTTTTTGATTATATCACAATCTAATCTATTGTCAAGTAGAAAAGTGTGGTGTGGTATCATTGCTGTAGTATGTCATTCGAAGGCTTAAATGCTAAACAAAAAGAGGCTGTCGAGGCTACGGAAGGGCCTCTTTTGATCCTGGCCGGAGCTGGAGCAGGCAAAACCAAGACCATAGCCGAGCGCATCAGATACCTTATAGCCAGAGGCGCAGCTCCTTCATCTATCCTTGCCATCACCTTCACCAACAAGGCAGCCAAAGAGATGCGAGAGAGGATCAACAAGATGCTCTCGGAGGATCCGAATCTAAACAGACCGGTATCATTCGATGAAAGACCATTCATCTCCACCTTTCACTCTCTTGGAGTCCATATTCTGAAGGAGAATGCCCAGAGACTTAACCTGCCTCGCCACTTCAGTATCTTCGACAAAGACGACTCCAAAAGAGCCATTAAGGAAGCTTTAGTGAACGTCGGCTCCTTCTTTTCTTCTCCT
>JAIFWN010000007.1 GCA_019658995.1 Candidatus Parcubacteria bacterium
GGAGGAGAGGCTCAGGATATCTTTTTTACCCCGGACGGCACTTATACCGGGGTGGTCACTCCGGATATCCTCAAGAGTTTCAATACCAAGCTCTCCATCATCGGACATAGTGAGAGGCGCAAGCTCGGGGAGACTAATCAGGTAGTAGCACAGAAGGTCAAGACCGCTTTGAGGGCCGGCATCATACCGCTTATCTGCATTGGAGAGGACAACCGTGATGCGGAAGGCAGTTACTTCGAGACTCTGAGCGAGCAGATCAAGGCTTCTCTCGAGGGCATAAGAAGGAAAGATGATGCACACCGCCTGGTTATAGCCTACGAACCGGTCTGGGCTATAGGAAAGCGGGCCAAAGATGCTATCAGTCCGGAGGATCTGTCCCAGATGGTCGTTTTCATAAAAAAAACTCTGACAGAGATCTTCGGTCGCGAATCAGCGGAGAGAATACCCATTCTTTATGGCGGTTCCGTTGACCCGTCCAATGCAAAAATATTGATGAAGGAAACCGGCGCAAGAGGATTACTTGTGGGCCGCGCTTCTCTTGATCCTAAGGGTTTCTCAGAAGTAGCCGAAGCGCTGATAAATAAATGAAATCAATCCGCGAAGCCACAGACTTAAACGGCAAAAGAGTTTTAGTGCGCGTGGATTGGAACGTCCCGATCGAGAACGGCCAAGTATTAGATGATTTCAGGATAAAAAGATCAATGCCGACACTCGAATTGCTGAAAAGTGCCGGATCAGAGGTGATAATCGCCACGCATTTGGAGCCGGAAACCGCTTCTGTCGAGTCACTGAGGCAGTTTGTGCCGGAAGGGATGGAGATTCTTGAAAATTTAAGAAATAATCCCGGAGAAAGGTCGAATGATCCTGAGTTCGCTAAGACGCTAGCTTCAAGGGCCGATATATATGTGAATGAAGCCTTCAGCTCTTCTCATCGCAAGCACGCCTCTATCGTCGGAGTAGCGAAGTTTCTGCCGAGTTATGCGGGGCTCGAGTTTATTGAAGAAATGGATAATCTCTCAAGATCTTTCAACCCTCCGCACCCCTTTCTTCTTATTCTTGGCGGAGCCAAATTTGAAACTAAGATACCCCTGGTCGAGAAGTTCTTGAACATCGCGGACCAGATCTTCATCGTTGGTGCCAATGCTAAGCCGGCCTCCACAATGCCGATTGGTAAAAATCCTAAAGTGCTCCTGCCTCTGGGCGACGTAGCCGCGCTTGATGCCGACGATGAAAACATCTTCATGATTAAAGAGAAAATAAACAATTCAAACTTCATAGTTTGGAATGGGCCACTGGGTAAATACGAAGATGGATACAAAGAAGGGACCAAAAAACTTGCACAAGCGCTCGCAGAAAGCGGCAAGGAGGTAATTATCGGTGGTGCCGACACGCTGGCTGTCATCAAGGATCTCAATATCTACGACAGATTTAGCTTTGTCTCGACCGGCGGGGGAGCGATGCTAGATTTTCTCGCTACCGGCACACTGCCTGGCATTGAAGCTCTAAAGAGCTAAATCTCCGGACCATTGTCGGCCATCTTTTGCGGGATCAGGTGTATGTGTACGTGGGGCACATCTACGCCTACGATGCCCAGGCGGACGAAATCAGCTTTGTGTTCATTCTTGAGCATCTTTGATACTTGCTTTGCCGTACGGAAGAGCTCATCGGAGAGGTCATCAGGCATATCGATGAACCATCTGTGATGCTCCTTAGGTATAAGCAAAGTGTGCCCCTCGGCTTTGGGATGTATATCGAGGAAGGCAATCGTATGTTCGTTCTCATGCACGATATTGGCCGGTATCTCTTTGTTTGCGATTTTGCAGAATATGCAGTTTGGGTCTGTCATTTAGTAAGAATAATAAGCCTGTAAACGGTTGAGGTTGTCGTATAGAAGTATGGTCTCGTTCGAGGATGCCCACATCTCCCATGGTCTGTACAAGTAGACGTGCCAGGTGCGCCTTTCGAAGTCATTGTCATTGCTGTGGTTAAAGAGGCATCCGGCATAGCTGTAGTGGGATTTTATGAAATTAGTGCAGATGCTCGAGAGTCCGGATTTGCCGTCGATGCACCCCTTGCAGGTTTCCCCTCTGCTGTCGACTTTATTGCCGTAAGGATCTACAGTGTCGGGCTTAGGGGTATGGCAGGTTGCGATGCTGTCAATATAATTGCGGCACTGTAAGTCAACACCTTGTATACCAGGCTCATTGCTTGGTCTGACACAGCTCTGCATAAGTCCCAGAGGAAATCGGAAAGTCTCGCCGAGATATCCGGTGCATTCAGTCTCTTTGAAGCTGACCATCCTATAAGGACTCTGATTTTCCGGAGAGCCGGATACCACGATAGCCTCCTCGCCGGGCTTCAGCACTATATTTCCCATTATATTTGCGCCAGATGGCGAGATGATACGTGCACCCTGAGGAATGATGGCCGTATCGGAAGCATAATGCACGGCGCTGTCGCCTACGGCATAGGCTCTCTGACTCTTGGCATTTTCAAGCCGCCAGCCGGTAAGGTTTACGCCTTGATTGCCGTTGTTTCTTATAATGATGTATTCCTCCATCGGCTGGATTGTATAAGCGGCGTTACCGGTACTGATCGAGATTGTTCCGGAACTCTGGCCGCTGAATCCTGCATTGGTAATAGCCGGTCCGGTCGCTGCCGGGTAGCCGCCGGAATTAACGTCAGGGATACCTCCGCTGTTATTGCCGGAAAATGGTACCGGATTGGTAAACGGGGTGGGGGCGTATGCCGGGAAGCTGAAATTGAACCCCTGCCTGCCGGTCTTGGGCACAATGATGGCGAATATAACCACCGAAAGAGCGAGAAGCATGAGGAGCCACTCGATGAAGGAGCCCTTCTCACGGGTTTTTCTCATGAGTGTATAATAGCATGATGAAATTTCCAGAAATTCTCGAGAGGCTTCTTCGCGACCGCGGCGTGGATAAGAAATCAGAGGAATTTTTTCTCAACCCGGACTATGGGAATCTCCACTCGCCAATGCTCCTGCCGGATATGGCCAAAGCACGCGACAGGGTTGTGAAAGCCATGAAGGCCGGCGAGCACATCTTCGTCTTCTCCGACTACGATGCCGACGGCATACCCGGCGCGGTGGTACTCTCGGACTTCTTCAAGCGCGCAAAATACGAAAATGTCTCCTTCTATATACCTCACAGGCATGACGAAGGCTTCGGCTTAAGTACGGAAGCTGTTGATATCGCTCATAAGAAAGATGCGAAACTTATAATTACGATAGACTGCGGAACCGCCGACATTAAAGAAGTAGCGCATGCGAGCAAACTTGGTATAGATACGATTATAACCGATCATCACGAGAGTAACGAGTTGCCGAAGGCGCATGCGATCGTCAATCCGAAAATAAAGGCCTCAAAGTATCCGTTCAAAGAGCTTTGTGGGGCGGCATTGGCTTATAAATTGGTCCAGGCTATTCTCGAAAAAGAGAGATTCGGTATAAAGGAGGGGATGGAGAAGTGGTCTCTCGACATGGTGGCTATCGCCACTCTCTCCGATATGGTGCCGCTTGTCGGAGAAAACAGGATCTTGACCCGCTTCGGTCTGGAAGTTCTTCGCAAGTCACCGCGTCCCGGTCTTCAGGCACTCTACCAGAAGCTGAACATGGACCAGAGGTTCGTAAACGAGGATGACATTGCCTTTATGATTACCCCGCGCATAAATGCCGCCTCGCGCATGGGCAAGCCGGAAGACGCCTTTAATCTTCTGGCCACTGTCGACATGCGCGAAGCCCTGACACTCGCTCTCCACCTGGAGAAAATCAATAACGAGCGCAAGGGTATAGTGGCCGCTCTTGTAAAAGATGCTAAGAAACATCTTGAGGCACGTGAGGATTTGCCATCCGTGATCGTTATAGGTAATCCGGAGTGGCGTCCATCTCTCCTCGGTCTCGTGGCGAACTCGCTCGTGGAGGAATATCAAAGGCCAGCTTTCGTCTGGGGTCGGGACGGTGACGGAGTCCTCAAGGGTTCGTGCCGCTCTTACAATAGTTACGACTTGTTTGCTCTTATGAATGCCGTTAGTGAACATCTCATAGAGTTCGGCGGACATGCCGGAGCCGGCGGCTTCTCGGTAACGCTCGAAAATATCTCGACTCTTGAGGGAAAACTCTCTCTAGCTCTCTCAAGTTTAAGCGAAGGAGTGGGCCTAAAGAAAGAAGAGAGTATAGAAATAGATATCAAAGATATTTGCGAGGACTTGTACCGAACTCTCTCGATGCTTGCGCCCTTCGGTACTGGTAACCCGAAGCCAATTTTCAGAATCAGTTCCGAAGTCAAAGATGTCAGGCAGTTTGGCAAGGCTCAGGATCATTTGGAAGTAATGCTCAACCCCAACATAAAGGCTATCTCGTTCTTCTCAACCCCAGAAAGCTACAAAGTACCTCTAAAATCGGGCCTGAGGATTAATCTCGACGCCCATCTCGAAAAGTCCTACTTCCGCGGCCGTCCCGACCTGCGCCTGCGCATTGTTGATATAATTCCAGCATGACCACTATCTATACCGATGGCTCGGCGAGGGGAAATCCCGGGCCAGGGGGGTGGGGTGCAATTATCGCTAGTAACACGAAGGTGGAAGAGATTGGCGGGGGAGAGAAACACACTACTAATAACAGGATGGAGCTCAAGGCCGCTATCCGGGCTCTCGAATCCCTCGAACCTACGGGAGAAAAAATTACTGTTTATACCGATTCACAATATGTAATGAAAGGTATTACAGAATGGATACACAACTGGGTGGTCAAGAATTGGAAAACCGCCGGCAAGAAGCCGGTGGAGAACCAGGATCTCTGGCAAGCTCTTTTGAAAAATACCGAAGATAGGGATATCGAGTGGAAGTATGTGGCTGGCCACTCCGGCCACGCGGCAAACGACAGATGTGATGAAATCGCCACTAGCTTCGCCGACGGTGTAGATCCAAATTTGTATAACGGCAAGCGTGACAACTACCGAATCAGTTTATAAGAGGGATAAATTAATCCTTTCAGCTCTCTGGAGCTTTATTTGCGGCGTCCTTCTGGCCTCTCTAGTAAATATTCCGCCGCTAGTCTGTGTTTTGGGAGTTGTAGTAGCTCTGGCAATTTACTATGCAGATAAACAAATCATTATCCCTTTAATTTTGTGTGGTCTGGCTCTGGGAGCATTTCGATATGACATAAAAGATTTCCATGAGCTTATGCCGGCCGGATCGCGCGGCATTATCGTGAGCGAGCCTGAACACCGTGATGCTGATACGAGATTTGTAGTCAAAACTGATACCGGAGAAAAAGTTTTGGTTTCTGCGGATCTTCTGAGCGAGGTTGAGTATGGCGATGAGGTTAGCCTGATCGGCAAAGCGCAAATTGTAAAGGGGGATTATGGCTGGTATCTATCCAAGGATGACATCTTTTACACTATGAGCTTCGCTAAAGTATCAGTGATTTCGAGAGATCATGGAAACCCGGTCAGAAGAACGCTACTGAATATAAAAAGCGCTTTCGTAGAAAAGATGAGGCATATCTTGCCCGAGCCGGAGTCGAGCCTACTCGCCGGTTTGGTTGTCTCGGGGAAGCAGGCACTCTCTTCCAGCATTCTCTCCGATTTTAGGCGGGCAGGAGTGGTGCATATAGTAGTCTTGTCCGGCTACAACATCACTATCATTGCCGAATTCTTTCTCCTAATCTTCGGTTTTCTTGGCCAGCGCAAAGCTGCCGGGATCTCAGCTCTCGGCATTGTTCTCTTCACCCTCATGTCTGGCGCTACAGCCACGGTCGTACGAGCCGCTATCATGGTTTTGCTGCTTTTGCTCGGGAAGGTTTTGGGGAGGTCTGGCTCGGCTCCAAGGATTTTGCTCTTCACGGCGGTGCTAATGCTCCTTGAGAATCCGAAAATTCTGGTTTTTGACCCGTCGTTTGAACTCTCCTTTCTTGCAATGCTGGCTCTCATCTACGGTGTGCCAATCGTGGAGAAATATCTCAGCAAAATCCCCGAGAAATTCGGAATCCGTACTCTTCTGGCTACTACTCTCGCCACTCAGATCGTAGTCCTGCCGTTTCTCCTCTACAATATGGGCAATTTTTCGACAGTTTTCCTTCTATCAAATCTCCTTATACTTTTGGTTATCCCGTTTACGATGCTTATAGGTTTTGTCGCCACGCTTTTAGCCTCTATTTCCTCGGTCTTGGCCTGGCCGCTCGCCTTTCTCTCTCACATCTTGCTTGGCTGGATCCTGTTTGTCGCAAATTTCCTTGGAAATTTGCCTTTTGCAATGATACAGATAGAAAACTTCCCGCTCTGGGGCACGTTAGTCTTATATGCAGGTTTGGCTGCTACTGTTTGGCGGCTGAGCCTGCCTGCGCAGTCAGGAAGTTCTGCTCGGCTGATTGCCAGTTCAAATTAGCGAAGAAGGCGTCTATATATTTGCCCTTGCCCTGGGCGCCTTGGTCGAGGATATAGGCGTGTTCCCAAACGTCGATAGCAAGAATGATGGGAAGAGTGACAAAGTGCCCCATGTGCTGTTCGCCCGAGAAGCTGGTCAGGAACTGCCCGCTCTTCTTATCCCAATATAATATCGCCCAGCCGGGTCCGCGCATGAGGCCGATGTTCTTCATCAGTTTCTTGAGTCCTTCTATAGAAGTGAACTGTTCATTAACTTTGCTTAGAAATTCTCCCGTAGCTTCTTTGGCCCCGCCCTCAAGATGATTAAAGTAGTACTCGTGCAACCTCATGCCGCCAAATTCAAAGGATAGACGCCTTTGAAGTTCGGAAAGAGTATGGGGATTATCTCCCATCATCATCTTCTGCAGCTCAGATTGTATGGCATTGAAGTTCTTGACGTATCCGGCATAGAGGCCCAAATGCTCCTCTATTGTCTTCTTTGAGATCCCATCAAGATCTGGGATGTCAAATTTTTGCTCTGCAAATGGTTTTATCATTCTATTATTATATCGGATTATACTATATGTATGAACTTCGTAAGGAAGGGCTGGCGGGAGGTGCTTATTGTCGCACTGCTGGCCGCCAACCTCTCGGTCTGGTCAGTCGTTTACGCACATGGAGAGACGAATCTCTTGCATGTTTATTTCCTGGATGTAGGCCAAGGTGATGCTGTCTTTATAGATTCACCAACTCATGCTCAAGTTTTGATTGACGGCGGTCCGGATAGGAAAGTTCTTTCCGAGCTCGGCAAGATAATGCCCTTCGGCGACAGAAGCATAGATGTAGTGATAGAGAGCCATCCGGACGCGGACCACATTACCGGACTCATAGATGTCATGAAGCAGTATGAGGTCGGCGTGTTCCTTGAGCCGGGAGTCGAATCAGAAAATAAAATCGACGACGCGCTTGTAAATATCGTGGATGAGAAAGGTATACCCCGGGCCATGGCCAGGCGGGGGATGAAGATAGATCTGGGAGATGGTGCGGAACTTCTAGTATTATTTCCTGATCGCGACGTCTCAGGCTGGGAAACCAACGATGCATCGGTAGTAGCCAAGCTAACGTATGGGGCGAGGAGTTTCCTCCTCACCGGGGACTCTACGAAGAAGGCGGAATATATCTTGCTTGGGATCGACGATGGTATTTTGAAATCGGATATCCTCAAGGCAGGGCATCATGGCTCGAAGAATTCCACTTCTTTAATATATGCCGAAGCCGTAGCACCGGAGTATGGAGTGATCTCGGCGGGCAAGAACAACAGATACGGTCATCCGAGCAAAGAGGCTACGGATATACTAAGTAAAGTCGGCGCAAGGATCGTATCAACAATAGATCTCGGTACTATCGAATTCGAAACAGACGGAGAATCTCTCGTCCTTAAATGATTCCAGCTTTCTTCAGTACTGAGTGGGCGCCGCGCTTGTTGATGGTCTTGATAGCTCGGGCAGTGAGTTCAAGGGTGATGGTTTTCTTAAGCTCAGGCACATAAATGCGCTTTTTCTGGAAATTGGGATAAGCACGCTTTTTGCCGGTAGGGTTGAATTGGGTAGCACGGGTCCTGTTGGAGTAACCCCCTTTCATCTGCGAACCTTTTCCCAATATCGGGCAAACCTTAGCCATAGTCGGGAAATATTAACACGAATTGGACAACTTGCAAACCAGAGCATTCTGGTCTCTAATTATCGAAGAGTGTTCTTCGCGGAGATCATATGAAGCGGAACTCTATCTTCTGGCAGGAATCCAAGGAGATGTATAAGCGTATGGGCGTGATTATCGCTTTTGGCCTAACTCCCTTTGTCGCTTCACGGATTATTGATTACAGAATGCTAGAAGGATCTACTCTGATAGTCGTATCCGGGTTCTGGATTGCCATTGGAGCCGCAGTCTGGGGTGGGTATAAGGCCGCTCGAGAATGAACGGCTTTTTTGTTGATATAATTCGTCTAACACATCATGGCATTCGATTTCATCTTCCAGATTGCGATACTTATTATGTCGGTAGTTGTACACGAGGTGGCGCATGGTCTGGCCGCCCGCTTCTATGGTGACAGAACGGCCGAGTATGAGGGCAGACTGACCCTCAATCCTTTGAAACACTTAGACCCGATCGGTTCGGTAGCCGTGCCTGCCATATCGTACTTCCTCGGCGGTTTTGTCTTCGGCTGGGCCAAGCCCGTGCCTTATAACCCATACAACTTGAAGCCCGGGCGCTGGCCCGAAGCGTTCGTGGCTTTGGCCGGTCCGCTCTCTAACCTCATCATTGCAATCGTTTTCAGTCTTGTTCTGCGTCTCGTACCGGGACTCAGCCTATCGTTTGTAGTGACAGTGAGTTCGATAGTATATGTAAATATTCTTCTTGCGGTATTTAATCTCATGCCCATACCGCCTCTGGACGGGTCGCGGCTTCTTTTCGCTCTATTTCCCGATAATATTTACCGCTTCAGGAACTTCTTTGAACGGTATGGTTTTGTCTTTGTAGTCATCTTCATACTCTTTATCTGGCAGGTCGTCGAGCCTCTGGTGGGCGGACTCTTCCGTATCTTGACTGGCCTCGCTCTTTAGGCTAAAGTGTAGTCTCGTTTTTATGAGTACGATCAATCAGTTGGTAAAGAGAAAGCGTTCCAAGCCGAGCCGCAAATCGAAAGCGGTGGCATTGACGCGCGGCTTCAACTCCATTAAGAACCGTCCGGTTTTCTACAACTCACCCTTCAAACGCGGCGTCTGTATCAAGGTCACTACTAAGACTCCCAAGAAGCCTAACTCCGCTATAAGGAAAATTGCCCGAGTACGTCTGACGAACGGCACCGAAGTGACCGCCTACATCCCCGGCGAAGGCCACAATCTTCAGGAGCACTCTGTGGTAATGCTTCGCGGCGGCCGCGTCAAGGACCTTGGTATCCGCTATACAATAGTACGCGGCGTCTTGGATACTCAGGGAGTGGAGAAGCGCAGGAAGGGTCGATCTCAGTATGGAAATAAAAGGCCCAAAGCCGCTAAATAAATATGAGAAGGAAACTTAAGGCTAAACCCAAAATAACTCCGGACAGTGTCTACGACTCTGAGAAGGTCGCTAAGTTCATCAACTATGTCATGCTTGAGGGCAAGAAAACTACGGCCAGGGGAGTGGTATACCGAGCTATGGAAGAAATAAAAACGAAGGAGAAGAACCCCAACCCTCTTGAGATATTCGAGGCCGCTCTTAAGAATACCGGACCGACCATGGAAGTGCGCTCACGCCGCGTCGGAGGCGCCAACTACCAGATTCCGCGCGAAGTCCGCCCCGAGCGCCGTCAGTATCTCTCCATGAAGTGGATTGTAGATGCGGCAAGGAACAAAAAGGGTAAGCCTATGCATGAAAAATTGGCCGAAGAGATCATCGCCGCTTCTAAAAACGAAGGTGACGCTATCAAAAAAAGAGAAAATACGCATAAAATGGCAGAAGCAAATAAGGCCTTCGCCCACTTTGCCTGGTAATTAGATTTTAAAATAAATGGAACGCGACTACCCACTAGAAAGAGTTAGGAATTTCGGAATCATCGCCCATATCGACGCGGGGAAAACTACCACTTCCGAGCGCGTCCTTTTCTATACCGGAGCTCAACACTCTATCGGTGAAGTGCACGAGGGTGACACCACAACAGACTGGATGGAGCAGGAGCGCGAGCGCGGCATTACCATCACCGCTGCTGCCATCACCTGCTTCTGGGCGCCTACATACCTGCCGGAAGCCGAAAGGCAGAAGAAAGAGAAGAAGTTCCGCTTCAACGTCATCGATACTCCCGGTCACATCGATTTCACGGTTGAAGTTAAGCGCTCGCTCCGCGTACTCGACGGAGCGGTAGTAGTTTTTGACGGCGTGGCCGGAGTTGAGCCTCAGTCCGAGACCAACTGGCGCTATGCAGAGGAGGCGCAAGTCCCGAGATTGGCTTTCATAAATAAATTGGACAGGACCGGCGCATCTTTCGAGCGCTCATATAAAAGTATTCTTGACCGCCTCTCGAAGAGAGCCGTACGTATGCAGATCCCGATAGGGGAAGAAGATAAGCACGAGGGTGTCGTAGATCTTCTGAAGATGAAGGCTTATTACTTTGAGGGCAATATGGGCAATACTGTGGTTGAGAAGGAAATCCCCGAGAACCACCGGGCAGATGCAGAGAAGTACAGGGGCGAGCTGGTTGAGAGGATAGTCGAGAACGATGAGGCTCTTATGACCGCTTATCTCGAAGGAAAGGAGATTTCACTCGATGCACTCAAAGAAACTCTCCGTAAGGCCGTCATTGCCAACAAAATCTTCCCGGTATTTACCGGTTCGGCGCTCAAGAACAAGGGAGTCCAGCTCATACTCGACGCCGTCGTCGACCTTCTGCCATCTCCCTTAGATATCCCGCCTATCAAAGGGCTCAATCCAAACACCGGCGAAGAGGTAGTTCGTCATGCTTCTGACTCCGAGCCCTTCGCGGCACTCGCTTTCAAGCTCCAGGCCGACCCATTCGTCGGTCAGCTGACCTTCTTCCGCGTTTACTCCGGTACTATCGAAAGCGGAAGTTATATCTATAATTCCACTACCGGCAATAAGGAGCGTCTTGGACGAATCGTGCGCCTCCAGGCCAACCAGAGAGAAGAAGTAAAGAAAGTTTTTGCCGGAGAAATCGCGGCCGCTGTCGGTCTTAAAGAGGCTAAGACTTCTCATACCTTCTGCGATGAGGATAACCCGATCATTCTCGACCAGATCGTATTCCCCGAACCTGTTATCTCTTTGCGCATAGAGCCTAAGACTAAGGCCGATCAGGAGAAGATGGGCATGGCTCTAAAGCGCCTCTCCGACGAAGATCCGACTTTCAAGATTAAATCCGACACTGAGACGGGCGAGACTGTCATCATGTGAATGGGTGCGCTTCACCTCGAAATTATCGTCGACCGTATGAAGCGCGAATTCGGCGTGGAAGCGAATGTCGGCAAGCCCCAGGTGGCATACAAGGAGACTATCACCGGCGAGGCCGAAGTGGAGAACAAATATATCAAGCAGACCGGAGGCAAGGGTCAGTACGGACACGTCAAGATCAATATCAAACCGCTTCCGAAGTACGATCCTGAGGAAAAGGTGCCGAAGAATGCCAGCCGGGAGCCTGGTTTTGAGTTCGTGAACTCTATAAAAGGTGGTGTCATCCCAGTAGAGTTTATCCCTGCCGTGGAGAAAGGTATTCGAGAAGCGATGGACAGGGGTATTCTTGCTGGTTATAAGATGACGGACATTTCTGCCGAACTGACTTACGGAAGCTATCACGACGTCGACTCATCCGAAATCGCATATAAGATCGCCGCCTCGCAGGCTTTCCAGGAAGCGGCTAGGAAAGCCAAGCCGGTAATCCTCGAGCCAATTATGAAGGTGGAGGTAGTTGTGCCCGAGAAGTTCATGGGCGACATCACCGGCAATCTCTCATCCAAGCGCGCGCAGATTGAGGCTATGGAAGACAGGAATGACTTGAAGGTCGTACGCGCCCAGGTACCTCTTTCCGAAATGTTCGGTTATGTTACCAACCTTCGATCCATGACCGAGGGTCGCGGCTCCTCAACAATGGAATTCGACCATTACGCTATTGTGCCCAAGAATGTCGAGCTCGAGATTATCGAGAAGCGCACTGGAGGTAAGGCATAGTCTTGCCCAACCATTAAAGTCATTTTTAGCCGTCTTCGGTTATAGATCGCACCTCAACCGATAAGGAGATAAAGATTGCAAAGTTCAAGCAGGTCTCTGGCCCGTCCGTCAAAGGATGAGTGGCCGGAGTTCACCAAGCTTTTCCGGGGAAATGCTGATATGGTTTTTCTCTTCGAACAGCTTCGTATCAGAAATCCCGTAAGCAAGGCCAAGCTCACTAAGAAGTTTGACCCCGCTTGGATACCGGCCGCCAATCTGGTTCTCCGCCGGGCTGAACGCCCTAGTATCAAGAGATATCGTCTTAGGATTGCCAATGATGAGGTGGTGCTCTACGAGACCCACACTCCAGGCAATCAAGCCCAGCTTACATAGGCCGGGCCTTTTTCTTTATCCCGCCAAGGTAGCGGTTGACTAAAGGCGGTCCTGTCTGTAATATGTCGCAAGCGCTATACCGCTTTTGCTAGCTCTTTGAGAGCCCCTCAATAATGGCTTAATAAAGCGGTTTCGCGTTCTCGGAATCGGATGAAGCAGTGTTCTCGTTCTTCATACGCTCCCGAACTACAACTTACTATTAGTTTATAAATATTTATTATGGCAGACGCATTCGATCGCTCTAAGCCGCACGTCAACGTAGGCACCATCGGTCACGTTGACCACGGCAAGACGACTCTCACCGCCGGCATCCTCCATGTTCTCGATATGAACAAGGACAAGGGTTACGGCGCTCGTGTTGAAGCTATCGACAAGATTGACTCCGCTCCCGAGGAGCGCGAGCGCGGTATTACTATCGCTCTCCACCACTCGGAGTACTGGACCCCGGCAAGGCACTACGCGCACATCGACGCTCCTGGCCACGCCGACTACATCAAGAACATGATTACCGGTGCCGCCCAGATGGACGGTGCTGTACTCGTGGTTGCGGCTACTGACGGTGTGATGCCTCAGACCCGCGAGCACATCCTATTGGCAAAACAAGTGGGCGTGCCGAAGATTATCGTCTTTCTCAACAAAGTAGACATGGTTCCGGATAAGGAACTAGTCGATCTCGTGGAAGAGGAAGTACGTGACCTTCTTACAAAGCACGAATATGACGGAGCTAACGCTCCTGTTATCCGCGGTTCCGGTCTTAAGGCTCTTGAGGCTAAAAGCGCAGATGATGAATGGGCACAGAAGGTCTTCGAGCTTGTTAACGCTCTCGACACTTACATCCCGACTCCTGTTCGTGAGATGGATAAGCCATTCCTCATGCCAATCGAGGACATCTTCTCTATCGAAGGACGCGGTACCGTGGTTACGGGCCGTATCGAGAGAGGTCAGATCAAGGTCGGCGAGGACGTTGAGATCATCGGTTTGAAGGATACTCAGAAGACTGCCGTGACCGGTATCGAAATGTTCAATAAGCAGCTTCAGGAGGGTATGGCAGGCGACAACGCCGGCATACTCCTGCGAGGTGTGAAGAAGGAAGATCTCTCCCGAGGACAGGTTATTGCCAAGCCGGGTTCAGTGACTCCCCATACCGAGTTTACCGCCGAGGTCTACATCTTGAAGAAGGAGGAAGGCGGCCGTCATACCCCGTTCTTCACCGGATATAAGCCCCAGTTCTATGTTCGTACTACTGACGTTACGGGAGAAGTTACCTTGAACCCCGGCGTTGAGATGATCATGCCTGGCGACACCGCAACCTTCAACGTGAAGCTCGTGGCGCCGGTTGCTCTTGAGGATCAGACCCACTTCGCCATCCGCGAGGGAGGTAAGACTGTCGGAGCAGGCGTGGTAACCAAAGTGATCAAATAGATCATTAAGTAAGAAGCTCGAGCGTATAAGTTTTTCGCGCTTTACCCACTTCGTGGGCTCCGACGCGACTCAAAACTTTAATCGCTCTCGCTCCTAGCAAAGAGATGGCTACAAAACCAAAAGCACCAAAGAAATCAAAAAAGGCCGAAGCGGCCGAGGCACAGGCTTCATCGAAGCTGCGCATCCGCGTTCGGGCCTATGAATCCAAGATTCTTGATGTCTCGGTGAAGCAGATTATCGACACAGCTCTCCGCTACGATGCGGAGGTCCAGGGTCCGATACCGCTTCCGACTGAGATCAAGAAGTACACTGTCAACCGCGCGGCGTTCGTATACAAGAATGCGCGAGAACAATTCGAGATGCGAATCCACAAGCGTTTGATTGACATAGTGAACCCGAACGGCAAAGTGATCGAGGCCCTGACGAATCTCTCACTACCGTCCGGCGTCAACATAGATGTGAAGATGATCTAAAAGAAAATGAAAGCGATTCTTACGAAAAAAGTAAATATGACCCAGATCTTCGACGAAAGTGGAAGAGTCTTTCCCGTCACTTTGCTGGTTTCGGCAGAAGAGCTAGGGGAGGGTACTCTTGTCGAGGGTGATATTATCGCTGTGACGGGCACTTCCAAGGGCAAGGGTTTCCAGGGTGTGGTCAAGCGACACGGCTTCAAGGGAGGCCGCAGAAGCCATGGCCAGAAGCACTCGGAGCGCGAGCCCGGTTCCATCGGCGGCGGCGCACGTGCCGGAGGCCGCGTGGCCAAGGGCAAGCGCATGGCCGGCCGAATGGGGGGTGAGACAGTAACTATCAAGAACCTGAAGGTTATTAAGATTCTTCCCGAGTCGAAAGAAATCTTCATCCGCGGAGCCATACCCGGACGCCGGGGGTCGGTAATAAAGATAAAGACGAAATAACATGGAAGCGGCAGTATACAACCTGAAGGCCGAAAAGGCCGGCACTATCAAACTCCCGGAGGAAGTCTTCGGGCTCTCCTGGAATGCGGATTTGGTGCACCAGGTCGCAACCTCTCTTGCTTCAAGCAAGAGATCGCCGATTGCTCATACCAAGACTCGCGGCGAAGTGCGCGGCGGAGGCAAGAAGCCCTGGCAGCAGAAGGGTACCGGCCGGGCCCGTCACGGGTCCATCCGCTCACCGCTGTGGGTCGGCGGAGGCGTGGCTCATGGCCCAAGGAATGAGAAGAACTTCGAGCGTACGGTATCGAAGAAGATGAAGACCAAGGCTCTCCACACAATCCTCAGTCGAAAGTACAAAGACGGCGAAGTGCTCTTTGTTGAAACTCTCGGTACCAAGAAGACCAGGGATGCCGTAGCTACCCTTAAGACTCTCTCGGGAGTTAAGGGTTTCGAGCGTCTCTGTTCGAGCAAGAAGAAGAGGAATGCCGCAGTCATCGCTCTCTCGGGTAAAAATGTCGAGACGGAAAGAAGTATGCGCAACCTTGGCAATGTCGAAGTCATCGAAACTCGCAACCTCAACCCTCTGATACTTCTTAATTACAAGTATCTGGTAATAGAGAACCCGCAGGAGGCCTTGAAGACACTGCCTAAAATAAGCAAATAACATGGCCGATAAAACTACTGAGAAAAAGAGTGTCCTCATAAAGCCCCGCATTACCGAGAAGTCGGCGATCCAGCAGGAGCTCCGGAATGTTTATGCCTTCAACGTAGAGAGGGATGCCACCAAGAAGACTATCGTCGCATCTATAAGAGCCAAGTACAAAGTTACGCCCGTAGGCGTGCGCATGGTTTCCATACCTTCGAAGAAGAAGTTTTTCCGCGGCAAGTGGGGGGTGAAGGGCGGCGGCAAGAAGGCTTATGTATATCTGAAAAAGGGTGATAAGATCGACGTCGCATAAGTAAAGGAAGATGAAACGCTACAATCCGACAAGCAAGTCCAGAAGGAACATGACCGGAATCAATTTCCGCAAATTTGTCACATCCGCAAAGCCGGTTAAGTCTCTGACTAAAGGTTTCAGAAGGGGAGACGGACGCAATAACACCGGCCGCATCACGACGAGGCACAAGGGCGGCGGACACAAGAGGCGTTACCGCGATATCGACTTCAGCTTCGACAAGAAGAATGTGCCTTTTATGATAAAAACAATCGAATATGATCCGAACCGCTCCGGTTTCATCGGTCTCGTTGCCTACAAGGATGGTGAGAGGCGCTATGTACTTCTATCGAAGACTGCCCGCGTCGGCGATACCTATATAGTTTCGGAAACCGCTCCGCTCACTTCGGGAAACCGCCTGCCTTTGAAAAATATTCCTGTAGGCACTTTCGTATACAACGTTGAGGTTAAGCCTAATGGCGGCGCCAAGATCGCCCGCTCAGGCGGCAACTATGTGGAGGTCTCGGCCAAGGATCAGGGATATGTGGACCTTAAGATGCCTTCTTCAGAAGTACGCAAAGTCCTTGAGACCGCCTGGGCCACTATCGGCGAAGTAAGTAACGACGAGAACAGGCTAGTGAATCTCGGTAAAGCAGGGCGAAGCCGCTGGCTCGGCATCCGCCCGACCACTCGTGGTACGGCTATGAACCCGGTAGACCATCCGCACGGCGGAGGTGAAGGCAAGCAGGGCAGAGGTCGCCGCCGCGCTATATCCATATATGGCAAACCGACCGGCAAGGGTCAGAAATCCCGCCGCGCCAAGAAGTACTCCAATAAGTTCATCGTCCGCCGCAGAAAGGTAGGGAAGAAGTAGGGGTTGACTCTCGGGTAACTTCGTGTTAGTAGTAGAGGTAGAAAACCTGCTCTGGAGGAGTAATGAAGTCCTTTCTTACGTTGACCTGGAATCTTGCGCGTCTTAACGTATGCGAGTCTTGGTTGAATCTTTTCATCATGCTGGAGCTCTCTGGCGCTTTCGGGTTCTTCCTTGGTATCACTGTACTCACCACATTAATACATGAAGGAATTAGGCATGACAATGCGGGCATGGTCATCCTTAGTGTACTCATGATTGTTGTTGGGTTCTGGGGAACAGTCGTTTCTCTTGGAGCTATTTTCCTAAAGTTGACAATTGATCGTTGGGAACGACGAAGAGCTCTGCAGAGTCTAGGAATTCTCTGATGATCTGAGCGCACGCAATACATCGCGTGTGCTTTTTTGTTTGAAAACCCCATCGTCCGCCGCAGAAAGGTGGGGAAGAAGTAGGTCTGGTATAATCTTCCGAGATAATTTCGGAGGCTCTGTGGAACGCAACTGCATGTATTGCGGAGCTGATCTATCAGCCTGCTTCGGCCACGTACTCGCGAGAGACATTCTGCCGCTCTTCGAGGAAGGAATAATGCCATATAAGATCCGGGAGGTATGTGCCAAATGCATCATCTTCGTCGATCTTGGCATACTGCCGCGACCGGCTCTCGACGAGGTGTCTCTCGAATACCAGATCGACTGGGATCTCATATGGCTAATCGTGGAACGCTCGCCATACAAGGAGGCAGCATAGGAGTCACAAGTTGACTCCTTCTTTATTTCCTGTAAAGTAGTTCCCAATAAGGTCTAAGACAAGAGGCATCCATAAGCCCTCTCGAGACTAAACTCTGAAGCCAGCAGGCTCGTCAGCGACCTTATAAGGTCGATTTTATTTGTCTAAAATTCACACGACAAATGGCAATTAGCAAACAAAAGAAAGGAGAGATAGTAGAGGAGCTCGGCAAGGCCCTTAAAGATGCCAAGTCTTTGGTCTTCGTGAACTTCCACGGTCTCAAGGTCTCAGATACTACAAATTTGCGCCGCGCTCTCAAAAGCGAAGGTGTGAGTTACCAGGTGTCGAAGAAGACTCTTACCAAAAGAGTGCTCGATGCAGAGAAATTCGAAGGCGCACAGCCAGAGCTCTCCGGCGAGCTCGCTATGGCTTGGGGCGAGGATGAGGTGGCTCCGGCGCGTGGTATTTACAACTTTGCCAAGAAATTCCCTGAGGCACTCAAAATCCTCGGCGGAGTCTTCGGTGGCAAGTACATGAACGCGGCCGAGATGACCGAGATCGCAGCGATTCCGTCCATGGACGTGCTTCGAGGAAAGTTCGTGAACATCATTAACTCTCCTATACAGCGCTTCGCTATCGCGCTTAATGAGGTAGCTAAAAAAACTAATTAATCAATATGACACAGGAACAAATCATCGAAGCAGTTGAAAAGTTGTCTGTACTCGAGCTCAACACTCTTGTAAAGGCAATTGAGGAAAAGTGGGGAGTATCTGCTACAGCAGTAGCCGGCCCGGCAGCAGCAGCCGCTCCGGCCGAAGAGGCTAAGGCTACGGCTTCTGTCGAACTTACCGACGGCGGTGCCAACAAGATCGCAGTCATCAAGGTCGTCAAAGAAGTCCTGGCTCTAGGTCTCAAAGAGGCCAAGGACCTCGTCGACGCAGCTCCTTCAATGCTCAAAGCAGACATGAAGAAGGAAGAGGCAGAGACTCTCAAGAAGAAAATTGAGGAAGCTGGAGGAAAGGTTACTCTTAAGTAAGACTCCACAAAACTCCCCGAAAGGGGAGTTTTGTTATGCTAAAATTTATCTATGTTCGAACTATTCAAGCGCAAAGAAGAGCCCAAGAGCGAATCAGAGATGATGAGTTCGCAAATGCGGACCGAGTTCGAGGTGGAAAAAGACCTTGAGGATAAGCTCGGCCGAGTTCCCACTGATCAGGAGCTGGAGGATGAGCTTGTGCGTCTGGCTCAAGAAGAAGACATTCAGAGGGCCGCCTAACTGGCGCTTTGGATATGCTGGGGGTACAATACGCGCCATGAGCAAGTCTATATCCCACCTCTTCGGAAGCGAGGCCAAGGTCAAAATCATGCGCCTCTTTGTTTTCAATCAGGAGTCCATTTTCACCGCCAAGACCGTAGCCGATAAGGTTATGGCCAATCCGAAGATTGTAAGGAAGGAGCTCCTCTCCACC
>JAIFWN010000008.1 GCA_019658995.1 Candidatus Parcubacteria bacterium
GGAGGGAGGACTCAAATGTGCCAAGAAATCTGGCCTGTACTGTGAAAAGCACGAGCGGCCCCATACAGGCTTTGGCAGGCAGATGGAAATGTCGGCCTGCATCTTGTGCGCTGTTGATCTAGTGGACGAAAACCGTCATCGGGTAGGCATCATCTTAGGTATGCTCCAAGACGCAGCTCCGGAGGACTTCGCTATCCTTCGCCAGGAACAGACTTGGATGATAAATAACGAAGAAGATGAGAATGTAGCCATCCTCTTCCATCTCTCGGCCACGGCCCTTTGCCACAAGACCACATTCGACGAGCTGATACGCCAGCTGGTGGTAGCTGGCTCGCTCGACAAGATCAAAAACCAGCCCTTATAAACGGGCTTTTTTATTTATGATAGAGTCTTAGGCATGAAGTCGGTAGTCTTATGCAGTTCCAGGCGGTTTGCTCTTAGGCATGAAGTCGGTAGTCTTATGCAGTTCCAGGCGGTTTGCTACGGAAGCTAAAGCTTTTATGGCCGAACTGGAAAAAGCTGGAGCAAAAACCTTCATACCACCCTTACAAACCTGGACTATGGAAGAATGGGGAAAACTTTCTAAGAGAGAGAAGCAAACCGCTATAAATAAATTGACTCTGGATCACTTCGACAAAATCGACGCGGCGGATGTAGTCTTCTTATATAATCCAGGCGGATATGCCGGTGTTTCTGTCAGTTTAGAATTGGGCTACGCTCATGCGAAGAGCAAACCAATTTACGCTCTGGAGAATGATCCGGAGTATGCTAGAAATTCACTTTTCAAGGAATATACTTCAACCCCAAACGATCTCATAAAGTATTTGACTTAGCTTAAGAGGGGAGTAGAGTGGAATTTCGGTAGTTCTTTAACCATTCATCAGGCCCGGTTGGGTCAAAGGACGGAGGTCCAGATGACAAAACAAGAGCTAAAATCCCTTAATCAGTGGCTTAAAAAATTTCCCTGGATATGGGCTATCTGCCAGGAATGGAATGAGGTGAGAATATCCGCCCAGAGAGCTGATACCACTACTAAGCTACTTCAGGCCATTACCATCGGTGAAACCTGGTTCTTTGCTGACGAGGGTGGGTACGGTCCTCAAATCGGAATGGTAAAGAAAGAGGTCGAATCTTCTCGAGATAGAGTTGAGCTCATTCTACGCTATCTCGAACAACAGAGAGGTAGAACACTCCAATTCATTGCCTGCTACAATGACCGGGAAATTATCATCTACAAACCCCCAACAGATGGTTGGGAGCGCCTACTGACAATGACTCTGAACCAAGTCCGAGATAGGAACACATTGAAGTCAGCCACCTCTTCGTGAGGTGGCTTTTTTGTTATCTACTATTGACACATAGGTAATTGAGTTATATTATGAAAAAGGATTAACACCGAGGAAAATCATGACCCATCGGGAAGAGCTCATTGCCAAACTCCTATGGCTCGACCATGATACTGAGCATCCTGCGGACCACTTGATGCGATACCTAAAGCGTCCTGGGCCAGACAATCCGGAACCAGTTTCTGTCGTAGGAGTCGAGGGCAACCCAGGCGACTACTCAGACGAAGAGCTCGAGAAGATCGTAGCGTTCGCTGAGAAGGCCAACGCCCGATACGATGAGCATTGGCGATCTCGGATAGGCGCCAACTTCATCGTCTTCGGTAAGAGTTTGCATGACGGAAAGTGGCTTCGGAAAAGATTCAGCTGGTACATGGGGCCGATGTACTCGGACTCCCTGGACGAAGCAATCGCCTTCATGGATCGAGGTTACCAAGAAGCAGCCACCCATTGAGGTGGCTTTTTGTTTGACTTGGTGCAAGAGAGGAGTAGAGTGGTGAGCGGACACCGAACCGAGGTTAAAATGCTCCGAAACATATTCGACTTCGCCACTATCTGGGCCACGATCATGGTACTGGCTATTGCCGGGGTCCTTGCCCAGTTGTTGATCTCACGCAGAGCCTTCCGCAGAGACATGCAGTGCCATACCTGCGGTGGATGGGACACATTCGAAGAGGAAGTGACAAAGACACAGGTATCGGCAAAGAGTTTCTGGGGTGTGATATTCAATGCTCGGAAACGCATGACGATGCGCACCCGCTGGTGCACGGTATGTCATGTTTCAATAACAGCTACGGCCGAAGCGACTCCGGGATTCTACGGCTACACTCCAAACCGTTCCCTCTAACTAACAAGAAGGAACGGTTTTTTGTTATCATAGTTGGGATGAAATATTGGCTGATCAAGAGCGAGCCGGATTGCTACTCCATAGATGATTTCAAGAAGGAGAAGAGGGCGAGCTGGTCTGGCGTACGCAACTACCAGGCCAGGAACTTCATAAAGGAGATGCGCAAGGGCGACCTAGCCCTCTTCTACCACTCCTCTACAGAGCCCAAGGCCGTAGTGGGTATCGCCAAGGTAGTGAAGGAGGCCTATCCCGACACAACGGCCTTTGATAAAAAGAGTGAGTACTATGAGCCGAAGGCTACGAAGGAAAATCCTATCTGGTACCAAGTAGACTTCGCCTTCGCAGAAAAATTTAAAACTCCCGTTACTCTGAGCCAAATCAAGATCCATCCAAAACTAGGTGGCATTCACCTCGCCCAGCAGGGGAGTCGCCTCTCCGTCCAACCCGTCAGCCCTGCCCATTTTGAGACTATACAAAAGCTAGGAAAGTAGTATATTTCAATGAACTTTTCTAACAATGCTTAGTAAACCTGTAAAACTTACAGACCACGAAAATCATGAAATACTAGCCAGTGGCAACTACATCTTCTTTGGAGATACACTTTTAATTGAGAACTTGTTAGGAGACTGGAAATTACTATTTCAATTCAATGACATCACAAGTGAATCCGGCATTCTCGCAACTTCAGACGAAGCAACAAAGACTTTAAATATTGAATTAAAGGGGTTCAACCGTAACCTTGGAGCAGTTAGCCTTGGAAAGACGGTAATTTGGAAAACAAATGATAATAGAGACATATCATTTACTGTAAAAGCCCAAACAAAAACTGACTCAAAGATTAGAGACATGACACTGACTTTCTTCATTTCTCCTCCCGTCGTTCAAGCTCCGGCTCTACCACTTGTAACGAACACAAATGGCTGAATTTTCCGGACATCCAACAAAAAAGAATTCTAGAGGAAATGTGACCCCAGAATCTTTTGAGAATTTAAAAAATGAGGTAAAAAAAGTTAATTACTTAATGGTCGGTATTATTATCGTTTTATTCGTTGGTTTTTTTGGAGGAGCCGTTGCTCTTGGTGGAATAATTGTAGATGGCTATAGATCTAGAGAAGCTTCTTATGGAATACTGGCGAACAAAATTGATATGCTAATAAATATTAGTAATCAAGGTGAATCAAATAGTTTACAAAATCAGATTGACGACTTAAAAAGTAGAAATCCTTATCTTAAATAGTACATTCGTTCTAAAGCCATGCTATACTTAAGGCATGGAATTGGAAGTAGCCAAGATTGCGGATTTTTATAGAGGGCACAAAAGGATGCCGAGTTTTTCTGAGTTGGAGGGGATCTTGGGCTACAGGTCTAAGGGTGCGGTCAGTTATTTTATACAAAAGCTCATAGACAAGGGTTATGTAGGGAAGGATAAGACAGGCAGATTAATTCCTAAAAATCTCGGTGAAGTTAAGGTACTAGGCCTCATAGAGGCTGGCTTCCCAACCTCAGCTTCGGAGGAGCTTATAGACACCATGAGTTTGGACGAATTCCTGATAGATAAGAAGGAGGCGACTTATATGCTGAAGGTCAAGGGCGAGAGCATGATCGGCGCCGGCATCATGCCCGGCGACATGGTCTTGGTGGAGCGAGGCGCGGAGCCGAGGGTGGGCGACATCGTCATAGCGGAGGTCGATGGCGAGTACACGATGAAGTACTTCCGCAAAAAAGGTAATAAACACTACCTTGAAGCGTCAAATAGTAGGTACAAGGACATTTACCCCGTAGAAGAACTCAAAATTCCTGCCGTCGTACGCGCCGTCATAAGAAAATACTAATAAATAGATGAAACGAGCCATAGTTCATATAGATGGTGATGGATTCTTCGCCTCCTGTGAAATTGCTTTGAATCCGAAGCTGAAGGGGAAGCCCGTAGTTACCGGCCAGGAGCGTGGCATTGCCACTGCCATGTCGCCGGAAGCGAAGAGACTTGGTATACACCGCGGCATGCCGGTGTATCAGATTAAGAAGCTCTACCCGGAGGTAATAGTGGTCAACTCCAACTACCACACCTACGGCATGTTTGCCCAAAGGATGTACGATATTGTGCGACGCTTCACCGACAGGGTAGAGGAGTACTCTATTGATGAATGCTTTGCCGACATCACCGGCCTCGAGCGGGAGAACCTCTCATATGAAGACATTGCCCGCTCCATTAAGGAGACCCTTAACCGCGAACTGGGTATGACCTTCAGCCTCGGCCTGGCACCTACAAAAGTCGTAGCCAAAGTAGCCAGCAAGTACCAGAAGCCTGACGGATTCACCGTCATAGAACCCTCCGAGATCCCCGACTTCCTCCGCGACATCCAAATAGGGCAGGTGTGGGGCATAGGACCGGCCACGAGCCTCTCTCTATATAAGTACGGTATCAAGACCGCTTTGGATCTTGCCGAGAGGCCGCTCCGCTGGGTGGATGAGAACCTGGCCCGGCCGCATGTGGAGATCTGGCATGAACTGCGCGGTACGCCGGTCTACGGAGTCCGGAGCGAGCATGAGGATGATCAGAAGAGCCTTCAAGCTACGCGCACCTTCACACCGCCAACGACTGACGAGGCTCATATACTCTCCGAACTTTCAAGAAACGTTGAGCATGCCGCGGGCAAGGCCCGTTCGCACGGACTGGTGGCAAAAAGGATTTACTACTTTCTCAAGACGCAGGAATTCCGCTACCACCGCATGGAGATACCTCTGGCGGCCGCTCTCCAGGCACCGAACGAAATTCTAAACGAAATCCGCAAGACTTTTGATGCCGTATACCAGCCCGGCGTCTTATATAGAGCAACTGGCGTCACTTTGGCCGGCCTAGTCCCCCAAAACATGGCCCAAAGCGACCTCTTCGGGGAAGTGGTCAAAAAGCAGAAATGGAATGAAGTATTTAACACCGTAGACAATATCGACAGGAGATACGGCACACACACCGTAACCCTGGCATCGAGTTTGAGCGCCAACCGAGCCAGACACCAAAGGCCCCACAAGCATTTAATTATCCCTTTCATGGGGGAGACCGAATAGCTTAGTTATACTTTGTGCGACATAAAGGAAAGTGCCATAATTGATAGATGGAACTAAGGCTACAAAAGGCGGGTGGCAAACAGAAGCCCTGGACACTTGAACAGCTCAAAGCCGGCCTGGAACATTTCTATAAAGAACATAAACGCTATCCGACAGCAACCGAAGTAAACAAATATCCGTACTTGCCAGCTGCAAGATCCATAGAGAGGAGCTTTGGCGGCTTGGTCGCATTGAGGAAGCAGTTTGGCTTAGGAGACAATCACGACTTTCGTACAGGCAATTACAGTGCCGAGCGGGCTCGAGTCATCAATGAACGCGGTCATAAACTCGAGAATGAGGTCTACACCTTCCTTGTAAAGGCCTTTGGCAAGGAATTCGTACACCGCGAGTACTTCTTTATCGATGATAAGCGTTCCAGGGCCGATTTCTTCGTATATGACAAGGGTGGAGGCTTTTGCATTGATATTTTCTACCCGAGTGATAAGAGGAACCTCACCGGCTGTATTAATAGCAAACTTGGCAAATATGTCGGTGACCAGATGAATAAATACCCAGTCATATTCTTACAGATGAACACGGATATCTCGCAAGGGGAGGTAGATAAATTGGTAAGCAACAAGAAGAAGCAATTGGGGAGCTGGCAGAAACTTATGTGCTGGGATACCTTCACAGGCTTCGCCAAAAAGAGGAGACCGCTCAAGATAGATAAGAACTTGGATCGTTAGCCTAAGCTCATAGGGCTATGTGTCGCATAAGCTACTCGCGGAAAAGATATATTGTGCGACACGACTATGATTAGAACACACCCACTTCCCCCTCATAGTAATGGGTGCTAATCTGGTTTGAGACATCCTCGAGGTAAAACACATGCCTAAGCGCAAAAGCCCTGGGGTAAAGTTCGAACTCACCGAACACCGCTGGGTGGCGAAAGCCAGAAAACCACAGCGGGAGATATTCAAAGGGTTCTTCCCTACCCGTAAACTGGCTTGGAGCTTTGCCGAGAACGATCTGCAGCTCAGTCCCTACCTGAGCAGAGACCGCCTCCGCAAATTGCGCAAATCCGGCGAGCCATTCTACGGCTACAGTGTCACTCCGGTACGCAAGAACAAGTCCAGATAGCGGTTCTAATGTGCCAGCTCATTGCTGGTATTTTTATTCTCCTCTGATAAGGTGTTCCTTAGATTCGGTTCCAATCCAACCCCATAACGGAGCTACTCATGACGGACTCAGCTACTACTTCTTCGGCGGAAATCAGCGACTCCATGCTCGGACCCGCTGACGAACCCTCGCGCTTGTATATCTGCGTCGGCAGGAGCGAAAGCCTCATACTGTATGTGCGCCAATATCTCGAGGGGCACTTCCACAAAGTGCATTCGGAGTGGCGCAAGAGCGGCGGCCGGAGCGGCGACTTGCATGAGGAGATTGCGCATCTCGATCAGTATGAGCTATCCAATGGTGCTGGCATACAGTTGTACACTCTGCTCGACCACAGCACCAATGGGTATGCCGAATGTCTCTCGGTCCTTCTACCTCGAGAGCACGCAGACGGGGTAAAGGAGCTGGTCACTTTCCTCACCACGCTCGACTTCGTGACAAGCCACAAGAATCTGAGGGAGAGGCCTCTCGGCTTTAAGTCTTACCAGGCCTACCTCGACGACTGGTACCGCGAAGGTGACCAGAAACCGTTTTGTGAGCCGGACCAGCGCACATAGCTCTGGTCTTTTTATTTAAATTTTATTTGACTTAACGCTGTCATAAAGAAAGAAGCACACTTACACCGGCTGCTATGGGCAACACAAAAGCCCCTTACGGGGCCTGTGTGCGAACTATTAGTTCTTGCCTGCCTGCGCAGACGGGTTGATGGCTAGATCCTCAGACTTGCTCCAACAAGGAGAAGAGGACTTCCAGGGCTTGTCGCCGCTGCGCTCATAGAGCTTGCGGGCGAAGGCCACATTGCCGTCGATGGTGTAGATGTCGATTCCGAGCGCCTTTGCTTCATCAGCATGGTACAACTCATTGATCTGCATCACACCGACGTCATAACTGTTCTTCTCTCCCCTCTGCACCTGTCCATGTTTATTGAACTGGCGGAAGTGGGACTCACACTGCCCAATTCTTACGAGCTGGGGCATGTCTGAGAAGTAGTCTTCGAGGAAGCGCCTTACATTGGCGGGATCCGTCATCGGTCCATAGTCTTCGGACTTAATCTCTTTGGGTTCAGTGGCTGCGACCTTGGCAATCTGTACCACCGGGTTGACCTTAGGTACGAGTGAAGGTGTAGGCTGACCAGAAAGAGCTAGTGCTAGACCTAGGGATACGAGCTGTAAAATAACTGTAAGCTAAATGATTAAGTGGAGTGGCTGTGACCGCATACTGCTCCCTCCTGCTTTCCTTAGAAAGCAAAATCAGCGCTCTGGCTGATTCCTATACATACTAGCACACTTGGCCTTGCTTGTCAAGCTCTTTTATGGTGTAATTTGAGGCTAAATTAGGGTTTCTTGCAGCCGCTAGCGAGAGTGTAGCCGGCCTTTTCGGCCATAGTTTCCGTAGCGAAGGTGACCTTATTCTTCTCGCTTATGGTGTTTCTGCAGCCTGGGTAGTAATAGCGTTTACCTTTGGACGAGGCAAAGACACTATGGCCCGTATCTGCTGTCACTCTCGGTTTGGATAGAGCTACAGCAGCCGCAGGTACGGCCAGGTTAGGGTCGTAATTGATAGTCACGCCTTCCCTCTCCCCTCCTGTAAGTCGGCCTACCCCGAAAGAGAGCAGGGCTATGAGGATGATTACAGAGGCTAAAAAATAGCGTCTCAGGTGCGGGAACCTGACCACCTCCCCCTCCTTGTCAAAGCTGAATTCTTCGGTTATACTCATCAGGCTAAATTATAGATCATGGCAACCAAAAAATCAGGCGGAGCCAGTAAAAACGGGCGCGACAGCAATCCGAAATACCTCGGAATCAAGATCACGCCCGGAGCATCGGCCACTGTAGGCCAGATTTTGGTGCGCCAGCGCGGCACGGACATCCTCCCGGGTAAGGGCGTCGGCATAGGCAAAGACGATACTCTCTTCGCCCTCAAGGACGGCAAGGTCACCCTCTCATACAAGCGCAAGACCCACTTCGACAACAAGGTTCTAAGGAAGAAGGTCGTCAGCGTGGTCTAACTCCTGACGAATAGTACATTAGTTCCACACCCCAACCGGAGACATACCGGATGCAGCAAACGGTCGTAACAGCCGAAGAAGCATCACCGCACATCAAACGGATGCTGCGGACCCTACTTCCTCATGAACTCGATCGGTTCGAGGAACTTATCGAGAGCGGAGAGATGGTCGGCAGGAAATGGGGCAGATGTATCTACAGCCTCCTTCTCAAAGCATGTGACTACAGGCTTCAGGAGAGTTCGGATCGCGATGCCGTATTCGAGGAAATTCGAAAGCGGGTAAGATCGCGTTTCGGTGTCAGGCTGAGGAAGCTGAACCCCAACACAGTCGAGATCTACTGCTTCAATGTCAGACGCGGAGAAACTCCGGAAACCAGCGATATCCTTGCGCTCTGTGCGGTACTCATATCCGAGATCCGTACGGAGATCCAGGAGACTGAGACCCTCTCACTGTCGGAGATCGAAGCGACTGTATAGGTCCCCATTGGGGATCTTTTTTATTTGACAAAATACTGCCTGAAGCATAATTTGAGCTTACCGCACAAGAAGGCGGAATCAGCTCTTTTACACAAGGATAGGATAATGACAAGTTCGGACGCAGTAGTAAGCAGTCAGGTGACCCTCGAAAGGTTCGCCAACTCCCCATCGTCATGGAAAGAGTGGCTGGAGGAGTTCGAACACGAGTGGGCCGGCGACGGCCGGTGGTTCGTAGCTGAGAGCATGCTCTTCTTTCTGCTCAATCATCCAGAGATTTATCGTGAAGCACCTGTTGAGATATTCAAGTATCTCCTCCATCTTGCCGATATCCGGACATACAGGGAAGGCGACGGACATATCAACGTCCGCTTCAAGCTTATCGATCTCCTGGCTACGAGATTCTTCGGCGAAGAAGGTATCGAACCAGACCGCGTCAGTCACCGGCTGATGCGCAATCCTGAAATGCACAAGATGGTATGGAGCTTCCTCTCCCAAAGGAAAAACATTCCGGCCGGAGAGAACCGCCCTTCGCGACAGGACGCAGTCGACTACATCGCGCGTATGTATTACTGGACAGTCCAGTGGCAAAAACAGGAAAGAAGGGGCTTTCTGCATGAAGCGATCCTCGCTTCCAAAGCGGATGTACTACAAACACTGATCCACACCGGCCAGCTTCATCTCGTTTTCCATGAGATGGACTTTTCGGAGGAGATGATCAAGGCTTTGAAGGAATTTGCCATGACCGCGACTCTCGACCATCCGGTCCAGAAGGAGCCGCAGACGCTCGAAGATGTCCTGGCTTTCTGCTGGAGTCACGAAAAACGCTATCGCCAGGCGGCGGCTTATGCCCTGAGCCTCAGTACGATCGCCCGCCTGCGGCGCGAGTCTGCCGAGAAGATACGCAAACAGACTGAGCAGCAGTCCTCGCGTTAACCAGTCCTCCGGGACTGGTTTTTATTTGGGTTCTATCGAGAGGGTGAAGTGAGTTTCCTTATCCCCTATTTTTACCGGTATAGTATGTGTTCCAGCTTCTTTTATAGCCTGTTCCAAGACAATGCAGTCGGCCGGAACCTCGATTCCCCTCTCGCTAAGCAGATTGGAAATCTTCTCACGGGTGAGACTGGCAAAGAGGTGGTTCTGCTCGTTTACGGCGGCGGAAATACTTACAGTGGTATTGGCAAGCTTGTGTACATGTTCTTCGAGCTTTTTATGCTCCGCGTCGCGGTGCTTAGAATCGCTCTCCTTCATGTTCTTGATCATGCCAGCGGCAGCGCCTGTCGCCGGCACAGCGAGTTTCCTGGGTATCAAAAAATTGGCGGCGTATCCATCACCCACTTGCTTCTCCTCATACCGCTTCCCTACCCCCTTCACATCCTTCAAAAGAATTACTTTCATTATTTTCCGGTTTTGAGAAATTCTACGGCGCGGTCGAGTTGCGGATCTCTGCCGGCTTTGAAATCGGCTTCGGTGCGCTTAACCTCGATCTTCGGCGTTATGCCCTGTTTGGATATGGAGAATCCGTTCGGGGTGAGCCAGCGGGCAATGGTGACTTTGAGCGATGTGTCTCCGGTAACAGGCACAAGCTCTTGCACAGAGCCCTTGCCGAAAGTCTTCTCTCCTATGAGAGTTGCCTTACCATATTCCGAAAGCGCTCCGGCAAGAATTTCCGAGGCAGAGGCCGAACCGGCATCAACAAGTATCACCATTTTCAGATTGTCGTTGAAGACGTTATAGCCTTTAGAACGGAAGATGGTTTCCTCCTTCTCACCTCCATAATCTTCTCTGATCACTACCGCTCCAGGAGGAAGAAACCAGCTGGCCATATCGAGAGCGGCTTCAAGATATCCCCCTGGATTGCCGCGCAGATCAAGCACGAGCTTACCGGATCCAGACTCTATGAACTCCCTGAGAGCGCCGCGGAAGAGCTGCGGCGAGTTCTCAGTGAAGCTGTAAAGGGCGATATAGAAGATGCCGTTGCCGAGGTTCTTGGTCTCGATTACAGGGATATTGATAACCTGGCGGACAATCCTGATTTCGAACGGCAGGGGTTTGCCGGTGCGGGATATTGTGAGATTGACCGGAGTACCCTCTGCTCCGCGTATAAGAGTTACAGCCTCCTCGGTAGAGAGATTAACAGTATCCTTGTCATCAATCTTCAGTATCCTGTCACCAGCGCGGAGTCCGGCCGCTTCAGCCGGCGATCCCTTGAGGGGGGCAACTACTGTCAGGCTTCCGTTCTGGATACCAACCTCCATGCCGACACCGGTAAAGCTCCCCTTGATGTCAGAAGCAAACTGCTTGCTCTCGACGGGAGGAAAGAAGACGGTATACGGGTCGCCTAAGGAGCTGACCATGCCCTGTATGGCACCGTAGACGAGCTTCTGGTCGCTTGCGGCCTTGGTACTGGTACTTGTGGGCACGAAGTCCTTCTTGATAATGCCCCAGGCCTTCCAGAAAGGGGCAAAATCGACCTGCGGGGGCTGTCCCTCGGCGGTATTCCTAAGCTCGCTTTGAGCCGCGGAGGCGAGGCCCGCGCCCTTGCCGCGATTATATCCAAGGGAGAAGAAGAGAGCAGCCACTAGTATGGCGCCCGCTACGGCGTTCGATGACAACTTTCTAAAATCCATTCCTCCCATTATACTTGAAGCTAATGTTCTCCGTCCATAATACGCTCTCGGGAAAGACCGAGGAGTTCAAACCGATCAGGGGCGGCGAGGTCGGGATGTACCATTGCGGACCGACCGTATACGACTACGCCCACATAGGCAACCTGCGCTCTTACGTCTTTGCCGATATACTGCGCCGCACAGCTGAGTATGGAGGCCTCAAGGTCAGACAGGTCGTAAACATTACCGATATCGGCCACCTCTCCTCCGATGCCGACTCGGGCGATGACAAGATGGTCAAGGGCCTGAAACGCGAAGGA
This sequence comes from Candidatus Parcubacteria bacterium, assembly GCA_019658995.1. GTDB lineage: Bacteria > Patescibacteriota > Minisyncoccia > Phycocordibacterales > Zambryskibacteraceae > JAIFWN01. The sequence goes on from JAIFWN010000008.1 coordinate 11,822, forward strand.
TTGCCCCTATCGCTCGAAGGTTTAAAACAGCTTGCTGACAAGTACGAGCAGGCTTTCAAAGACGATCTCAAAATTTTGAATATAGAGACTCCGCACCATTTCCCCCGTGCGACCGAATACTTAAAACAGGAAATAGAACTGGTGCAAAAGCTTGAGGAAAAAGGTTACGCATACAAACTCGATGATGGGATCTATTTCGACACTGGCAAGCTTCAGGATTATGGCAGACTTGGAGGTCTTACACCTCTCGATGAGAGCAAGGCGAGAGTAGGTTCCGAGGGCAAGAAGAGTCCGCGAGACTTCGTACTATGGAAACTGTCCAGAGAAGATCGCTTGGGTTTTCCCTCGCCGTGGGGTATGGGCTTCCCCGGATGGCACATTGAGTGCTCGACCATGTCGCGCGAGCTTCTAGGCCAGCCATTCGACATTCACACCGGCGGCATCGACCACATACCCGTACACCACAACAACGAGATAGCCCAGTCCGAAGCCTCATATGATACGCCGCTTGCCAACTACTGGATGCATAACGAATTTGTCACACTCTCGGGAGAGAAAATTGCCAAGTCTGCTGGCAGCTTCTTCACCCTGAAAGATATAAAAGAGAAGGGTTTCTCTCCTTTGGCTTATCGTTATCTTCTTTTGCTATCGCACTATCGCACTCCTACCAATTTCAGTTGGGAAGCACTCGAAGCCGCACAGAATGCATATAAGCGATTGAGAATGAACGTATCGACTATGCCTAGTGAGGATGGAAGTACAAATATGAATTACAAAAAGGAGTTCCTGAAAGCAATTGAGGGCGATTTAAATACTCCTGAGGCTCTGGCCGTAGTATGGAAATTACTAGGAGATGGAGATATACGATTGGCAGACAAGCGGCAGACGATTTTAGATTTTGATAAAGTTCTAGGATTAAATTTGCACGAAATCGAACTCCCATCGGCTGAAATTGTAGAACTTAAGAAGAAGAGAGATATTGCCAGAAAAAATAAAGATTTTGCAGAATCAGACAAAATTAGAGATGAATTGTTCAAAAAACAATGGGGAGTCATTGATACTGAGGATATGACTGCGCTCTATTGGATAGACAATCAAGAAGGATCTAATTAATGATATAATAGGTTTTTGGACTTGAACCTAGCGAGGATTCGTGGAGACACTCGAAAACGAGAATTTTGTTGTCAGATTCAGGGACAACGGCGAACTGGAAATTCAGAGTAAGAAGACCAGTGCCAAAGCCACTATCTGCGCCATTCCTTCAGGTTTGGTTGTAGCAGGCGGCGGAGAAAGATGCTCCGGCGATATCCTCTCGGCTTTCGGAGAAGACAATACTCTCCTCGTACTCGATCGCCTGAAACTCTACTGGTAGCAAAATCCGGAGTAATCCGGAGATTTTGTTTCAAATCTGGGCCTTGGCTATCTGGTAATACTTCTTGAAAAGCTCTTTGGCCATATCTCCCTGAATAAGATCGTAATTATCGATCTGCGCTTCGAAAGTTCTAACTCCGTCCTTATCGAACTTCCGCACGACAATCTTATGATCCTTTACACGACCGGTAACGGTAGCCTCCTTGCCGTCTTCGCTGATTCTAAGTTCCAGTTCCGAATCCTTGAGAGCCTCTACGTCATCTACCGCGTAAAATTTCTCCTCCCTTTCCATCGACTCGGCTTTCTGCTCCGGGGTCAGCGATTCTTGCGCCAGCTTATATTCTTCTTCGTTCGGCATGTATCCCTCAGGCATTTTGGTATTTAGCCATTATCTCACGCTCCACCTCCTCCCTGTTGCGCCCATACTTCAGCTTGGTCATTTCGGAAAGCGAGTCAACGTTTGAGATGTTCCCCTGCGGAGGCGGGAGAGTCTCGAGAGAGAAGGGTTTCTCCGGCCGGCCGTTCACAAGCATTCTCACATAAGCCTGGCGATTATCAATATTCATAAGATCCTTGGCGGTAAAGACCGGTGCAAACTGCTTCTCCAGATACTCCGCATCATCAGCTCCGACCCGGAAAGCCACTATAGAACCAACGTTACCGAAGACGGCATTTTTAATACTGTCTTCAAGTTGCGCGATGAACTGGTGAGCGACGGTAAGCGAGAGCCTGTACTTGCGCGCTTCGGAGAGTATCGTCGCTATGGAGTCGGTCGTGACATTCTGGAACTCGTCAATATGCAAATAGAACGGCGGATAGCTGCCTGCCTGCGCAGACAGGCCAGCTCCCCTGCCGAGCGCCGCCATCAGGATTTTGCCGACAAGTATGAGGCCTATGAGGTTCGCATTCACATCCCCGAGGCGGCCCTTGGACAAATTAACTAGGAGTATTTTCTTCCCGTCCATGATCTCCCGGAGATTAATGGACGACTTTTCCTGGGCGATGATCGGACGCATGATGTCGTTGGCCAGGAAAATGTCGAACTTGCTTGTCACGTATGGCACGATGTTCGCCAGGGCCGCCTCGCCGCCCGCCTTCTCTGCCACCTCGCGCCAGAACTGGACAACCACAGGGTTCTTGCACTTGCTTAACTTCATCTGCCTGTACTCCTTGTTGGAGAGGACTCGAGAGACGTCGAGAAGGGTTGATCCCGAAGCCGGGTCGTCAATAACGAGCATTGTGGCATTCCTAAAGTACTGCTCGAACATCGGCCCCATGCTCTCCGGCACCTTGCCATAGAGCTTCTGGAAAATGTTGAAGAGTTCGTTAACGACGAAAGTCTTTTCCTCCGGACGGCTTTGGTCGTACTCGAGCATATTGAGAGCAAGCGGGCGCTCGGTTGAGGCTGGGTCGAAATAAATAACATCCTGCATTCTCTCCGCCGGGACATTGGAGAGTATGTCCTGTACGTCCTGACCGTGCGGATCTATGACGCACACGCCTTCGCCGTTTCTGATATCCTGAACAATTACATTTTTCAGAAGTGTAGACTTGCCCGTACCTGTCTGACCTATCACGTACAAGTGTCTCAGGCGATCTTCGGCGCTGATGCGCACTTCCCTCTCTCGCCCCTGGAAGCGGTTTATACCGAGAAGCGTGCCTACTGAGGGCATTTCGCGCGGCGCCTCGGCCTCGCTAGCTTTGGCCTGCTTGAGAGACGCCGCTCCGGCGAGCGATACCGTGTGGAAGTGGAGAATGGTAGTGAGTTCACGAAGATTCAGAGGCAGCACGGCCTTGTCGTCAAAAAGCCTGAAAGAAAAATTCCTGTAGAAGCCGGCACCGCCTGCCCGCTGCCAATCCAGCTTGTTAACGCCGGGGACTTCGAACTGATTGAAAGCCGACTCCATGTCGGTAAGAATGCGTTCCGCTTCCCCGGCATTGGGAGCGGAAGCTACCACTCTTATGTTTGTGGCGACTATCGGGCTTTCGAGCTTCTTCTGCACCCTCTCCAGGGCTTCGGTGTCAATAATCTTGGGTTTTGTCGGGTCCTCCTTCTTCTTAGTCTTGAAAAGATCGATCAGGCCTTTGGCAATCTCTCCGCCAAAGTCGCGTTCCGCAAGAACTTCCTTGGCCTTCTCTCCTTTCTGGATCCTGGAGAGAGCGTACTGGTACCGCCTGGCATAAGTATCGCTCTGCGGGTTGAAGAATATCTGTATGGCAGCACCGGCGCCGTCCTTGGGGATCTTATTGAAAGAGTTGAGGATGGCATTCAGCGGATCGTGATCGAAAGCTTCGAAAGTCTTCAGGGGATACGCCGACGGTCCGGAGAGTCGCGCCACCGCCGCGGCCGTGGCGCTGTGCTCCTCGAAGATGTTGTAGTCGCGGGTACGCTCCACTAGCCTGACACTAGGGAAAACGGAACGCAGGTGCTTTTCAAAAAGACTTTTCTTCTCGTTCGGAACGGAGACGAAGAAAGAAGCTTCCTCCCTGCCGTTCTCGTTTGCCACTTCGAGCACGAAGTAGTTTTTACCCATAGTCTCCTTCTCTGAGACGGAGATCATGCCGGCATAGAACTGCTCCATGCCGGAGATAAGGGTCTTTAAGTTTGCCTGTCCGGCGTTCGTCGCAGGATCGTTATCCGGCATAATGACTTCGAAGAGAGTCATCGACAGGGCTCTGTACATTGGGCCTCTCTCCTCCACACCCTTCGGCCTGAGGCCCTGGCGCACCAGATCCACAAGATAGTCGTGATAGTCATCCTCGTGCTTCCAGTCCTCTATTTTCTCCACTACCGAGAGTGCGTGGAAAACACCTTTCTCCCGAGTTACGGCGACCATTTCCTCGAGCTGGGCATCACTCGGTTTATTGCCGACTCTCTCCAGGGTCTCTTTGACCGCGCCGGAATGCCGTACGGTCACTGGCAGCTGGGAGTGTTCTTCCCGGAGAGTCTGGCGTACGATCTCCCTCTGGTCCGGTGCGCCTTCGACTCCGATGAAGTGCTTCTCGCTCTCCATGACTTTGCCGCGCAAATAAGCAAGCTCCTCCTCGGGACTATTGAAGCGAAGAACTTCTGACATGAAAATATTATAACAAACAAAAACTCCCCTTTCGGGGAGATTTTGTTATCTATTTTCCTGCTTGTTCTGATCTTCCAGGAACTGCATCTTCTCAGCCAGACTCTTGAAGTTATGCACCGACCCGTCCTTGGGATTGACCCACCTCAACGACTCGTTGGTATATTCGTCCGCACCTATTCCTTCAGGCATATTTTCATTCATATTTGACATAATATTATTACGCCCTGATTGTATCATAACTGCTATACACACCTTGCCCACCAATTCTCCACTAAACTCATCAGTTTGTATACTTGTCGACGAGCCTCTGAGGCGTAAAATATAGGGATGAACGAGTCGCCTCTGGCACAGCTCAAAATCCGCGTCCCTCCCCACAATCTCGATGCCGAGATGGCGCTCCTCGGCTCGATCATGCTCCGTCCCGACGCCATCTACGAAGTGATGGACATAGTCCAGCCAAACTCGCTCTACTTTGAGAAGCACCGCAA
>JAIFWN010000009.1 GCA_019658995.1 Candidatus Parcubacteria bacterium
ATCAAGGCCTTTGAACGCGCCACAGGAGTGGAAGTGATTGTCGACGATACTCCTGGCGCTATTACCATATCGAGCTTCGATCCGGTGCGTCGCGCCGTGGCCCGCCTGGCTTTGGAGAATTTAATCGCCGATGGACGCATACAGCCAGCCAAGATCGAGGAGTTCGTCGAGAATGCCAAGGTTGAAACCAATAAAATTATTAAAGAAAAGGGCGAGCAGGCCGCTTTCGAGTGCGGGCTCTTCAATCTCGACCCTAAGCTCCTGGCTATCCTCGGGCGGCTCCACTTCCGCACAAGTTATGGGCAAAACGTTCTGGAACACTCAATAGAGATGGCGCACCTGGCCGGTATGATTGCCGAGGAGCTCGGCGCTGACGTAGCCGTAGCCAAAGCCGGAGCGCTCCTCCATGACATTGGTAAGGCTCTGGATCATGAGGTTGCCGGAACCCATGTGGACATAGGCCGCAAGATCCTGCAGAAGTTCGGCGTATCAGAAGAAATCATAAAGGCCATGCAAGCTCATCACGGCGAATACCCCTACGAGACAGTCGAATCGGTCATAGTTCAGACGGCCGATGCCATAAGCGGCGGCAGGCCCGGAGCAAGGCGCGATACGGTTGAAAATTACCTGAAACGCCTCGAAGATCTCGAAAATATCGCAACATCTTTCGACGGTGTGGAGAAGGCATACGCTCTCCAGGCCGGGCGTGAGATACGCGTTTTCGTCGAACCGGGCAAAATCTCCGACCTTGAGGCTAAAAATATGGCTAGAAATATAGCTCTCCGCATTGAGAAAGAGCTCCGCTACCCTGGTGAGATCAAGGTTAATGTCATTAGGGAAAACAGAGCTATCGAATTTGCGAGATAGACTATCTTTATAGCTATTGCTTAAAAAACGGCCTAATATATAATCGGTATGGGTTTACAAGTAATAACAACCCTCTAATGAACAAGCAGGCAATCGTAGAATCAGTCCACGGCAAGCTCGGCGGCACCAAAGTTCAGGCCGAGGAGGTTGTTGATACTGTCATCGATTCTATCGTTCACACCTTGAAGAAGGGCGGCGAAGTCTCGATCGCCGGTCTCGGCATCTTCTCGACGAAGACTCGCGCAGCCCGCATGGCTCGGAATCCTCGCACAGGCGAGTCGATCTCCGTCCCCTCGATGCGTGTCCCCAAGTTCCGCCCCGCAAAGGCTTTGAAGGACGCAGTCAGGTAAAGTTTTCATCCACTTATGAAAGATCCCGACTTCCGCCAGCTGGCGGATCGGGATTTTTCATTACAATAAAAAAACGGAGTCAGATGCTCCGCCTGCGGACCCTATCGATCCATTTATCGAATCTCGGCCACTTAAGCCTCAAGAACTCTCCGGGAATCTTCCAGATTTCTTCGAAAGCATTGGACGGCCTCCCCCAAGCTCCATGGAGTATAACCTTTTCTCCGAAGCCAACCTTGGCGATCATCCCCGAGCGAAATAGATGGTACCGGCTTGATACCACGTGCACGGGTTCGTCCGTACCGATATTACGTCGATACCGGATGGCAGGCTCTAGCTCTTTACGCGTACCCCAGACATTCTTGCCATCGGGATTAGCCGCAATGTGAACATCCCTCGAGTCGATACCGATTCCCATGACCAAGAAGTTTGACATCATCTGTGCCATGGTAATCTGCTGCCTCGGCGCATCTTTTGGAGCCATGCCAGCCGAAACAAGAATGATGGCTCGGTCAAACTCCGGCTTAAGCTCCCGGTAAACATATGCCGCTTCATGGCAATGAGCTCTCGTCTCAAGGCCAATCCTTCCGCCGAAGTCGCTGAGATCTCCGCCTAAGGCCGCTATCACTGCCCATCGATCAGATGAGCTCAACTTGCACCCCCATTTGAGTCAGTTCTGTCGCTACCCTATCACGGATGGCCGACCCTATTCAACTTTGTATTTTTCTTTGATCTCTTCTATCTCTTTTTCGTCTTCGCCTTGGTTTTTCTCGCGGGCTTCAATGCCTAGTTTCTCCAGTTCCTTTGGCGAGAGAGTCATAAGCGCAAGCACGCGGGATTCCAAATGTTTTCTTTCGTTCTTCTTCGGATCTTCCAAGACTTCGGAGAGCAGTATTTCTAAAATGTAGCCCACATGAGGACCTGGTCCCGTTTCAGTTAAGCTCATTATATCTCCCCCATTTATATTGAGCTGTCTAACTGAAACGGGATCACGCATGACTTCCTCGATCATCGAGTGGTACTTACGCAGTCTGTATGTGGTCTCCTTGGGCCTGCCCATTCCTGTCCTGTCGGCATTGCGTACGTTCATGAGATCCCAGATCAGATCCGGGCCGACATTACGCACGATTCTACGCACGGCCGAGAGCGTAATTGTCTCCGTCTCGGAGAAGAACATATGCCAGCGCACCAGTTTTACCACCTTCTCAATTATTTCTCTCGGGAACTTGAGATCAGTAAGAATATTTCTTGTCAGGCGTGCGCCTACCACGTCGTGTCCGTAGAAAGTTCTCTCCCCGTTCAGAATTTTCATAGTGTGAGGTTTGGCAATGTCGTGGAAGAGTGCGGCCAAACGCACATGCAGAGGGAATTCTTTTTTGGCCGCATGATCGAGCGCGCGCAGAAGATGCTCCCATACTGTATAAATGTGGGCTTTGTTCTGTTCCATGCCTATCCCCTTCTCGAACTCGGGTGAGATAAACTGCAAGAGCCCGAGTTGCGTAGCCAAGCCGAGAGCGACGGATGGTGCCGGGGACATTACAATTTTTATAAATTCATCACGGATACGCTCTTTGGAAACATGAACCAGAAGATTTTTATTTTTCTCAACGGCCGCGAGAGTATCTGAATCGATGGCGAATCCGAGCTCGGATGCGAAACGCAAAGCGCGTAGCATTCTTAGGGCGTCTTCGGAAAATCTTTCGTCCGGGTTACCTACCGTACGTATTACTCTTTTCTCTATATCCCTTTCGCCTTCAAACAAATCAATTAATTTTTCTTCAGAGATACTGTAAGCCAGAGCATTCACGGTAAAGTCGCGGCGCTTCAGATCTTCCTCAAGAGTCTTGGCCCACTTTACTTCGTCCGGGCGGCGGAAGTCGGAGTAAGTGCTTTCGGTGCGATAAGGAGTAACCTCCACCACTCGCGTACTCTCTTCTGTCGGAGTTTCGTGCACAATGCCTACCGTGCCGTAAGCATTCTCATAGAAAGTCTTTTCAAAGAGAGCTTCGATCTCGGCAGGGTTAGCCGAGGTGGTAATATCCCAGTCTTTGGGTTTTCTGCTGAGTAAAAGATCACGAACACAGCCTCCGACCAGATAATTGTCGAATTTGGTACTAGAAAGCACCTGTGATATGTTCCTCACCTCTTCCGGAATCTCGAACTTGTGTTTGATCTTAGACATTGCCCTATAGTATTTATCGGGTGCCCCCAGCAGGAATCGAACCCACATCCCTTGTTCCGAAGACAAGTACTCTATCCGTTGAGCTATGGGGGCAGTACGCTTATTCTAGCAGTAGAACCTAATAGTTTGGTGCGACCAGGGAGAATCGAACTCCCATCTCATCCTTGGCAAGGACGTGTTCTACCACTAAACCATGGTCGCAGATATGGTGATATTAGCGTAAATAAGGCTGAAATGCTAGAGTAAAACCTCACGGAGTGTAGTACAGCGGCAGTATACACGATTCGGGTTCGTGAGACCCGGGTTCGATTCCCGGCACTCCGAACTAATGTGTGGATATGGGTGGCACGGGCTGTAGTATAACGGTAGTATACATCCATGGGGTGGATGCGGCCCGGGTTCAATTCCCGGCAGCCCGACAATAGGCATAAATAACAAATACGGGGCGTAGTATATCGGTAGTATGCATGCTTTGGGAGCATGAGGGCCGAGTTCGATTCTCGGCGCCCCGACGCGGGATTAGTTTAATGGTAGAACGACAGTTTTCCAAACTGTAGGTAGGAGTCCGATTCCCCTATCCCGCACAAAATTTCGATTTTGCATATATTTTACGCCTCTGTTAGGCTTCAGTTAGACTAAAGAGGGAGTTTTCATGTCACATACGGTTTCTAGAGGGTTACACAGAGCCTCGCACTGGCTTGCGGCTGCTTACGCTGTCAGAGAGATGCTACTTCTCAAGCCCGGAGCCTCAGTTCTGAGCTCGGGAATAGGGATTGGGGCACTGGAGTCCATGGAAAGGTTCTTTACCTGGACTCTTGAAGGTCTCAAAGAGCCAATTGATCGGAATTGGCGTATCCCGACCATGGCTCCGGCTTCCTGCTATACAACATTCGCTCTGGTGCTTAAGGGCTTAGGTCTCGTTTATGGGCCAAACATGATCCGCCAGCAAGCCACGGCTCATCTTAGCCTCATTAAGAGCATCAAGGCCGGTTATGTTCTAGTAGGCAAGCCGCATCAGCGTGATCGTCTTGCCCGCTTTCTTACCGAGCTCATAAGACAGGGCGAAAGTGTAAGATTGGCAAATATATTCGGTAGATCCGCTCAAACCTTAGGGTGAGGGCGGTTTTTGTTGTCCTTTAGATGTCCTTTTGGCCACTTTGGAGCTTGTTTTGCTTAATATTAGCTTCCAACTCTCTCAAACGATCCTCCCAGGTCTTCTGGTACTTAGCCAGCCAGGTAGCTACCCTGATCAGGTTCTCGGGGTTGATGTTACATGTGACACGTCGGCCAGTCTTCTTGGTTATCACCAGGCCTGTACCTTTCAAAATATTGAGGTGCTTTAGGAATCCCGGCAGGGACATATTAAAGGGTTCAGCCAGCTCTCCTACCCCCTTCTCTCCCCTATATAAATCATCCAAAATACTTCTCCTGGTCTGGTCCGAAATGGCATAAAGCAAGCGGTCAAACTCAATGTTTTGATACTTAACCATTTAGTTAAGTATATAGTGTTTAAATAATATTTTCTAGTATCTCAGCTCGAGCTGTTCTAGCTTGTTCATTAATCCTCACTATTACGAGATCGAGTTGCCAGTCGAGGTCCAGATGTTTCTCCATGAGGTAGGTTTGGATGGCCCGGTGGAGGCGTTTAATTTTCCCTGGATGCATGTTCTCTTCTGCTCTTATATATCCAGGTCTGGCAGTCGACAGATTATCGGAAACACTCTTAACCTCTATAAAGTGGATCATGCTCCCCTTCTTTGCCACCACATCCAGTTCACCCCACTTCCTCAGATAGTTTCTATCCATAATTTCGTACCCATGTTTCGTGAGAAACGTACAGGCAACGTTCTCTCCGATATCACCTAACCGTCTCTTTTCGGTCTTCATTTGGTTACATATGAAATAAGTTTCACGTGAAATATAGTAATATAACTAAATTTACAATATGGCTTAAATTAAGGACATTACAGCGCCCATGACCTTAATAGTATGTCTTTTATACACACTTTCCACAGGCTTATCCACAGTGTGTAAGAATCATGTTGTAGTAACGTCCGGGTTGAGCCATAAATTCCAAAATAAAAACTCCGTACAAGCGTACGGAGTGTGGAGGGTTAACCCCAGTCAGAGACATCGGAGGCAGGAACGGCCAGCTTCTATAAAAAGATGGGTGAGGAAGCGACGTCCCCGCGGCCACTGGCCTCTAACCAAAATATCCCTCGTAGTTGCGCAGACTACAAGTACAATGCTACAAGCTCTGTCTAAGAGGGGGGACTCCGCAACGTCTGCTTGGCGTCTACCCATAGTATATTCTTAAAGGACAAATATAAACAGCCCAAGGCTGATGCTGAGCTGTGGATAACCTAATGTCCTTTATGTCAGATATCCAGTGTAAGTCTTACCGGGCAGTGGTCGGAACCGAGCAAATAATCAAGTATTTCAACGTTTTTTACGTGCCCGAGCATCTCAGGAGTTGTGAAGAAGTAGTCTATTCTCCATCCAACATTGCGTTCTCTGGCAAAACTCTTTTGATCCCAGTAAGTATAAGCCCCGGTCTTATCAGGGTAGTAATGGCGAAAAACATCTATCCAGCCCTTGCTTATTAATTTATCCATCCAGGCTCGCTCTATGGGGAGGAATCCGACATGGGTAACATTCTCTTTGGGCCTCGCCAGATCCATCTCTTTATGGGCCACATTCACATCCCCGCAGAAGATAATGTTTGGATCGGTCTTCCTCAGCTTCTCTATGAACTCGAGGAAATGGTCATAAAAAGCGAGCTTATACTCAAGGCGCTCAGGTGGTCCGCCTCCGTTGGGGAAATAGGTGTTAATAAGCGTGAAACCCTTGAATTTGGCCATTATTAGTCGCCCCTCCTGATCCATTTCTGGTATACCCAGATCATTTTTAACCCACTCGGGTTCCTCCTTGCTATATATGGCTACCCCCGAATAACCCTTTTTGACCGTGGGGAAGTGAAAGTAGGAGTGGTAGCCTTCGGGGCGTCTGGTTTCTTCCGTAAGCTGGTCAGGAAGAGACTTGGTCTCCTGCAAGCAGAGAATATCGGGATCCTCCTTGAGAACGCTAGCAAAGTCGCCCTTGCGGTGGACAGCTCTCAGACCATTCACATTCCAGGAAATGATTGATTTCATCATGTTTACCCTGAGTTTGTCGAAGGGTTATCAACATGCTAACACAGCCTAACTCGTCAGTTGTTGCTATAATTTCCATATGAAATGGTTCTCTCTGCTCGTTGCCTTTATTGTCATCCTGGTAGCCTGGTACTTCATAGCTGGTAACGGCTCGGACAGAGCACCGGATGGCACAACTTCCGTAACTACCAAGGGAGAGCAGGGCGAGGTAACCGTTACCAACACCGATATAGCCCAAAACGGCGTATCAAGACTGCCGGTAGGCTTTCCCAAGGGTATTCCGGTGGAAGTGCCCAATATTACCGAGAGCTACCGTGTAGCCTTCAACAGCAGGGGAATAACCCAGTACAGCGTCAGTTATACCTCGGTTAAAACCAAAGACGCTCTCTGGGACCTATATAGCGCCTTCATGAAGAGCTCTGGCTACGATATAGACAAGGGCAGCAGCAAGAGTCTTGGGCAGATCTCCGGCACCAAGAACAACGATAGTCTTTCCATAGTCATCTCATCTAATAGCAGTGTTTCTATGGTCCAGCTTAGCCTGCTCGACAGGGAGTAATTATGTATGAAAGAGAGACACGAAGCAGGAATCTTGGCCCACTTCTCATAATCCTCGCAGTCCTTATCGTAGCCGTAGGCTGGCACCGGATAAACGAAGGCAGAGTAGAAGTTATTGAGACGGCCGAATCGGGCCGTATCGTGGAGGATTTCCCGGTGGATCTCATACTTGTCGTCAGGGATGCATCGGTGAAAAAGTCGGACAGATCAATCGAGGGTGATCTTATAGGGCAGAGCCAGATACTTTCCGTCACCTATACGACAAAAGCGAAAGTTCCGGACCTGTTCGGCGCCTACGTGAACTATTTCAGCGAGCACGGGTACGATCTCAAGAAAACCGAATCCAAAGAGGGGGAGGCTGTCATTCAGGCGGAGAGGGACGGACTAGGTATAACTATCGGGATGTCGGTAGCCGGTCCGCAGAATCAAGAAGTAAGGATAGAGGTCAAAAGACCCATGGTACAATAATTTCAGGAATTATTTAACAAAAAAATGAAAAAACTTTTCACCACACTCGTTCTCGCCGGGGCTCTCGTTGGCATGAATACGATTCATGCATGGACGGAACCGGGAAGCGCACCGCCGAACGGTAACGTAGCCGCACCACTCTCCGGCACGATCGGAGTGGGGAATGGCGGCACCGGAAGAACCAGCGTTACTCTCAACAATCTCCTTATCGGCAATGGTAGCAGTGCTCTCACCCTACTTGCTCCTTCTAGTGGTTACCTGAGATGGAATGGTAGCTCCTTTGTCTGGGATACGCCTGCAAGTGAAATACCTTCACAGAGCGGAAACTCTGGCAAATTTTTGACTACGAACGGATCGGCATTATCGTGGGGTACTCTCACAGGCGGTGGGACTATCGGGGGTTCAGGTACTAACCTTTATCTGCCGCGCTTCACGCCGAATGGTACTACACTCGGCAACTCCACTCTTACAAGCGACGGCTCGAGCTCAACAGCCAATGGCAACTTCTTCGTCACAAGCATGTTGCAGGCGGCCAATCTTAAACTTACCGATGCAAACGTTAACGCACAGCCGGACGGAACTATGAAGCTTGGCGGCGGATACTTGGTCTTCGGCGGGGCAAACACAACCGGATACGATTACAACTCTGCTTCGATCGTAGCTGGAGTGCACACAGCCAATTCTCTCAACATTCTAGGCATGTCAAACCCGGGCGGTGATTGGACCACCCGCAAGGTGAAGATCTATGCAGAAGGCGGGCTTACTATAAACGGGCCGACAACTGTCAACGGTCAGTTGGTATGCGTTGCAAACGGTACCAACTGTCCTGCGGGGAGCTCTCCATCATGGAGTTCGATCACGGGTATACCGGCCGGCTTTGCTGATGGGGTGGATAATGAAGGCAGCGGCGGAAGCAGCCAATGGACGACATCCGGATCGAATATCTACTATAATTCCGGCAACATTGGTATTGGTATAACTAGCCCGACAGCTAAAATTCATGTAGTCGGATCGGAGAGCGTTCAGCTGGCGCGTTTCCAGGGTGGTGATCATAGCATCAGTCTTGGTGAAGATGCCGGCGGTATCAACTACGGAGGGAATATCTACATCGACGGGGTGAAGCAGATGCTTCTTGAGACTACGGGTGGAGTTTCCTTCGGTACTTATGCCACGAACAATAACGAACCGCCGTCGAACGGTCTTATTGTGGCGGGCAATGTCGGTATCGGTACCGTTAGTCCCTCCTACAAACTTCACGTGAACGGTAATCTCAGAGTTTCTGATCAGGCCAGCATCGGTGCGGGAATAAGTGTTACCGGGAATTCGACCTTTACTGGAGATATCTATACTTCAGGAAATATTTATTTATCAAATCCTCCACCTGCAGTAAGCGGCAGCTCCCTATGCCGCAGTTCGAGTACGGGTGCTATTGGATCTTGTGCTTCTCTTAGGAAATACAAAACAAATATTGGAGACCTAACTCTCAACCTTTCTGATTTATTGAAACTGCATCCGGTTGAGTTTGACTGGAAATCTAATGGTTCCCATGACCTAGGCTTTATTGCTGAGGAAGTCGAAGCCGTCGATCCAATACTTGCCGAATACACAAATGGGAAACTCTCCGGAGTCAAATATTCTCAGATGACCTCGCTCCTCGTGAAGAGCGTGCAGGAATTGAAGAAAGAAAATGACGATTTGAAAGCACGCATCGAAAAGCTCGAGGCTAAGCTCAAATAATAAATGAAGAGATTACTCACAGCAGTTATCGCTCTCGCGGTAGTGGTTGTGGGCTTTTCTCTATATACCAAAACTGCTAGCGCAGCCACCGTCACTCTTTCCGGCTATGCCTGGAGCGAAAATGTCGGCTGGATCAAGTTCAAGAACGCCAGCCCCGCATACGGAGTAACCGTTGACTCAGTCACCGGGGTTTTCTCCGGCTACGCCTGGAGCGAAAACATGGGCTGGATAAGTTTTAATTCTTCGGATCTCTCCGGATGTCCGTCCGGTACGTGCAATGCAAGTATGAATCTTCTGAACGGATCTCTTTCGGGCTGGGCCAAAGTTCTCTCGACCGGAGGGTGGATACATCTCTCAGGGAGCGGTTACGGGGTAAGTTACAACAGTTCGAATAGCCAGTTCAGCGGCTATGCCTGGAGCGATACATATATAGGATGGATACACTTCGCCGGTTCCGGTTATGGAGTAATCACCGATGCTTCTCTCGCTCCACCGGACGCGACTATAAACGTCACCGCAAGCCCGACCTCCGCAACATGGACGATCAATCCTGGCAGCCTCGCCGGTACCGGGAACGGATCAAAAACAGTTACTCCAAGTTACTCAGGCACGGTATACACCATAACGCCAGGGACTCCGCCTTCGGGATACGACGCCGGCACTTGCACGTGGAATACCGGTACGGCGAGCGGCTCGGGATGCCAGATGACCCTCTTCGGCGGGGAAATCTCAAGCTTTGCTCTCACTTATCCGGTTTCCTTTAATTATTCCCTGAGCAACGGCGGCAGTATGAATGTGACTAAGGGCGGAGGAAGTTATGTGGCTCCGGGTCAGACCACCGTTACAAAAACCCTTCTTACCGGCACATCGCAGGCGGTGGATCTGTCTGTTTCGGGCCTGCCTTCCGGAGTGACTCTACAGTCCATCTCCGGCAACCCCATGGCTCCGACCAGTAACTCGACGGTGACTCTGAATGTTTCTTCTTCGGCATCGGTCGGCACTTTTCCGATAACCGTAACAGGCACGCCTCTGAGCAAGACCACCGTATTCAATCTCATAATCAGCAGTTCTCCCGACATATTCGTCAGTTGTACGCGTACCGGTACTCCCCAGGTTGGCCAGACGATAACCTGGACGGCCGATATTTCACAGACTCCGTCGCAGTCTCCTTATACTTTCTACTGGACTGGGACGAACCTGCCCACAAGCCCGGCTCCCAATACGCAGTCATTCAATATTGCTTACTCGACCACCGGTACTAAGACGGTAGATGTGCTGGTTACCGACAGCAAGGGCAATACAGGCACCTGTAACCCGGATGGATCGGTCAATATCGGTGTCAATCCGACCTTCCAGGAGTTCTAAACGTGATAAAATGTTTGGAACATGCACATTGATGAGACAGAACTGAAAAAGTTCCTGCTCGACTCGGGACTTGTATCCAAAAGCGATGTTGAAGAAGCAGTTCTTTACGCCGAGGAAAAGAAAGCGAGCCTCGGACGAGTGCTGGTGACTCGCGGGGTAATCACCGAGGACGAACTCCGGAGAATGCATAGCTACATCCTCGGCATTCCCTTTGTCGATCTCAAGAATCAGAAACTTTCCATAGAAACACTATCTCTCATACCCGAGCCGATAGCCAGAAATCACAATATAGTAGCCTTCAAACAGTCCGGCGACTCGCTCGAAGTAGCCATGCTCGATGTCGAAGATCTCCGGGCCATAGACTTCGTGGGCAAATCAGTGGGGAAGAGAATCCTGCCGCGTCTAACCGATAACGAGTCAATGAAATGGGCCCTTCTCTCGTATCAGAAGAGCTTGAAAGAGGAGTTCGGCAGCATTATAGAAAAAGAAGCCGGTTCCATACGAACAGAGGGCAAGGGAGACGAAGCTGATCTCGAGAAAGTCGCCACCGACGCACCGGTCGTACGCATTGTCGATACGCTTCTGAAGCACGCCATCGCCCAGAATGCGTCGGATATTCATATAGAACCGCAGGACACTGATGTGTTGGTTCGCTACCGCATCGACGGAATTCTCCATGATGCCATGTTTCTTCCCAAGAACACCGCACAGGGGCTGACCGCGCGCATAAAAGTGCTTTCGAGCCTGAAACTCGATGAGAAGCGCATACCTCAGGATGGTCGCTTCAAAATAGAACTCGATGGCGAGAGAGTCTCCTTCCGTGTCTCAACTTTACCTACGTATTATGGCGAGAAGACGGTTATGAGGATTTTGCGAGAGAATGCTTCGGGATTCACCCTCGAGTCGCTCGGATTCCACGGTTACGGTCTAGATACCGTGCATAAGGCGCTCTCGCTTACCACAGGTATGATTCTTACCACCGGTCCGACCGGAAGCGGTAAGACTACCACCCTTTATACTCTGCTCGATATAGTGAACACTCCGGATGTAAACATTTCCACCATAGAAGATCCGATCGAATACCAGATGAAAAGGATCAATCAGACGCAAGTAAGGCCCGAAATCGGCTTCTCCTTTGCCCAGGGGCTGCGTACTCTGGTACGCCAGGATCCGGATATTATTATGGTCGGCGAAATTCGCGACAATGAGACGGCTGCGCTCGCTGTGAACGCCGCTCTCACCGGTCACTTGGTACTTTCGACCCTGCACACCAACTCTGCCGCCGGAGCCATACCCAGACTCCTCGACATGAAAGTCGAACCGTTTCTGCTTTCCTCGACTCTGCAGGTCATACTGGCTCAGCGTCTGGTCCGCAAACTCGGCAACAATAAGGAAAAGCATTTTCTGAACAAGGAGGAGATCGGTTCGCTCGGCCATCTAGTCGATCTCGACAGGATGCTCGCGCACCTCAAAGCCGAGAATTTGGTCCCGAAGGATGCCGCGTGGGAGACGATACCGTTTTGGAAGCCGGCTAAGGCCGCCCTGCCTGCGCCGGCGGGCGAAGGCGACGGCTACCAGGGCCGGATCGGTATATACGAAGTTCTAAAAATGACCGATGCGGTCAAAGCTCTGGTAATGAGAAATGCCACCAGTACCGAGATAGAAGAAGTCGGCAAAAAAGACGGCATGATAACCATGATGGAGGACGGAGTCTTCAAAGCGGTTTCAGGCGACACCTCTCTCGAAGAGGTTCTTCGGGTAATCTCCGAATAAAATGCTCTACACTTATACCGCCAAGAATATGAAAGGGGAGACGTACGACGGCAAGTTTGATGCCAAAAGCAAAATCGAGCTCTATGCCAAAGTGCGCGGAGAGGGCGGCCGAATTCTCTCAGTAAGAGAAAAGGGCGGGTTTTTTGACATAAATTCATTCGGAAGTATTTTCGGAAGAGTTAATACTCACGACAAGATACTTTTGGCAAAGAATTTGGGTTCGATGCTCGCCGCCGGCCTCTCCATGACGCGCGCCCTAGAAGTTATGGAAAAGCAGACCAGGAAGAAGACTCTCAGAGATCTACTCCATTCCCTAACAGAAGATGTGAGCAAGGGAGACTCGCTCTCCGATGCCCTGAAGAAAAGGGCAAACATTTTCCCGGCAATCTTCATATCCATGACTAAGGCGGGCGAAGAATCCGGCAAGCTGGCCGAGGCTTTGTCCGTGATAGCCTCGCAAATGGACAAATCCTACACTCTAACCAAGCGTGTCAGGGGAGCCATGATATATCCGGCAGTTATCCTCTCGCTTATGGTTGTCATAGCCATACTTCTACTTATATATATGGTGCCGACACTTACCTCGACTTTTCAAGGTTTGGGTATCGAGCTGCCGCTCTCTACTCGGATCATAATAGCTATGTCGAGAACCATGGTCGATCATACGCTGATCTTTCTCGGCGCTATAGTGATCTTTGTGCTTGCGGCAGCAGTTTCTCTGAGGAGCAAACTCGGAGGACAGATCATGGACTCAGTCTTCGTAAAACTGCCGGTCATAGGCATGATAGTCAAAGAGGTTAACAGCGCGCGCACGGCGCGCACCCTTTCTTCGCTTCTTTCGGCCGGGGTGCCGATAGTGAATGCCCTGGAAGTGACTGAGAATGTTGTCGGAAACCATTTGTATAAAGAAGCTCTGAATGATGCGCGCGCGGCAATACAGAAAGGGGAGACAGTGTCGGCGGTTCTCGGCAGATACGAATCGATTTATCCCGCTTTTATCTCCGAGATGACGGCGGTGGGGGAAGAGACCGGAAAAATTTCCGAAATGCTTCTGAATGTGGCCGTCTATTACGAGGAGGACGTGGAGGAGAAGACCAAAGATCTCTCGACCATCATTGAACCGCTTCTGATGATAATCATAGGCGGCGGGGTCGGTATATTTGCGCTTTCGATGCTTGCTCCGACTTATTCGCTCGTCAACAATATCTGATGCAGAGAGGCTTTACCTTCGTCGAAGTGATCATAGGAGTGACAATTTTCGTAATCGTATCGATGGGAGTTTACAAGGCTTACAGCGGCCTCTATGCCACTCTCTCGGTTGCCCATCTCAAGGTCATCGCTGCGGATCTCATAAATGAAAGGTTTGAGATAATGCGCAACCTGCCGTATACAGATGTCGGTACGCTCGGTGGAAATCCGCCGGGTAAAATTCCTCCAAGCCAGATCCTGGTGCGCGATAACGTATTATGGAGCGCCACTACGACTGTAATCAATGTGGATGATCCGTTCGACGGGCTATCCGGCGCGGATACCAAGCCGAACGATTATAAGCTCGTCGAAATCAGCATTTCTTGCGTAAATTGTAAGAACTTTCAGCCGGTAGTCGTAACAGGCCGCATAGCGCCCAGGAATCTGGAACCATGAAAACAAAAGGCTTTACCATAGTGGAAGTCCTCTTTTCCATCTCCATTGTGGCGGCGGTATCCTGGACTGTCATCAACTTTGCTAAAAATGTTCTCGGTCTCAACCAGAGCGCTTCGCAGAGCCTGACTGCCCAACTTGAGGGACGCAAGACTATTAAATCGATCGTTTCCGAAGTGCGCACGGCAATACCCTCGGCAACCGGCGCCTACACCATAGAGTCTGCGGCCACCGGCACGCTCACTTTCTTCGCCGATATAGACGGTGATGGCCGCTCCGAGCGCATACACTATTTCGCCGATACGGCCACGAAGACGCTTAAGCGGGGAGTGGTCATATCATCTGGTAATCCGTCTTCTTATAACCTTGGCACGGAGATAGTTACGACACTTGCTAACGACTTGCTTTCTACTAGCACTCCGATATTCGAATATTTCGACAGTAGCTATGCCGGCACCAGCACTCCGCTTGCCGTTCCTGTAGATGTATCGAGGATTCGTCTGATCAGGGTTACCATTTTTATCGAAAAGGATCCGAATCGCACACCACTGCCGATGAAACTCACTTCGGAGGTAATGCTCCGGAATCTTAAAGACAATCTATGATCAAGAAAAACAGAAACAGCGGCTACTTCCTGCCATTCGTTCTTGTCTTCGGAGCTATTGCCATAGCTGCCGTGGCCGGTCTCGTCAGCTTCGCCAACACCAACCTCTTGTCCGGACGGCGGGCCATAACTCGGGAACAGGCTTTCCAGATAGCTGAGGCCGGAATCGATTATTATCGCTGGCATCTGGCTCATAACGGAAGCGATTATTCGGACGGAGGAGGTCCTTTCCCTCATGTACATAATTTCTATGACAAGAGCGGTATTCTGATCGGGACATTCTCACTCACTATCACTCCTCCTCCGGCCGGCTCGACCCTGGTGGCTATAAAATCCCAGGGAGTCGCCAGTACGGATACCTCGGTCAAGCGCACAATCGTATCGAAATTGGCTATTCCTTCCTTTGCCAATTACGCGGTGGTTGCCGATGCGGGTATGCGCTTCGGAGTCGGGACGGACGTGGTCGGCCCTATACATGTAAACGGCGGCGTTCGCTTCGACGGTGTGGCGCATAATATTGTGACAAGCTCTCTCGGAAGCTACAACGATCCCGATCACAGCGACAGCAGCAGCGAATTCGGAGTACATACTCATGTCAATACTCCTCCGGCTACGGGGGTAAATGACAGCTTCCGCCCGCTCGAGGCGCCGCCTAGTCCAGTACCTACTAGACTGGATGTCTTCATGGCGGGAAGAAGTTTTCCCGTATCCACAGTCAGTTTCGGCAATATTGCCGCCGATATCTCCAACCTAAAGTCCCTGGCCCAGTCTGGCGGGAGATATTTCGCCGATTCCGGCGGCGGAAACGACGGCTATAAGGTCGTATTTAAGACAAATGACACGTATGACGTCTATAGGGTTACAAGTATCCAGTCCCTGCCGGGCAGCTGCAGCAATCAGAGCGGTACGGGATCCTGGAGCGTCGGCAATTCGACTCTCCTAGGCAATTACACAAATCCCGCAAACGGCGTGATTTTCTTCGAAGACGATGTCTGGGTTGAGGGCCAGATCAATTCCGCGAGGATTACTCTCGCGGCCGGGACTCCAACTTCCTCAGGCGGAAAGTCGATCACTATAAATAACAACCTCCTGTATACCAATTATGACGGGCAGGATTCTTTGGCGCTTATTGCCGAGGGCGACGTCAATGTAGGTCTCTTCAGCATGGACACATTGAGAATTGATGCGGCCCTTATGGCCGAAAACGGCCGCGTAGGCCGCCATCATTACACAGGCAGCTGCAACTCTTATACCAACCGATCCGATCTGACTCTTTTTGGTATGATCGGTAGCAGTCTCCGCTACGGTTTCGCTTATGTGGATGGCACCGGTTATGAGACTAGAAATCTGATTTATGACGCGAGTATGCTGTATGCGCCGCCGCCGTCATTTCCTCTCACTACTGACAAGTATCAGATAGTCTCCTGGCAGGAAACGGCAAATAATTAGCCTCTCCATACGTCTGTTATACTAAAGCCCATGAGCAAGCTCATCCTTGTAGGTAACTGGAAGAATCATCCGAGTTCACTCTCTGAAGCGTCTAAGCTGCTAAACGGGCTCTCAAAGCGCGGCTCTATATATAGGAAACTGTCTACTTTCATTGCGCCGCCGCTTCCTTACCTCGAAACGGTGTCAAAACGAGTGAAGAAGATCGGCTCCTTGGCCTCTCAGGATATCTTTTTTACCCCGGTCCTTCC
>JAIFWN010000001.1 GCA_019658995.1 Candidatus Parcubacteria bacterium
GGTATCAATCTTACGACCCACGATTCTGGTGCTGTTCTGATAAAAGACGGTAAGGTTTTGGCAGCAATAAATGAGGAACGGCTGTCTAGGATCAAAATGGATGGCAGTGCCCCCTTCAGGTCAATAAGAAAAGTGCTCGAAATCGCTGGAATTTCTGAGAAAGATATAGATATAGTAGCGTTTTCGGATATGAAGTTCGGTTTGAAGCGAGATTTCTGGTTTTACTGGCAGCAAGGCCAGCGGGTATTTTATACGAAATTTAGATATCTGAAGTCTTTTCTAAATCTCAAAAATTTCGATTCTTTCAGATTCCTGAATCAGACAGGTATAAATGGGCTCCGAACTTCTTGGAAGACTAAGAGAGATACTAAAAGAATAATATCTGAACTGAGAGCCGGTGGGTTTCAAGGAAGTATAAAAATCGTCGCCCACGATTTAGCCCATGCGGCAGGAGCCTACTATACATCCGGAAGGAAGGATTCATTCGTCGCTGTTATCGAAGGGGCTAGCTTCACCAATACCGCCAGTTATTGGCGACCAGTAGACGGGACATTGATCAAGGTTTTAGAGACGCCACTTCCTCACAGTGTCGGCAGATATTATGAAGTAGTGACATTAATACTCGGTTTCCATCCTAAAAAACACGGAGGCAAGATAACCGGACTTGCTGCCCTGGGAGATCCCAGGAGGTGTTATGAAAAGGTAGAGAAATTGCTCTACTTAGACAATGGCGATATTAAAGTCTCTCCAGATTTATATGCGCTTCATGATGAATACTTCGCCGGTGGGAAAAAGCTCCCAAAACTTTTTGAAGGAAACACCCGAGAAGATATAGCTGCTGCCTTTCAGAAAAGGATGGAGGATGTGGTAATCGAGCAGTTTAAAACATTGGCCGAAAAATATTCTATAAAGCACTTGGCGCTTTCCGGCGGGGTGGTGGCTAACGTCAAGCTGAATATGGAAATTTCCAAATTATCGGAAGTAGAAAGCATTTTCATTCATCCTGGTATGGGCGATATGGGGCAGGCGTTTGGCGTGGCGATGCAAGTATACGCCGATACAAATAAAGACTTCGAGCCATTCTATCTTAAGGATGTATACTTCGGACCGGCTTATTCTGCAGAAGAGATAGAAAAAGCCCTGAAAGAAAATAATCTCCTTTATACGAAAGAATCCGATATAGCGAAGAGTGTTGGACAGCTTTTGTCCGAAAACAAGGTGGTGGGCTTTTTCCAAGGGAGAATGGAGTATGGCCCGAGAGCGCTCGGCAACAGGACTATTATGTATCCGGCCACCGACCACAAAGTTAATGATTGGCTTAATAAGCAGCTCAGGCGCACAGAGTTCATGCCATTTGCTCCGGTGACTCTTTCCGAAAGAGCACATGAATGCTACAAGGGGCTGGAGAAGATCGAATATACAGCCAGGTTCATGACCATGGCTCTACCCGTCACTGAATATATGAAGAAGAATATGCCTGCTGCAGTACACATAGATGGGACAGCTCGTCCGCAGCTTATAGATGAGGAAACAAACCCTGTTTATTACCGGAGCATCAAAGAGTACGAAAGGCTGACGGGTTTACCGGGCGTGATTAATACGAGCTTTAATATGCACGAGGAGCCGATAGTCTGCTCTCCGAGCGAGGCTATATCGGCATACCTCCAGAGTAACCTAGATGCTCTGGCGATCGGCGATTTCCTTGTCTTAAAGTCGGATCAAAAGTAATGAAGGTTCTCTATCTTTCAGACAACTTTCCGCCCGAAAAGTACGGCGGGGCTGCTTCTATGGCCTTTGATATGGCCAAGGCTGTATCTAAGAAGGGGCACGATGTTGTATTTGTAACCACGACCGATGATAAAAAAGATGAGGGGATTGTAGAGTATCGGGGCATAAAGGTTTTTAAGATCTATTCTCGATATAACGAGAAATGGAGAGCCTATCTGAGCCTTTATAATCCCAAAGTCGTTAAAAGGGTTGAGGATATATTTAGGAGTGAGAAGCCGGATGTGGTTCATGCCCACAATGTCCATTATCATTTATCCTACTATTCGCTCAAATTAGCCAGGAAGTATGCCAAGAAAGTTTTTCTAACCGCGCACGATGTCATGACAGTAAATTACGGCAAAGCTTATCCAGTAAATCCCAATGTCGGGCCTACAGATAATATTGTTTACGATACCTCATCATTAAATAAGATTAGGAATTATAAATGGAGATATAATCCATTCAGGAATCTGGCGATCAGGCATTATTTGGGTTATGTAGACAAAATCTTTGCTGTCAGTGAGGCTCTGAAGAGGGTTCTAGGACAAAACGGTATCGATAACATTGAAGTCATACATAATGGTATATCTCTCTCCGAGTGGACTACTTCACAGAAGGGGATTGATGAATTGAAAAAGGAGTATAATCTCGAAAATAAGAAGATTATCCTATTTTCAGGGAGAATTTCTAATGCCAAGGGCGGCATCAAGCTCTTAGAAGCCTTCAAAATCGTTGCGGATAAAATCCCGGATGCGATCCTTCTGATTCTGGGTAAGAAGGATAAATATGTAAACTCTCTGCTCGATATGGAGAATCGTATAATCTCCACAGGCTGGGTTGAGGGGGAAACTCTCCATAACCTCTACGCTTTGTCGAGCGTGGTCGCAGTGCCTTCACTGTGCTTTGACAGCTTCCCGAATATAAATTTGGAAGCGATGGCGAGCTGTAAGCCGATAATAGGCACTTGTTTTGGCGGGACACCCGAGGCTGTTATAAATGGGGAGACTGGATATATCGTTAACCCAAATGATGTGGCCAGCCTTGCGGACAAGATATCAAAAATTCTGGATAATACAGACCTTGCACGAAAAATGGGCCAAGCCGGACGCAAAAGGTTGGAAAAAGAATTCACAATCGATAAGCAAATCGATTCGATTTTAGAAGGGTATCGCCGTTAATTTAGGTATGGTAATATTCAAAAAATGAAAGGACGCAAATATCAACTGAGGGAGATTCTCAGAATTACCCTACCAAAATATTGTAGAGGCAAGGCTGTGGATGTGGGAGCTGGTCACGCCAAATACAACGGCATGATCCGAGCGAACTCGGATTCGTATCTCTCTGTCGATAACATGTCTTCGGATTATCAATATGGCCATGATAACTTCAAGCCGGATGTCGTCTCTGATGTCCTGCATATGCCCCTCAAAAATGATGAATTCGACACAGTTGTGTGCACGGAAGTTTTGGAGCATGTCGAAGACCCTTTCCAGCTTTTTAAGGAAATTGCGAGAATATTAAAGCCTGGGGGCTACGCATTAATATCGTCGGGATGGATGGCGCCTTATCACGAGGAGCCAAGAGATTATTGGAGGTTTACCGTCGATGCTTATAAGGTCTTATGTGAAAGGGGTGGATTGAAATTCATCGAATCGTATAAGAAGGGCGGATTTTTCACAGTTCTGCTCTATTTTGTTAGTCGAAACATCACATTAAATTTTGCCCATCATAAGAATCTAAACAGGGTATGGATAAGACTAAATAGGGTATTAGAACTAATTGCCGAGAAAATGGATGCCTGGGTAAAAACGGAGGATACGCTGGGACATCTGATTGTCGCCCAAAAGTAGGATCAAATTTATGAGTATGGATCCTAAAGATCAGAAGGAAGTGGAGCGTATCGTCGCTTTTTATAATCAGGAGAGCACTACATACTCAAGCAGGAGATACGAAGGGGAAACAGATACATACACTAAATTCTTTTTTCGAAAAAGACTCGACATAATAATTAGCTATATTAAAAATTATATAGTCAGCCTGGAAAGCCCTTCAATTTTGGATGTCGGATGCGCAGACGGGATAGTGATAAAGAAGATCGAGGGCAAGTTTCCGGGTAAATTTAAAAAGATAGTCGGTATCGATATATCTCCGGAAATGATAAATGAGGCAAGAAAAAGGAATAACTCGGAAAACGTATCCTTTTACATACGCGGAGAAGAGCCGCAAAATCACGACTTCGACGCGGTAATGGAGGTCGGTTTCTTATACAAGCCGTTGTTTGAGAGCGAATTCTCTTATGCTAAGAGCCAGTTAAGGACTGGGGGCTATTTCATATGCTCGATTCCAAATAAATATTCCACCCAGGCTATGATCAAGCTTAGGGACAAGAAATATTATGAGGACTACATGTCCTACCGAAATTACGAGAAGATACTTCGTCAACACTTTACAATCGTAAAGAAGGTACCCTGCGGACTTTTTATTCCCAAGCTTTGGTCATTTCCCGTTCTGGCTAGGATCATCCAGCCAATAATAGACTCCCTGTTCATCTACATAGCGCCGGAACTCTACCATGAAAAAATCTACTTGCTGAGAAAAGAAGGCTTATCTTCCAAAAAGTAGTATCCGTAAGCCAGTAGCATGATAAGCCATGATAATCCGTTGGCGATAACTGCGCCAAGAAGACCGTATTTATATACGAAAAAGACCGTTACTATAATTGTCGAGATGTGACTGATCGCCGTAAGCCTGTACATCATCAAAACATCCTTTTTCACCTGGAAATATATACCGAAGAGCGTAATACCGGGTATTGTAATCAGGCCAAGTATATAAATTTGTGAAAAGAATATAGCATCTATATATTTTGGAAACAGGAGATTGAATATAAATGGTGCTGAGAATATATATATCAGAGCTAAGATGACAGAAATTGCAGTTAATTGCAAAACCTTCTTTATTATACTGCTCCGCAGGTCAGATTCCGGAATGGTTGCGTATTTTGGAAAGGCAATACCAAAAAGATTTTTGAAAGCCCCCTTAAACTGATCGGGAATTGCCTGGGCAAACACATATATAGCCAGATTTGCTGCTCCCAAGTAATGAAAAATAAGAACCTTGTCCAGCTGGTTGGCGAAAGTACCGAAAAAATTCATCACGCTAATGTGCTTGCTGTATGCAATAAGAGAATCATCGCGGACACTGTTCAGATGGTTTTTGGAAACCGCCCGTCGGTAGAAGAAGATGGTCGTAGCCGCGCCCATGATGAAGTAGGCCGAGACTATGGCCAAGATATTTTTTGTCAAAACAGCCATGAGAATAACCGATGTCGTGATCACTATCTGGGAGATGGTGTTGTATACGGTACCGTCCTTAAAGTTTTTCTTCCCGACAAGGTAATTACCATAGAGACTGTAGGAATTAATGAGGAGCATCGATGCGCCGGCTATAAGGAAGGAGAACCCGAGAGTGCTGTTATCATGGGCAAAGTAGTAGCCGCCGGAGAGAATCGCCGCTCCGAGCATTATCACTCCCCACTTAAGAGTAGTGCGCACCGCATCGCCAAAGACTCCTTCCGCGCCTCTCGCCACAGCCTGAACCACAACAGTTCCCATACCGGTAAGGGAGAGTGCCCCTAATATACTCGTAGTTGCAATGATGAACTTGTAGTTGCCGTAGACTTCCTTCGGCACGACATTGGCGAAGAAAAGAGATGAGATGAAAGCCAGCCCGACGGATACAACCTGCCCAAGAGTAAGCCAAAAACCGCTCCTGGCCACGTAAATCATATCCGTTTTGAAGAGGCGCTCGCTTTTGCGGAGCAGATTGTAGGCCCAATTCCTCGGATTCGGCATATATTGCTAACATGATAGGATAACCAGGATGAATAGACAATACAGCGCCGAATGGTTCAATAAGCAGAAGATCGGAGCTTCTTCTTCGGCTGAAGTAGTACTACCTATCGTTATCGATCTGGTGAATCCAAAATCGGTCGTTGATGTCGGATGCGGGGTGGGGATGTGGCTGGAATTTTTCCTGAAGAACGGAATAAGCGACGTACTTGGCATAGACGGCGAGTGGGTGGACGAGTCAGAGCTTCATATACCAAAAGACAGATTCAGGAAAGTGGACATTGCAAAGCCCTTCGACGTCGGGAGGAGTGCCGATCTGGCAGTTTGTCTTGAAGTAGGTGAGCATTTGCCTCACGAAGCGGCCGAGGGACTGGTAAAGAGTCTTACGAATATCGCGCCTGTAGTACTCTTCTCCGCCGCCATACCGCATCAGCCGGGCACGAATCATATAAACAGCCAGTGGCCGGAGTACTGGGCAGAGCTTTTTAAAGAAAGGGGATTCATACCAGTCGATGCTATAAGGCGGAAAGTATGGACCAATCCAAACGTAGAGTATTGGTACGCGCAAAATACAATTCTTTATATAAAGAAAGATGCGGTGAAGAATTACCCCAAAATCGCTCATGAGATCGAGTGTGGATATTCCTCGGCGCTTCCGCTTGTCCATCCCCGCAGATATTTCTATGCTCTACAGCCGCCGCCGGGTTTGCTATTCCGGATAAGGAGGAAAATAAGATACCTTCTTGATAAAATGGGTGTGTTAATATAGCCATATGAATAAGGACATTCTCCGTAAGGTCATATATGTGGGTCTGTTCCTAATCCCGTTCGTACCGTTCCTAGTCTCAAGCTCGCTCTTCTTTCCGTTTATTACCACCAAAGCGTTTACCTGGAGGATTATCGTAGAGGTCATATTCGCGGCATGGATCATTCTGGCCATAATCGCTCCGGAGTTCCGCCCGCGAAAGTCACCGATACTCTATGCCTTTGCGGCTTTCCTCCTGATCGTGGGTATCGCAGATATCTTCGGCATGGCTCCGATGAAGAGTTTCTGGTCGAATTTCGAACGCATGGAAGGTTATATAGCCCTGATTCATCTCGGAGCAATGTTTCTCATCATGGGTTCGGTGCTGCGCGAAAGGGAGTGGAAGTGGTGGTGGAACACTTCGCTCGCCGCATCTGCTTTGATGGTTTTCTACTGTCTCTTCCAGCTTCTCGGAGCGGCAGAGATCCATCAAGGAGGCGCTCGTGTTGACGGTACACTAGGCAATGCCGCATACCTGGCTCTCTACTTCCTCATACATATTTTCATAGCGATTTACTACTTCGTCAGGAGCAAGGGTACCCTGCGGTGGACGTACGGAATACTCATATTGGCCCAGGTAGCCATTCTCTACTTCACAGCGACCCGCGGCGCCATACTCGGTCTCCTGGGAGGTCTGATAATCATAGGAATCCTCAACCTGACCAATAAGGAAAACATAAGAGCACGTAAGTGGAGTATGTATCTCCTGGGGGTACTCGCCGCACTTGTAGTAGGCTTCTTCCTTCTCCGCAATACCGGTTTTATAAAAAATAGTCCGGTTCTCGCTCGCTTTGCCACTATCTCGCTCTCGCAGTGGAAGAGCGAGGGCCGCTCCTTCGTCTGGGCCATGGCCCTTCAAGGCGTAAAGGAGAAGCCGATCCTCGGCTGGGGCCAGGACAACTTCAATTACGTTTTTGCCGAACATTATTCCCCGCAAATGTACCGGCTTGAGCCGTGGTTCGACCGGGCTCATAACATATTCCTCGACTGGGGAGTATCAGCCGGAGTCCTTGGCCTCGGCGCTTATCTCTCTCTATATATAGTATTACTCATGGCAATCTGGAAGAGGGATAGCTCTCTCGGCCGTCTGGAGCGCTCGATACTGACCGGTCTGATTGCTGCTTACTTCTTTAACAATTTCTTCGTATTCGACAATCTGGTGAGTTACGTATTATTCGTAGCTCTTCTTGCCCAGGTTCACGAACGAACAGCTAAATTACGTGAAGGTGAATTGGTTTCGGATGAAAGCAAGGCTCTCTTGTGGTCAGTACCTGTAGCGGCAGCGCTTCTTCTGATAATCTATTTCGCAAATGTGAAGCCGATCATGGCCAATGTAAGTCTTATCAACGCGCTCCAGACCGCTCAGGGTGCCGCCGGAGGCAGAGCAGAAGCCATTGGTCACTTCGAGAAGGCTTACAATGCTTCTCGTCTGGGCAGACCCGAAGTTGTAGAGTGGATTTCCTCGACTGCTCCGGCGATTCTCGGCGATGAGAGCATACCTTTCGATACCCGCAATGCCTATTTCAACTTTGCCACGAACGCGGTGGAGGATATGACCAAGACTCTCAAGGATGATCCGCGCTACGAACTAGTTGCGGGCACATACTACTCGTCTGTAGGTGCCTGGGACCAGGCTTTGGCACATCTGGAGCGGGCGAAAACGCTCATGCCGGAGAAGCAGCAGATATATTTCAGTCTCGGACAAGCTCTTTATTATAAAAAAGATTACAAAGCTTCACTCGAAGCTTTCAAGCACGCGTATGATCTCGCTCCGGAGTTCGATCAGGCAAAAAATATTTACGAAGCCGCGCTCCGGGAAATTCCCCATTAATTTTTTGAAAGTTATCCACACATAAAGCGTCTACACTATTGTATGTGCATCTTGTACATATGATAATGAGTGTGAGTCGCGCGTTGAAAATTTCTAAAAAATGTTTCCGACGCGACAGACGTTAATAGTAAACAGTCTCCTGCCGCGGCGGGACACAACACAATGGCAAAAAAGAAAAAGGCAAAGAAGGCACCAAAGAAGAAGAAGTCTTCACGTCGAAAGAAGCGAGCATAGTCTCCTTCTCAAGAAAAAACGCTTCCTTGAGAAGCGTTTTTTCTTACCCTCAAATATGCTAAAATGAGCATCTTATGGCCTTTTTGTCTAGTATTTTTGGCGCTCAAAAATCAGGAACCCCTAAGTTATGGGACTCTATTGTCGCGCGCATAAATACCCTTGAGAATGATTACCAGAAGCTATCGGCCGATGAGCTGAAGGGTAAAACCGGCGGATTTAAAGAGAGGCTCAGAGGAGGCGAGAGTCTCGATGAGATTTTGCCCGAAGCTTTCGCGGCGGTGCGCGAGGCCAGCAGACGGACTCTGGGCGAACGTCATTTCGACGTACAGCTTCTGGGAGGTATGGCACTCCACAGCGGATCGATAGCCGAGATGCGTACCGGAGAGGGTAAGACCTTGGTGGCAACTCTTCCGGCATATCTCAATGCTCTCGAGGGAAGGGGGGTGCATGTGGTAACCGTCAATGATTATCTATCAAGGCGCGATGCGGTGTGGATGGGGCAGATCTATGACGCGCTCGGTCTCTCTGTCGGAGTGCTGAACCACATGGCTTCTTACGTATATGATGCCAAGCACACTCAGGGAGAAAAGCAGAAGGATAAAGAACGCGATGAAACAGGCTCTTTCCACATCGTCCATGAATTCTTGCGGCCGGCTACCAAGAAGGATGCATACCATGCGGACATTACTTACGGAACCAACAACGAATTCGGCTTCGATTACCTGCGCGATAATCTTCTTTATGACAAGAACGAACTTAGCCAGAGAGGATTCCATTACGCTATTGTCGACGAAATAGATTCCATATTGATCGACGAGGCCCGCACTCCGCTCATTATCTCGGCGGCAACCGCCGAAGCAAGTGATCTTTATGTGCAGTTCGCTAAAATCGCCAGAGGTCTCGATATTGATGCCGACTACACGGTCGATGAGAAGCGCAAAGCTATCTCTCTTACGCAGGCCGGTATCACCAAAGCCGAGAAGATGCTCGGGATGGAAAATATATACAGTGAGGGTGGCGTCAGATTCGTCCACCATCTCGAGACCGCGGTACGTGCCAAAGCCTTGTTCCTCAAGGATAAGGATTATGTAGTAAGAGAAAACGAAGTGGTCATCGTCGATCCGTTTACAGGCCGCATGCAGCCCGGGCGACGCTGGTCTGAGGGTCTCCATCAGGCTATAGAGGCCAAAGAAGGGGTGAAGATCAAGGAAGAGTCTCGGACCTTCGCTTCCATTACCTTCCAAAATTATTTCAGGATGTACGGGAAGCTCTCCGGCATGACAGGAACGGCTTCGACATCCAAGGAGGAGTTCTACAAAGTCTATGGACTGGAGACCCGTGTTATTCCGACCAATAAGCCCGTGGCCAGGAAGGACCAGGACGATCTTATTTTCCAGACCGAGAAGGGCAAGTACAAAGCCGTGACTAGAAAAGTTTCCGAACTCAATAAAAAAGGCCAGCCGGTCCTCATAGGCACCGTATCGATAGAGAACAACGAAGTGCTCTCGGGGTATCTCGAGGAGGCCGGCATACCGCATGAAGTTCTGAATGCTAAGAATCATGAGAGAGAAGGCGAGATCATTGCTCAGGCAGGCAAGCGGGGTGCGGTGACTATCGCTACCAACATGGCCGGCCGCGGAGTCGATATCAAGCTCGGCGGCAATCCGAGCAGCGATGAGGCCCGTGAGGAAGTGAAGACTCTTGGCGGACTTTTCGTTCTCGGTACGGAGCGCCATGATGCCAGGAGAATAGATAACCAGCTCCGCGGCCGCGCCGGACGCCAGGGAGATCCCGGGGAAACCCAGTTTTTCGTTTCGCTCGAAGACAGTCTGATGCGTATTTTCGCCACGGACACCATCAAGAAGATGATGGGACGTTTCAATATCGCCGAGGATGAGCCTATACAAAACAAGATGATCACTAGCGCCCTTGAGAAGGCTCAGGAGAAGATAGAAGGCTTCAACTTCGATGCCAGAAAGCATGTTCTCGAATTTGACGACGTGCTTAATTATCAGCGCACCATCATATATAAGCGCCGGCGCGACATATTGGTCGGAGACAAGGCCGAGGTCGCGGCTTATCTCGATGAAGCCGCAACGCTCTTAGATGACAACCTGAGGGATAAGTTCCTGAATAAGGTTACCGAACTTCTGGAAAAACCGGAGGTCGTAGAAACGCTTCGCCGCGTCATACTCCAGACTATCGATTCATACTGGATTGATCACCTTGAGACCATGGAATACCTGCGGGCCAGCGTCAATCTTCGCGCATATGGACAAAGAGATCCCCTGGTAGAGTACAAGAAGGAGGGTCTGAGGTATTTCAA
Source organism: Candidatus Parcubacteria bacterium (assembly GCA_019658995.1). Lineage (GTDB taxonomy): Bacteria > Patescibacteriota > Minisyncoccia > Phycocordibacterales > Zambryskibacteraceae > JAIFWN01. The sequence continues at coordinate 10,815 of JAIFWN010000001.1, forward strand.
GGATTTGGAAGCGTCAGTGGCCCATCAGATCGCCGAGTTCCTGATACAGCTCAACCCGGCTGTCACATTCCATGTTCCTCAATCGTCGGTAGAGAAGGGGGCTGTATCCGTAGCCGATATCCGCAGTGCTCAGTCATTGCCGGAGGACCTGCCTGCGCAGGCAGGGAAGGATATAGGCAGAAATGATGCATGCTGGTGCGGTTCCGGCAAAAAGTATAAAAAGTGCCATGGGGCTGGCAAATAAACACTGATAATGTTCAGTTTCGTCGAGAACATGGTGCTTCAAGCAGGTGCGTGGGGGGCACTCGGGTTTTTCCTCGGAGCGCTCCTCGAAGAAGTGGCTTTTCCGCTTCCGTCGCCACTTCTCCTCATAGGTGTCGCATTCTTTTTCGGGAAGCCGATTACTGCAGCGGTAATAGTCAAAATGCTCGCTTCGGTTATTGTGCCTATATGCATAGGAGCTACGATCGGCTCGCTTATAATCTACGGACTCGCGTACAGCGGAGGCAAGGTGACGATAGACAAGTTCTCGAGGTGGCTCGGATTCTCCTGGGCTGACGTCGAAAAACTCAGGCAGAAGCTTGCCGCCAAGAGTTCTGATGAATGGGCACTCTTTCTTTCACGGTGTATCCCGTTTACTCCGACAACGCTTATAACAGTGGTGGCCGGAGTGATCCGTATGAATCCGCTTACCTTTATGCTCATAACTTTGACCGGTATCTTTATACGCGTGACCGCGCTATTCGTCGGAGCGATGATCTTCGGCGGTGCTATCTTCGGCGGATAATTTCTCTTATAATACGAATATGAACAAAAATTCTTTGGTCTGGGGAGCCGTGGGGGTCTTATTTGTAGCCCTTGTGGTGTGGCTCATAGTTACGCCCGGCAAGCCCGGAAAACTTGACGCATTTGCCACCTGTATAAAGGATTCCGGCGCGACATTCTACGGAGCCTTCTGGTGTCCGCATTGCCAGGCTACCAAGGGTCTTTTCGGCCGGTCAGCCAAGCTTCTGCCGTATTTGGAGTGTTCTACGCCTGATGGCAAGAGCCAGCTTCCAATATGCACAGAGGCAAAGATCGAGGGGTACCCGACGTGGGAGTTCAAAGACGGTTCGAGGCTCACCGGCGAGCTCTCGCTGGCTACTATCGCCGAGAAGACATCCTGCGAACTTCCGCAATAATGATATCCCTGATACAAAACGCCCTGCCTTATAAGGTGCTCTTTGCCCACTTTCTTTTTGCTTTTCTGATCCTGGCACTGGTATTCAGGGAGTCGTGGGGCAAAGTAATCGTAGGCTTTATCCATAGACACTCCTTGCTTCTGGGATTACTGGTTTCTCTTTCGGCCATTGTAGGCAGTATGTTTTACTCGAATATCTTAGGTTTCCCGCCCTGCGAGCTCTGCTGGTGGCAGAGGGTACTGATCTATCCTCAGGCGGCCCTTTTCCTAGTCGCGCTTAGGAACAAGGATAGGAGCGTTTTCAATTACTCATGGGTATTGAGTTCGCTTGCTGCTCTGGTGTCGCTCTATCAGATATGGGTGCAGTCAGGGGGAGTATCGATACTCGACTGCACAGCCGTAGGCGGCGAGTGTCTGAAGGTCTATGTCAATGCCTTCGGCTACATCACCATCCCCGTCATGAGTCTGACGGTCTCAGCTTATCTCCTTCTTCTTGCTTACATAAACAGGAAGCATGAGTAAAACAATAGCTACCCACAGTGGCATGTTCCATGCCGATGATGTCTTTGCGGTCGCAACGCTTTTGCTTATGTACCCCGATGCTAATGTAGTGCGGACTAGGGATGAAGAAAAGATCAGATCAGCCGAAATCGCTGTGGATGTTGGAGGAGAGTATGATCCAGCCAAGATGCTCTTCGATCATCATCAGCAAGGCGGAGCCGGCGTAAGAGGAAACGCGATACCGTATGCATCATTCGGGCTGGTGTGGAAGCAGTTCGGCGAGCAGCTGGCCGGACCCGAGGCCAAGCAGTTAATAGAGGAGAAGCTGGTTATGCCCATAGATGCGCACGATAATGGTGTCTCCATATATACGCCCATGTTCGATAGGATCAAACCTTACACCATCACGGACTTTTTTTACTCGTTTATGAGTTATGAGGAAGAGGGAGAGGAATATCTCATGGAGGTTTTTCTAAAGAATGTCGGGATAGCCAAAGAGTTACTTAAAAGAGAAATTGACAAGAGTCGAGATAAGATCGATGGTATGGAAAAAGTTAGGAAAATTGTCGATGCCGCTGCTGATAAGCGCATCATAATCCTCGACGAGGTACTGCCATGGGAACAAATCCTCTCCTTAACACCCGAATCTATTTTCGTTGTATATCCCAGGAGAGAAGGTAATTGGGGCGCTAAAGGTGTGCCATTAAACAGTATTGGGTTCGAGCGCAGAAAGCTCTTCCCTGAGAACTGGGCTGGTAAAACAGGCGGGGAATTGGCAGAGATTACCGGAGTATCGGATGCTGTATTTGTACATAGGGGACGTTTTATGGCTGTGGCTAAGAGTAAGGAGGGTGCGCTCGAGCTTGCGAAAATCGCTCTGAATGCGTAGGCTTGATCCTAATGTTCGTAGATGAAATCAATTTACACCTCAAGGCCGGTAAGGGGGGTGACGGGGTAGTACGATGGCGGCATGAAAAGGGCATAGATAAAGGCGGCCCTGCCGGAGGCAACGGCGGCCGGGGCGGCAATGTATTTGCCGAGGCGGTGCGGGATGTCGGGATACTGGCTTCATACAGGGATGTAAAAGCTTTTACCGCTCCAGACGGTGATGATGGACAAAAGCACCATAAGCAAGGCGCGGAAGGCGAGGATATTACTATCAAGCTTCCGATAGGCTCGGTCATAACCAATCTTACTACCGGCTTCTCAGTCGAGCTTAAGGTTGACGGTGAGAAAGTCAAACTGCTTACCGGCGGCAAGGGTGGGTTAGGCAATGCCTTCTTTAAATCATCTACCAACAGGAGCCCGAGGCAAACCACTCCCGGCGAAGAAGGTGAGGAAGCCGACTTCCATATAGAGCTTCTGCTGGTTGTCGACTATGGCCTTATAGGACTGCCTAATGCGGGTAAGTCGAGCCTGCTCAATGCCCTGACGCGAGCTAAGTCAAAGGTCGGAGCTTTTCCGTTCACTACGCTCGAGCCATATCTTGGGGATCTGTACGGGATAATCCTCGGCGATATACCTGGCCTTATAGAAGGGGCGGCCGAGGGCAAGGGCTTGGGGCATAAGTTTCTGAGGCATGTGAAGCGTACCAAAGGTCTCCTTCATCTCATATCATCCGAGGAGACCGATCCGGTAAAGGCATATGAAATTGTACGTAAGGAACTGGCGGCGTACAATAAGAGTATCTTGGATAAGCCCGAGACCATACTCCTTACGAAGACCGACCTTATAACTCCGGACGAGGTGGAGGCAAGATTGAAAGCGCTGAGAAAGATCAATAAGAATGTCCTGCCGGTCTCCACTATCGACGACAAGCTCCTCAAGGCGGTGAGCGATTACCTGACATCTATAAATGAGTAAGTACACGCCAACCATAGGTCTCGAGATCCATGCCGAACTCCGTACCCGGACGAAGATGTTTTGCCATTCAAGAAATGATACGGAAGAGAAGCGTCCTAATGTAAATGTCTGCCCAATATGCATGGGTCATCCCGGGACGCTGCCGGTCATAAATAAGGAGGCGGTCAGACAGGTTCTTCGTATCGGTGTGTCCGTGGATGGGGATTTGGCCGACTATACCGAATTCGACCGCAAGAACTACTTCTACCCCGATATCCCTAAGGGCTACCAGATAAGCCAATATAAATTCCCCCTGGTTAAGGGCGGAGAGCTCACCGGAGTTAAGCTCACCAGGATCCATCTTGAGGAAGATACGGCCAAATCCGCTCATGACAAAGGCGAGGAGAGTTTAGTGGATTTCAACCGCGCTGGAGTGCCGCTTATGGAACTCGTCACGGAACCTGTCATACATGACGCCGGGACGGCCGCAAAATTTGCCAAAGAGCTGCAGCTGCTTCTCCGGTATCTCGAAGCATCGGACGCGAATATGGAAAAGGGTGAGATGAGGGTAGAGGCAAACGTCTCAGTCAGCGCAGAAAGCGGCAAATTCGGCGCCAAAGTAGAGGTCAAGAACCTCAACTCCTTTAAATCTGTAGAAAAAGCTATAAATTACGAAATCGAGAGACAAACGGCTCTTCTTGAGAAGGGAGAAAAAGTCATACAGGAAACGCGTGGCTGGGATGAAAACAGGGGAGAGACCTTTTCACAAAGAGCCAAGGAAGAGTCGCATGATTACCGTTACTTTCCTGATCCGGATCTGCCAAAGCTTTTCATAAATGAGGTTCCGGAGTTCGACAAAAAAAGTTTAAGGGAGTCTCTGCCTGAGCTTCCGTGGGAAAAGAGACAGAGACTCGGAAACGAGTACGGTCTCAGGGACGAGACTGTTGAAATTTTCGTCCGTGACAGTAAGTGGGGAAGATATTTTGAGGAAGTGGCAACTGAGCTACAAAATAGGGAGCTCGTCAATATCGCATCGAATTATATCGTATCAGACCTTAAAGAACCTATACCAGTCAAGGAGTTGACAGAGGTAGTCAGGATGTTGGCGGATTCCAGGCTCTCTTCGAGAGGTGCCAAAGATATTTTGAGAATAATTTCAGAAGAAGGCGGTATAGCGTCAGAGATTGCGAGTTCCAGAAATCTAATACAGAAAAACAACGATGAAGAAGTAAGGAAACTCGCGGATAAAATTATTCATGAAAATGAAAAAGCAGTGAATGAATACAGATCGGGCAAGCAGTCATCTCTCCAATTCATGATCGGCCGGGCAATGAAGGAGAGTAAGGGAAGCGCCAATCCGCAAATGCTGAAAAAAATGTTCGAAGAAATTTTGAGGTGATCTACTGAACGTTTGAATAAAATATCCGCCTTCGCCAGGCGGATATTTTATTTTACTCGAGATGCTTGATCATCAGCCGTTTGATGCGTCTCTCGGCATTGGATTTATTCGTACCATTTTCTATATCGTCTATTACTTTCTCAAGTGAGGAGAGCTTATAGACACGGTAATTATTCATAGGATGGCGCTGGGCAGGGAACTTGCCTGATTTATCCCAATTCCGGAGAGTGAGGGGCGTCACTCCTAGAATCTCAGAGGCCTCTTTAACTGAGAAGTAAATTTCCTTCATTTCAGTGATATTTCTAACTTAGATAAACTTTAATAATCATCCATATAATAGCATAGTAGTAGTAGTAAATACTATGTATGTTTCCATATGTTAATAACTTACTTGTTCAAGGAACTATGATTGGAGGTAATTTATCCCTCTTTGATTAAATTATTTCCTATCCCCACATTGATTTAATATTTATATAGGTTTTATAACAGCAGGGACTTATAATTTACTTTGATGGATCATGACCTTTTGGTCGAGGGCGAGAAGTACATCTCGGCTAGACGAGCCGCAAAAGAAGTCGGTTACGCTGACGACTATATTGGTCAACTCTGCAGAAGCGGCGCTCTCAATTGCAAGATGGTTGGACGCTCCTGGCATGTGACGAGAGAATCTGTTCACAATCACGTAAGCAGAAACAACCCTCATAAAATAAAGAAGCCCGAAGTAGTATCAAAAATAGAGCCAGCAGAAACGTTTTCTCGTCTGCCCGAGCTTCGTAAATCTCAGAGCAGGGTTTCTTTCGGCAGAACTCTGGGCATAAATGCCGCTATTACTGTATCAGGATTAGTAATGGCGTCCCATGCGGCCGGTATGTGGCTCCCGGAAATATCTCCAGATATATCAAATAGCTTGAATATGCGGATTGCCGAAATCTTTGACAGGGGAGAGGCAAGTAATTTTGCCAGTGTGAATCTGGTCGAAGATATAAGTGCTGGCTGGGGTAATCTCCGTAAATTTATCTCCGGTAGATTTTTGCCAAGCAGCAATCAGAGTTCAAATGTCGCAGACGCTCTTGCACCTAGTCCTTTGGAAAATAATGTCAGTACTTCGACGCTGATCGACCTGGTAAAAATCAAAAATGATCTGAGAAGCGAGCTTTTGAATTTTGCGAAGACTCAGGTCAATTATGTTTCCGAGTACACATACAACGGCCAGCTCGTAAATCTGGAACAAGTCAGTCAGACCAGAGCGGTCAGACGCGTCTACGAAACCATTTCGCTACAAAGCGAGAGAAATGTCGGCTCGTTCTCTACGGCGGTCGGTGTTATCACCGAAAGCGGAGATCTATTGAATACAAGGATATCGAATGCTCTCATCTCCGGTTCCATCTTCTCCGGTCCGGAAGGAAATTTCGTCAACAGTTTCTTCGAAAATGCTTCGGGTACATCGGCTACTACTACCAACCTCTTCTCCTCGCTCCTCTCGGTGGGGAACGGCAGTCTGTCTATCGGCGCCAGTGGTCTGGTAGGTATCGGAACCACTACTCCTCAAGTTGCCCTCCATGTGGGCGGTACAGGAGCAATCGGCCTTCCTTACGGTACTACGGCTGAGCGGCCGACGGGGTTGAGGGGACTTCTAAGATTCAATACTTCAACCAACAGTTTCGAAGGTAACAACGGCAGCGTGTGGTCCGGCATCGGAGGGGTAATAGACATAGACCAGAACACCTATATCCTGGCCGAGTCATCTTCGGGGGCTAACGAGGATACGCTCTTCTTCAATACCGGCGGCAGTGAGAGAATGCGATTAGATTCTGCCGGCCGCCTTGGCATTGGAACAACTACACCAAAGTGGCTCCTCCAGCTGGCCTCTTCTACCGCTCCGCAACTCACCCTATCCGACCCATCGTCTATCTTAAATAACCACTGGTCCTTCAGGAACTCGGGAGGAAATTTCTATCTAGCCACATCCTCTCCGAGTACCTTTGCCACCTCGTCGATATTTGCACTAGCAATAAACGGAGTTACAGGAAATATTAGTATAGGCAGCACAACCTCGTTCTCAGGTGAGAAGCTTGAGGTTATCGGCAATATTATTTCTAAGGGTACCCAGTGGACATCTCGGACAAGTGCAACTGATAATAGCTGGCATAATGTTGCCTACGGCAACGGCCTCTTCGTGGCGGTGGCCCAGAGCGGTTCTAACATCATGACCTCTCCAGATGGTATTAACTGGACTACTAGAACCGCAGCCGCTGCTAATAGCTGGCGCTCGGTTGTTTATGCCAATGGTTTGTTTGTGGCAGTATCAAGCAGCGTGGGAGGAGGTAGTCTCTTGGATCATGTGATGACCTCCCCAGATGGTATAAATTGGACATTGAGAAGCGGTGCGGTTGCGAATCAATGGAGATCTATCACCTACGGCAACGGCCTCTTCGTGGCGGTGGCAATTAGCGGCACTGGCAATAGAGTCCAGACCTCTCCAGACGGTATAAATTGGACATCTAGGACCAGTGCAGCTGACAACGACTGGCACTCTGTTACCTACGGTAATGGTTTGTTTGTAGCAGTAGCAAGCACAGGGTCAGGCAACAGAGTAATGACATCACCGGACGGTATCACATGGACCACTAGAACCAGCGCATCGAATAACAACTGGAAATCCGTCACCTACGGCAACGGCCTCTTCGTAGCAGTGGCGATCTCTGGTACAGGAGATAGGGTAATGACTTCTCCTGATGGTATCACTTGGACAACTAGATCGAGTGCGGCTGACAACGATTGGCAGGGCATCACCTACGGCAACGGCCTCTTCGTGGCGGTGGCAATCACTGGTACGGGAAATCGCGTCATGACCTCTCCCGATGGTATCAATTGGACTTCACGTACGAGCGCAGCTAATAACGACTGGGAATCAGTTGTTTACGGCAATGGCATATTTGTGGCCGTATCTGATACCGGTACCGGAAACCGTGTCATGACTTCCGGCAAACCTGATACTTCATCGACACAAAATAATAATATATTCCAAGGCGTTACCGCCTTCATGCAAAATGTAGGTTTCGGCACTACTACGCCTCGTTGGCCGGTGCAGATCACGGCGAGCGGCACACCAAATCTCACCCTCTCAGATGCTCTCTCGCTTTCAAGTAATCACTGGTCGTTCAGGAATGCGGGTGGAAATTTATATATTGCGACATCATCACCAACAACATTTGCTACGTCCACCACAGCGGTACTGACTATAAACGGCACGAGCGGCTATTTAGGAGTGAGTTCGACTTCTCCAAATGCTCCACTTTCCGTATCTGGCATAAGTTATTTTGGCGGAAATGTTGGGGTAGGAATTCTTTCACCGGAAGCCAACCTTGATGTCTTAAGTACCTCGATCACCTCCGTTCCAGGGGTTCAGATAACTATTGCTTCAAACAGTACGACAATAAATGCTACCAACCAAGGCGCCTTGAGGCTGACAAATACTAATAGCACTGATAACAATTACGCCAACATTCTATTTGGGACACAATCTGGAGTTATACCTACCGCGGGGATATACGGAGTATTTACCAATAGAGGTAGCAACTTCGGTGATTTAGCTTTCCTGACAAGAAGCGCAAGCGGATATACAGAAAAGTTTCGGGTTTCTAGCATTGGTGTTGGTATTGGCACCACTACGCCCCAGTGGGCCTTACAGGTCGCTTCATCTACTGGCGCCCAGCTGACACTTTCAGATTCATCATCTCTTTCCAACAGTCACTGGTCTTTCCGAAATGCCGGAGGAAACTTCTACCTCGCTACATCATCCCCGACGACCTTCGCCACTTCGACCTATACCACACTTTCGATCAACTCAGTTACGGGGAATATTGGTCTCGGGCTAGTCTCTACCAGCACTGGGGAAAGATTAGAAGTATTAGGTAATATTATTTCCAAAGGCACTGAATGGACAACTAGAACAACCGTTTCTAATTCTTGGCAAGCCGTCACCTACGGCAACGGCCTATTTGTGGCAGTATCAGACGCCGGCACAGGTAATAGGGTTATGACTTCTCCAGATGGAATAAATTGGACGGCTAGGACTAATGCAGCAGATAATAACTGGCAGGACGTAACCTACGGAAACGGCCTCTTTGTTGCAGTTGCCAATACTGGTACCGGCAACAGAATTATGACCTCACCAGACGGTATTAATTGGACCGCCAGATCAAGCGTGGCGGATAATGACTGGAGAAGTGTCACTTATGGTAACGGAACTTTTGTTGCGGTCGCTCAAACTGGTACAAATCGCGTCATGACCTCGCCGGACGGTATTAATTGGACTGCTCGAAGTGCCTCGACTGCCAACAGCTGGTTCGGTGTTACTTATGGTAATGGACAGTTTGTCGCAGTATCAGTGAGTGGTAATACTACCGGTGTTATGACCTCGCCAGACGGTGTAACCTGGACTACCAGAACAACACCTGCTGCTGCTTGGCGCAGCATTGCTTATGGGAACGGAGTCTATGTCTCGGTCAGTAATAACGTAGGTCAAGTAATGAGCTCTTTTGACGGTATTACGTGGACCTCAAGGGTAACAGCACAGAGTGGCAATGCCATGGAGGCCGTCACCTACGGTAATGGTCTCTTCGTGGTTGTTGCTAGCTCTGGCGTTTCGGGCATTCGAGTCATGACCTCTCCCGATGGTATCAATTGGACTTCTCGTGCTAGCGCCTCGGACAACAGCTGGCAGTCTGTCACCTATGGCAATGGGATCTTCGTGGCGGTGTCCAATACGAGCTCTGGTAGTGATGTTATGACTTCCGGCAAGCCTGATACATCATCTATACAAAACAATAATTTCCACCAAGGCACCACAGCTTTTATGGGCTTCACTGGATTTGGCACCACTACGCCCCAATGGCCGGTGCAAATAAGTTCTAGCAGCACGCCGAACCTTGTCCTGTCTGATGCGCTATCTCTCTCAAGTAACCATTGGTCCTTTAGAAACGCGGGAGGGAATTTCTACCTAGCCACATCTTCGCCAAGCACCTTCGCTACTTCAACGACTGCTGCCTTCAGTATCCTATCAAATGGCAATATCGGGATAAGCTCGTCTACACCTATGGCTCGCTTGTCGGTTGTATCCTCGGCGGCCGAAGTCCTTGCTTTATCTGGGACTAGTAATGGTGTAGGCCTAAGCTTCTACGATGATATCGGTGGCGGTAGCGTTAGAAACTGGGCGATTATCAATGATAAAGTCGGTGCAGGTAGACTGGACTTCGCAGTCTCTGCTGCTTCGGGAGGGTCTCCGTACGCGGCCAATACCACAAAGCTGTATCTGGATAAGACAGGAGAGGTGGGAATTACAGGCTTCCTGACTATTGGTATTGGTAGCACTGGGAATATTTTTACCTCCGATTTGGCCGGTCACATAGGTATTGGTACTACTACTCCGCAATGGCTCCTTCAGCTCGCCACCTCGACTGCACCCCAGCTAACCCTTTCTGATCCATCCTCACTCACAAATAATCACTGGTCGCTCCGGAACGCGGCGGGCAGGTTCTATCTGGCGACTTCATCGCCAACGACTTTCGCTACCTCCACAGTTGCTTCCTTCTCTATTGATCAAAACGGCAAGGTTTTCCTTAACTCAGGACTCGGTACCGGTGCGGGCGGGAACTATCTGTGTATTGATACAACTACCTACGAAGTGCTGAGGGGTAATGGCGTATCGTGCACAGCTTCGTCACAAAGGTTCAAGGAAAATATACAAGATCTCGGATACGGTCTCAACGAAATCTTAGCCCTCCGCCCAGTCTCTTATACATATAAGCCGGGAACGAATATGGGAGAGGGGACTAAGCTCGGTTTTATTGCCGAAGAAGTTCAGACCATACTCCCTGAAGTGGTTACTCTCGACAATCAAGGACAAGTCTTCGGTCTCGATTACCCAGTATTCACTTCTGTACTCACCAAGGCCATACAAGAGTTGAACCAGAAGGTCATTGCAGTCGAGCTTAACCTCGCTAGCGCCTCGACCTCTCTGGCTATCTCAACTTCAACTCCCGGCTTTGCAGCCTCTGTCCTTGAAGCCTTGGGAGCGACTGTCCAGGATGCGGTGCTCTATATAAAGCATCTGGTAGTTGATACTCTCACCGCCAAGGACGGCGTGGTTATATATGATCGCGTGACCGGCCAGCCTGTCTGTACCGTTTCGGAAAACGGAGTGCTGAAATCTTACCCGGGTGATTGCTCGGTATTGCCACCAGTGCCGATACCGGCATATACCCCTCCTCCGCCCGATCCATCGGCTTCTACTACACCTCCGGACGATTCGAGCGCGACAACCACTCCGCCCGCAACTCCGCCTGATGAACCGACTGCAACATCTACGGAGCCATGATTTCAAAAAAAGTTATTTTGGCAATTGCTATATTTGCCGGAGTTCTATTTCTCAGAATGTTTGCGCTGGAAGGATTCTTGGTAAGAGGGGATTCAATGTCGCCGACGATTCTATCCGGGGACTATGTATTCATAAGCAAGCTGGCGTATAAATTCGGTAATCCGGAGCGCGGAGATATTATAGTGGCCATCACGCGTGACGGACAAAGACTTGTAAAGAGGATCGTGGGCCTTCCTGGCGAAGTAGTCAAGATTGGGGATTTTAAGACAAATGTCGATCCGGAGGAATATTTTGCCGTTGGAGATAATATTGGCAATAGCATAGACTCCCGCGAGCTAGGAGCGGTAGATACCTGGAGAGTGAAGGGCAGGGTATTCGGAGCCCTAAGGCTCTCTAAATTTGAATATCTAAGTTTCTAGCCATTTTTCTAGTGTAGGTTTATTAAGGTTTAAGAGGGTCTTACCACTTACTTCAACCAGGCTAATTTGTATTGACTCCAAATATGAGCGTTAAACTCTAATAATGAAATTAATTTAAATTGAGTTCTCCACAGAAAATCAATAGCAGAGCTTCCATCTGAAATATATAATAAATACAACGTTTTTCTTTATCCGATATACCATATCGGGTAAAGAAACCCGAAGAACTTGGACAACAAAGAAGCACAAAATGTGCCGCAGGGTGATGGGTGGCTTTCGATGTCGGAGGCGGCTCTTCATACACCCTACAGTTCTGAGTATCTCTCACTCCTTGCCCGTAAAGGTAAAATCTCCGCAAAGAAGATAGACAACACTTGGTACACCACCAGAGATATTCTTGATTCGTATATGAAGAAGCAGATGCTTCTTGCTCAGGTGCAAAACGGCGATATCTCTCCCGATCACATATCGGCGCCGAAAATAATTCCAACGCAGGAATCTGTTCCTCTCAAAACTGTGCGCTCATACGCTGATGATAGTCGCGATTACGACAGCGAGATCGAGAAGCAGAACCACATAAAGTCCATCGAGAATGCGCTAGAAAGAGTCGTAGACAAAAAATTCGGAAGAGTGGAGAAGTACGAAAGCCTGGTATCGAAAAATTTTTCAGCATTTCGTGATGCATTCGGCAGCAAAGCTATTGTTGTTTCGACTCTCGTAATTATCGTTTTGTTCACGATCATCCCGATACCCTTCGCCTTCAGCTTTTTTGAAAAGGGTCTGGACTTCGTCAAAGAGCTTGCAAGCGATGCCAATACCATAATGGGCTACCGTCCCGGCACCCATAAGAACGAAATACTCCTCCTCGACAAAGACGGAAACATTAGCATCTTTGGCCATATAGAATCACATGTGTCAAACGGTACTGCTCCGATAGTGGTGGACTCTAAGACCCAGGTGGACAACCTGAATGCGGAATATCTGAACGACATGCATGCGGCCGACTTCACCCTGGCCTTCGTAACGCAAAACGGCAATGTTACCTCTGAAGATGTAAAGCTAGATGGTACCGTCGAAGTTGGTAAGACACTTGTAGTTAGCGGCGCAACGAAACTCTTGTCAGCGCTTGAAGTCGGCGGCGGACTCAGGGTGTTCGGCGATGCGGAAATCGGCAAAGCTTTAAGAGTTGTAGGCCCTGCCAGCTTCGAGTCTCTGGTGACTGTAAAAAATAACCTGGCCGTACAGAGAAACGTTTCCATAAGAGGCGGCCTTGAGATCGGCTCCGGCATTGAGGCAAAATCTGCCGCTTTCAGCAGTGTCGGCGTATCCGGAACCGTATCGGCCGCTCTCGGTAAGTTTGTCTCCGCAATCATAGACGATATATCGGCGGGAGCGCTGACGGTCTCCTCGACTACGGCCACGAGTGCCGTAGTTACTAACCTGAACTCCGTCAACCTCACCGGAGCAAGTTCGAGTCTTGCATACTTGACCTTTGATCTGGCTACGGGGACGTCGGCTACGACGACGAATCTGTTCTCTACCTATCTCACGGCAAGCGGAGCTACCACTACCACTCTCTTTGTAAATAAATTCGATATCCAGCAGGTTACTAATGGCAGGACAGTTATAGATGCCCGGCGTGTTACAGACTCCGCGCCGTCAGGAGATTTTATTACCTATACCAACGCTGCCGGCAACACGGCCCTCTTCAGGGTAGACAACTCAGGTAATATTTTTGCCGGCGGTATTACCAACTCCGGAGCTCTGACTATTACCTCTGCTGTCACTCCGCAGTTTAGGATTCAGTATGATCCGACGAACGAAAATACCACTTCCGTTTCTTCAGCCGGAGTTACGACCTTCGGCTTCAACGGCACAACTCCCCGCGCCATATGGATGCCGCAGGCAAACGCAACCGGAACATTCCAGTTTCAAGATTCATCCGCCAATACTATTTTGGATATTGATACGACAAATCAGAGGGTGGGTATTGGTACGACATCTCCAGCCACCGCTCTTGATCTGGTTGGCATCGAGGGCATTACCAACGGATATTTGAATGTCTTGCCGGTAAATACGAGCACCTTCAATGCCTTTGCCCTGAAGGGGCGGAATCTATCAGCCGGTTCGTCTGTCTCGGTGCCTTACTTCGTGCCTACCGGTACGAATACAAATCAGAAGCTGGCTCTGGACCTCTTGGTCCAAGGGACACCGACGGATACTGTTGAGCGAGGCGTAGCCTGGATTGATATCACAGATGCCAATGAGACGAACCTGAACTTGGGAAACTACGAAGCCTTAAGCATAGGCAAGTTCATAAACGGCCGCGGCAATATCTCCATGGTCGCTGGCGGAACAGGCGTGGTCAGGGACTTGGTATTGCAGGCTGGCGGAGGCAGGGTCGGCATCGGCACGACCACTCCTCCAGCGCTACTCTCCGTAAATGATCCGGCCGGAATTGACTCACTTTATATTGGCTCATCGACACCCAAGCTTATAGTCAAACATACTGGTCTCGTCGGTATTGGCACAGCGGCTCCAAACAAGAAGCTAGATGTGAAGGGCGACATAGCTATCACATCAAGTACTTCGCCGGCAGTGGGTTTGGAGAGATCGCGCATAAGCGTGTATGACAATGCCATCGAACGCGGCTATATATCCAACTATGTACCAGTTGGCGTGGGCGGGACGAACTTCTCCTCATGGCGCTTCACTGTGGCCAATAACAGCACACTCTCTGAAGCGATGACTATTGACTATACAGGCAACATCGGTATCGGGACGACCACGCCAATTTCGCTCCTGCATCTGAGCGCTTCGGTTGTCAACAGCGGACTAGGCACTCTGAGATTATCTCGCCCAGACGCTACCAAAGAGAACTTCATTCGCTTCGATACCAATAATAGTAATTCGCAGTGGCTTATAGGAATAGACGACAGTACTGGCCAGTCAAGCAATTTCGAGATTATTCCTAATCTAGGAAATTCTGTGTTTGACATAACCACTTTGGGCAACGTCGGCATCGGGACGACTACGCCGACGTACCGACTGGATGTCTTAAGCGGGACTGGTAATACTGGTACGGGTGGCCATGATGCGAACATTAATGCCCTAGCTGTGACTGGACCTGATCTGGTGCAGACTTCAGCAGGCGGAAACATCTTTGTAACAACCAATTCTGACTTTGCCATAGACAGAGGAGGATCGATCGGCTTTGGCGGCAGATATATAACCGGTTCGTCGAATGATCTGAGCTTCGCAAGCATTAAGGGAGCGAAGGAAAATTCTACCAGTGCGAACCAAAACGGCTATCTGGCTTTCGCTACCCGCAACAACAACACCGCTACCGCCGCAGAGAGGATGCGCATCGACTCCTCCGGCAACGTCGGCATAGGCACCACAAGCCCTCTTCACTTATTGGATGTCAACAATTCTCAAACTACCAACACTGCGGCTGACAATGCTCTGGTGGTTATTCGTTCGGCCAATAGAAGCGCCACCTTACAACTTGACGCAAAAGCTGGAACGGCATTTGGCGGAATTTCTTTTGCCGATACTGGAGTAGAAAAAGGCAGAATCCAGCTCTCCAACAGCAATTACAGTATGAACTTCCTGACCAATGGAACTGAATGGATGACGATCACTTCTACAGGCAACGTCGGTATCGGGGCGACCAATCCGACGAGCGGCAAGCTGCATATGCAGACAACTAGCGCAGACGATACTCTATATATAGAGACAGTCACCTCCGGAAACCCGATACTATCACTCTCGGCGGCCGGAGTTGGAGGGACACAGCTGTATCAAGATAGAACCTCAAACTCCTTCCGCATTAAGGCCGAAGGCGGTGCGGATCGTTTAACCATAACTTCTGCCGGAAATGTCGGCATCGGGACGACGACGCCGGGTAGCTTAGGTTCCGGCGGTACCAGGACTGATCTCCAAATCCATAATGCAGGTACTGATACTACATCCTTCGGCAACCTGATGCTCTCTTCTGGTGCGACTGGCGCCGACTCCATCATGGGAGCAATCCAGTTTGGTAGTGCGGGTATCACTGGGTCAGTTGCCCAGAGGACGGCCTTTATTGCCTCTAACAAAGAGTTTGCTAGTGCGAGCGACCCGGGTGGAAATTTGCGTTTCGCCACTACACTTACAGGTTCGGGCTCTGCTCCGACCGAGAGGATGCGTATAACCAGCTCTGGCAATGTCGGAGTGGGTACCACGTCTCCGGCTCAACTATTGTCCGTAGGTGGATCGCTTTTCATAGGAGCTTCAGCGGCAGGTGGTACGAGCGGTGGGCTCGGAGTTGGTGTAGTCAATACGAGTGCGGGAAGTATCGTGACAACAGGTACCGTCTCGGTTGGCAATACCATAAATCTTGGCGGAACCACCGCTCCGAGCGGACTCTTATCATGGTCTGGAGCGTCTCCGCTATTGCGCGCTGCGGTTGGCGGGAGTATCAACCTCCAATCAGATAACAACTCCAAGCAGTGGAACTTCGCGGCGGATGGCAGTACTACGTTTCCTACCGGTGCAGTTTCCGGTATCACCACACTCAGCACCACAGGTTCGATATCGGCAGTAGCTGGTGGCGGAGTCAACATAACGGTTGACAGCGACGCTGCCGGAAGCGGATTCAAGCTCAATCGCCTTGGTGCTGAACGCTGGAGCATCAGAAATATCGAAGCAAGTAATTTCCTGGGCTTCTTTGATCACCGCGGAACACCGGATTATCGCATGGTGATCAAGGATATTACGGGTTTCGTAGGCATCGGTACTACTACGCCCAACGCCTTACTCAACATTGTTGGAAGCTCTTCAACTACGAGTCCGCAATTTAGTATCAACTCAAACGGCCTCATCGGCGACAGTGCAGCTTTGATGGTGAATCAGCGCGCCAAGTTCGGCTATGACGGTCTACGAAGTGCGGTTTTCATTGATGATGTTGCTACTAATAAACATATTGTCTTCGACACCAACGGATCAGAAAAAATGCGCATTACCCGCACGGGAGAAGTCGGTATTGGTACAAGTACTCCGCAGGCTGCGCTCGAGGTCAATGGTTCTGTCAGACTAGCAACAGGGATCCTAATACAGAGGACAGCGGGTAGTCCGGCAAGTTACGCCATTATGAATATTCGAGGCGCGGCCGAGGCCTCGAACTTTGGCAATGCTCTTGGCAACGGGGCGGTGGAAATTTCCGAATTCACCACTGCAGGCATTATCCTTGGTACGAATAGTGCTAAGCCATTAGCCTTTGGCACGGCCAATACTGAGAGGATGAGGATCGAATCTGGCGGCACTATCAAACTGAGTTCCGCTCTCGGCACTGGTACCGGGGGCAACTACTTATGTATCGATACCACCACCTTTGAAGTTCTCCGCGGTAACGGTGCGGCATGTACTGCTTCGTCACTCCGGTTCAAGGAAAATATAAATGACCTGAACTATGGCCTAGACGAGGTGCTCGCACTACGCCCAGTCTCTTATAATTACAAACCCGAAACCAATATGGGTTCGGGGGTCAAGCTGGGCTTCATCGCCGAAGAAATGAAGCTCGTGATACCGGAAGTGGTAACGGTTGATAATAACGGCCAGACATTCGGTCTCGATTATCCGGTACTGACGTCCGTCCTTACAAAGGCTATTCAGGAACTGAATACTAAAGTGGTGGAGCTCGCTGCAGCGCTCAGTGATCTCGGCGCTACCATCGTGGATGGAGTCACGCACTTTGCTCGCCTGGCTGTAGAAAATCTATCCGTTGATGCACTCACGTTAGGAAAGCCTGAGAAGCCGGCCGGCATCACCATATACGACGAGGCTAATGGAGCACCATTCTGCATAAAGGTGGTCAGCGGTCAGACTGTAACTGTACCTGGTGAGTGTGGCTCTGCTGCGCTCGTAGCAGGCGGCGGTCCGACCGTCACGATCTTTACACCGGTCGAAATTATCGAACCTACGCCCGGGCTTGAAGCTTCAACCACATTGCCTGTAATCGAGCCAGCGGCGACCTCCACGCCCGAAACTGCTTCGAGCACTCCGCCGGCTGATCCGGAGCCAGTGCCCCTGACGAGCGCCTCTACGACATCCGATACTATATAATAGAGCGCAATGGAAAGAGACAGCATTAAAGAGTTTTTCCAAAAGAAGGCCGAGGAAGAACGCAGTAACAGCCTTATGCCGGTTTTAGAACACCGTAAGGAGGAGATTAAGAGGTCTGAGGTGGAGAAAGACCGTAGCCAAAATCTCAAGCAGGCTTCTGTAATATGGCTCGGAGCCATAGCAGCATGTACGCTCATAGTTTACGGAGGTTCGATGATCTTCGACAGGTATAAGATGATTACCGATAACAGTCCGGCAAGTATAGTGGCCCAGGTGGGGAGAGTGGTGGATCTGCCGAAGGATGAAATGCCAACTATCGCCACAATAACTACTATGGAAAATCTTCGCGACCAGCCTTTCTTCAAGGATGCCATGGTAGGGGACAAGGTTATTGTCTTCAATAATTCCAGAAAGGCCATACTCTACCGGCCCGGAACGAAGAAGGTCATAGGAGTCGCAACCCTTTCGGAATAACGTATTTGGTGGTATAATAATGGGGATGCCGGATAACCGCTCCGACGCAAGTCGGGGAGGAAAGTCCGAACATTCGGTTGTCTGTGTCCGCAATTGCGCATAGACAACAAGGGTAGCAGGTAACGCCTGCCGAGAGTAATCTTAGAGGTGAGAACAGAAACGATCCGGTTAAGTCCGGCTGAAACGGCAAAATCCTTACCTGAATGCAAGGCCGTGCTCTGGAAGCAATTTCAGAGAGTGCCGCTAGAGGGCGTACGCGAGTACGCTCCCAGATAAATGGTTATCGATCACAAAATTCGGCTTATAGGCATCCATAAAGCTCCTCTCACGAGGAGCTTTATGTTTGTGATAAAATATCGAACATGCAATACACAGAAAAAATCGGTTTCTGGAGCGTACTATTATTGATATTTCTTCTGCCAATCTTCTTTCTCCCTACCGGGCTCGTGCCGCTCGGCATCGCCAAGGTGTCGCTTATCACGCTTGCGGCGGTAGTCTCATTCGGTTCCATCCTCGTCAATATGTTTCGACATAAGAGCATAGCCCTGCCGAAGAGCTATCTGCTCTGGATGATTCTTATACTTCCGGCCGTATACATTTTCTCCGCTCTCTTCTCTGGCACGCCATCTCTCTCACTCTTCGGTTATGCGCTCGAGCCGGGCACGGCCGCTTCCATGGCCGCCTTCTCGGCGCTTTTATTTGTCTCGGCGATTTATTTCCGCGACAGGCTACATCTCATCAGGGCGCTTTCAGCATTTTTCCTTTCTCTCTTCATACTCGCGATATTTGTAGCTATAAAAATAATTACGGGAGGCAACTCGATGACGTTCGGTGTGTTCTCGGGCAGTATGGGCAACCCTCTCGGCGCATGGACAGACCTCGGTATAGTCTTCGGACTCTTTGCCATTCTCTCGACTATCGCTCTCGAAATGCTTCCGGTTGCCGGCATGGTCAGGGCCTTATTGTGGATTGCCTTTGTCCTATCGACAGCACTTCTCGTAGTTATTAATTTTTCCACGGCGTGGGTGCTGGTTCTCGGGTCGTCAGTGGTGTTGATTGTCTACCTTATGACCGTAGAACGATCGGGAAATAGCAAAGGAAAAGGTTCCGGGGTGCTCCTGGCGGGAATTCTTGCCGCACTGGCGGTCTTATTCATATGGAACCCGTCGATTGGAGCGAAGGATCTGGTTTCCAGGGTTGCCGAAGTCACTAATGTATCCAATGTCGACGTGCGTCCGAGCCTCAGCGCCACATTGGATGTGACTAAGAAGGTTATAAAAGGTCATCCGGTATTGGGCTCCGGGCCGAATACTTTCGACAAGGACTGGCTCCTATATAGGACTCCGGCTACGAATTCGACTCAATTCTGGAACGCGGCTTTCCCGTTCGGGTTCGGGTTTCTTCCCACAGCTGCCGCTGCCACCGGACTTCTAGGATCGGCGGCCTGGATAATCTTCTTCATCCTGCTTCTGATGCTCGGACTCAAGGCTCTGTCGAGAAGTCCCGAAAACAAATCGGACCGCTTCATGATCGTGTCCACTCTTCTCGTATCTCTTTTCCTGTGGGTCGGAGCTTTCATGTATGTTCCATCCATAACAGTTCTTGCTATGACATTCATCTTTACCGGACTCTTCGTCGCTGCGGTGCAGGCATCCGGAGTGGTGGAAGAGCGCGAAGTCTTGTTCAGCAGGAATAAGATAACTCATTTTACCTCCGTACTGGCATCACTCCTTCTGGTAGTCGCCACGGCCGCCTTCGCTCTTGGAACTTATAAGAAGGTCGCCGCCGCAATTCACTTCGAGCGAGCCCTTATATATTCGCAAACGGCTGGGAAATCGCTCGACGACGTGGAAAGCGAACTCGGCAAAGCCATTACAACGTCCCCATCCGATCCGTACTGGGGAGCGGTTTCGCAAGTCGAGCTTACCCGCGCCAACAATGCCTTAAACGATACTGCCGGCACCGATTCCAAAAGGCAGCAGACCTTCCAGAATTCACTTTCGGCATCGATCGCCGCACTCCAGAATGCCATCGCCCTGAACCCGAGTTACGCCAATTGGATTGCTCTTGGCAATGTTTACGAATCTCTGGTTCCCGCGCCCCTCTCTGTCCAGGGTGCCTACGATAGCGCCCTTGCCTCATACAAATCCGCCTCGGCCCTGAATCCAGAAAGCCCCGAAATACCGCTTCTTCTGGCGAGACTGGAACTCGACAATAAAGATGTGAAGGCTGCCCGCGAGCATATAGCAGAGGCTCTGGAGAGGAAGCAGGATTACGCTGATGCTTACTTCCTGCTGTCTCAGCTTGAAGTGAGAGAGAATAATCTCAATTCGGCCATAAAGTCTGCGGAGACCGGTGCCGTACTCTCGCCAGGTAATGCCGGGGTACTGTTCGAACTTGGGCTTCTTAAGTATGCCAACAGGGATTATCGCGGAGCGGCAGATGCTCTGAAGAGGGCTCTTGCCATAGTGCCGGACTATGCCAATGCCAAGTATTATCTAGGTCTCTCGCTCGACAAGCTCGGACAGAAGGCAGAAGCTCTGAAGGAATTCGAGGATTTGGCCAAGACGAATGCCGACAATACCCTGGTAATTCAGATTCTTGCCAACCTCAGGGCCGGCAGGAGCGCTCTGACCGAAACTCCCGCAGTCACCGGCAAGACCGCGCCAATAAGCGGGCAATAGAAGGACAACAATAAATGGTTCGTAAAATATTCGGGTTTTTCTACAAGGAGACCGACAAGCTCCATCAGGCGGCATTCCTTCTTGCTTTCTTTTCCATACTCTCTCAGGTGCTGGCGTTTCTCCGGGACAGGGCGCTTGCCCATGTCTTTGGGGCGGGAAGCGATCTCGACATTTATTACGCGGCATTCAGGATACCGGATTTTCTTTTTGTCACGGTTGCTTCAGTTGTCTCGCTCTCTGTCATCGTCCCGTTCATTATCGAAAGAGAGAAGCAGGGCAGAGAATCAGTAAAGAGTTTCGTTGACGATATCTTCTCGTTCTTCTCGCTCCTGATCATCGGAATTTCTGCAGTAGCTTTTTTCCTCATACCGAAGCTTAGTCCGATATTGTTCAAGGGATTCTCAGGCGAAGCTCTTGCGGATGTCGTGCTTCTGTCTAGAATATTTCTTCTCTCGCCGATACTTCTCGGCATCTCGAACCTCTTCGGCTCGCTTACTCAGGCCTATAACCGCTTCCTTATATACGCCTTTGCACCGGTTCTCTATAATGCGGGCATAATTTTCGGCATAACCTTCCTTGCTCCGCGTTTCGGCATATCCGGCGTGGCCTGGGGCGTGGTGGTAGGTTCGCTCCTTCACGTCTCGATCCAGATCCCCTTTGTGATCAGGATCGGGCTTATGCCAAGGTGGAAACTTTTCTTCGATTGGAGGTCGATAAAGAGGGTAGTGGGGCTCTCTTTTCCGAGAACGCTCACGCTTTCGACCAACCATCTGTCCACTATCTTCCTTGTGTCGCTGGCCTCTCTCATGACAGCGGGCTCCATCTCCATTCTCTCCTTCTCGCAAAATATCTCTTCGGTACCTCTGTCTATCATCGGAGTCTCATACTCGCTCGCCGCCTTCCCGACCCTGACCCGCTACTTCTCGGACAAGAATATAAAAGCTTTCGCGGAGCAGATGGCTCTGACGGTACGTCATATAATCTTCTGGTCTCTGCCTGTCATGGCCCTCTTCATTGTATTGCGCGCCCAGATCGTCAGAGTACTTCTCGGTACCGGCCGCTTTGACTGGAACGACACTAGGCTGACGGCCGCCGCCCTGGCTCTCTTTGCCGTATCAGCCCTAGCTCAGAGCCTGCTGCTCTTATTTATACGCGCTTTCTACTCGGCAGGTCATACCAGGAAGCCTCTTCTGATTAATATTATCTCGACCTTGGTTCTCATAGCTTCCGCCTATGCTGCCGTCAAGCTCTATTATTCATACCCGTCTTTCGGATACTTCATAAATGCTCTTCTGAAAGTTGATGATGTCCCGGGTACGGTGGTCCTGATGCTTCCTCTCGGATACTCGGTAGGAACCATACTGAACGCCGTCATACACTGGATTGGCTTCGAAAAGGATTTCGGCAGATTCCCGAGGGAGACGTATCACACTTTGTTCGTGTCGTTTGCAGCTGCGGTCTTCACCGGTATCGGAGCTTATGTAGGACTGCATATCTTTGTCTCAATGTTCGACATCCGGACACTGTGGGGTGTGCTGTTCCAGGGCTTATTTGCCGGAGTATTCGGCGCCCTGACCGGACTTCTGACGCTCTGGCTTCTGCGATCAGGAGAACTCTATGAGTTTACCCATGCTATGAAGATGAAATTCCGCGGAGTCGAACCCGTTGCCGAGAATCCCGAAATCGTGTAGGTTTAGCATCCATGCAAAATATTCGCAACTTCTCCATTATTGCGCACATCGATCACGGCAAGAGCACTCTGGCTGACAGACTCCTGGAGATAACAGGCACCATCGAGAAGAGGAAGATGAAGGAGCAGGTTCTGGACTCGATGGAACTAGAACGCGAACGCGGTATTACCATCAAGATGCAGCCAGTACGTATGAAGTTCGGAGAGTATGTTTTGAACCTCATAGATACTCCTGGACACATCGACTTCTCCTACGAAGTCTCGCGGGCACTGAAGGCTGTCGAAGGCTCGATACTTCTAGTCGATGCTACGCAGGGTGTACAGGCCCAGACCCTTACCACCCTGGGCATGGCGCGCGAACAAGGACTTGTGATTATCCCGGTTATTTCCAAAATCGATTCTCCGCTCGCGATGATCCCCGAGGTCAGACAGGAAATCATGACTCTTCTTGGTGTGGATGAGAGCGAAATCCTGATGGTTTCAGGCAAGACCGGAGAGGGGGTGAAGGAATTGTTGAATGAAATTATAAAGAGAGTTCCTCCGCCAAGTTCGTTCTCCGAAAAGTCCTCGGGTCGCTTCGCTCAACCAGACTTTTCTCGCTCCGAACTTGGCTCCGCACTTTTCCGATCTCTAGTCTTCGATTTCAAATATTCTAATCATCGAGGGGTGATAGTCTTTGTGCGTGCCATCTCCGGCAGGGTCAAGAAGGGTGATCAACTGGTGTTCAAGGTGGCCGGTAAGGAGTTCCAGGCGCTTGAGGTTGGTTACTTTGCCCCAGAGGAGACTCCGACAGAGAGCTTTGCCGAGGGCGAAATAGGATACATCGTCACCGGCATCAAAGAGCCCGGTATTGTCTCTGTCGGAGATACGGTCGCTTCCATCTCGGACAATAGTGATCCGCTTCCCGGGTACCAAAAGGCTCGCCCCGTCGTATGGGCTTCTATATATCCGGAGAGTCAGGACGATTTCACTCTTCTCAAACAGGCTCTGGAGAAGCTCCGTCTCTCTGACTCAGCCTTCTCCTTCGAGGAGGAGTCGTCGGGAGTGCTCGGCCGCGGTTTCCGGTGCGGATTCTTGGGCATGCTTCACCTCGAAATTATTTCAGAGCGACTGCGCCGAGAGTTTGACTTGCCGCTCATTATTACCCTGCCATCCATCACTTATGTTGTTACTTATAAAAATGGTAAATCAGAGACTATCTATACTCCGTCTTTTTTCCCCGAGGATTATCTCATCGAGAGCGTGCGGGAGCCTTGGGTCAAGGCAAAGATCATAACTCCTCCGAAGTTTCTTGGCGATATAATGAAGCTCCTGTACGAGCATGAGGCCGAGGTGGGTGAGACCGAGACTCTGGCCGACCGCACGTCGCTCTCGCTCCTCATGCCGCTTCGCGAGCTTATGCGGGGCTTCTTCGACAAGCTGAAGAGTGTCACTTCTGGCTTTGCCTCCATATCATATGATTTGTCTGGTGAGAGAGAGGCCGATGTGACAAGACTCGATATATTGGTGGCCGACGAGCCGGTGCCGGCTTTTGCCAAAGTTATCTCCAGACGGCAGGTTGAGAGCGAGGCCGAGATGGCAGTGGATAAACTCTCAAAACTTTTGCCGCGTCAGATGTTTACACTAAAAATTCAAGGCAAGGCCCTCGGCAGAATTATTTCATCACGTACCCTGAGCGGTATGAAGAAAGACGTGACCCAGCACATGTACGGCGGCGACATCACTCGCAAGATGAAATTAAGAGAGAAGCAGAAGAAAGGCAAAAAGAAGATGAAGGAGCGCGGCTCCGTGAACATCCCCCAGGACGTTTTCCTCAAAATGATCCGCCAAGAGTAGTGCCTAAAAAATCGGCAGATAGAGAAGCACCATTGAGATAATGATGAGGACGCAAAGCACGATCCAGGCGGCGTTGATCTTCTTCTTGTGGCGCTTATCGAACAGCATTGGAGATCATGTTAGCATAAATGGCACCATGAGAGAACTCGAACAGAGACAGAAACTGAGGCGGCGGCTCTATTCACTCCCCGCACTTGCCATACTTCTTGCTATTACCGCCGGTTTGGTCCGCGGAGCCTATACTTTGATATTGAAGGAGCGGGAGAGCGCCAGCGATGCCAGGCTTCTTGCGGCTAAAGTAGGGATTTTGACCGAGCGGGAAGAAGTGCTCTCGGCTGAGATAGAAAAGCTAGAGACCCCGGCCGGCGTGGAAGAGGAGATAAAGTCCAAATTCAACGTCGCCAAAGAGGGGGAGAGGGTGGCGGTGATAGTCGACCGGCCGGAGAGCTCTACCACAACGGAACCACAAAAAGAATCTTGGTTCAAGCGCTTATGGGCTGATATAATCGGCAGATGAAAAAAGTAGAAATATATTCAACGCCCAGCTGCCACTTCTGCGGCATGGCCAAGGAGTTTTTTGCGGCCAACAATGTCCCGTTCACCAATTACGATGTCGCATCTGATACCGCAAAGCGGGCCGAGATGGTACAGCTCTCCGGCCAGATGGGTGTGCCGGTTATTGTCATAGACAACAAAGACCTTATCGTCGGTTTTGACCAGAAGCATATATCGCAACTGCTCGATATCAAGGCATAAGCTATGCCCTCACTAGGAATCGAACCTAGACCGCATGCTTCGGAAGCATGAATTCTATCCATTAAACTATGAGGACTGGTGCTCTCAGCCAGAATCGAACTGACATCTTATCCTTAGGACGGATCTGCTCTATCCATTGAGCTATGAGAGCCTGTCTGCGCGGGCAGGCTTAGAGACAATATATCACACCGCTTTATTATCCACAGCTTTCCCCAGCTTTTCCCCAATCTAGTCCACTTTCCGAATTTGACACAGTTTGCACAGATGCTTTTATTGATAGCAGACCTTTCACGCAGTTCGCTGCAAGATGTACCTTTCACAGGAGTAGGGAAATGTTGTCGCTGCATGCCGCACGTGCACTCGTTACGTTCGGCGATGAGAGCATCGAGAATGATGAAGACTTGATGCTCGCGTTGCAATATGCGAAACAGGCGGGTGACGGTGTAGTGGTGGCTTTCAATGACAGCACCGATTTCTACGTCGATCCGACCGATACCATCGAGAGTGCGCGAGCCCGTCATTTCCAAACACGACAGGGTGAACGCCGTCTGAATTGGAACAACTACGATGGAATCAATCGTCGCAGGGGTTTCGATCGTCGAGGTATCAAGTTTCTCAAAACCGCGTAACGGGCCCTCCTCCCTCCCAGAGCAATTCCCAGAAAAACAAAAGCCGCTATGCTACCAATCCTACCCAGGTAAGCAAAGCGGCTTTGTCGTTTATGGTGCCGAGGACCAGGTTCGAACTGGTGACCCTTCCCTCTTCAGGGGAATGCTCTACCAACTGAGCTACCTCGGCATTATTTAAATGTGTTCAGGACACCCTGAGCCTGTCTGAAGGAGTCGGAGATCGAGCCGAACTGCGGCTCGAGATAGAAGTAGGCAATAACGAACGGCACAATAAGAATAATAATTTTTATGATTCCCCAGAGCACGGCCCAGCGGGCAGTGCTGCGCATGGAACGCAAGAGTTTGTTGTTCTCCTCAGAGATCTTGAGCGTACGCTCCAAGAGCACTTTATCCTCGGGATTCATGGGGTGATTTTAACAGAAAACTGGCTAATTTCAACGTATCAGGATCCCTTTACCTTGAGCTTGGTCTGTCTGTTTTTATCGAGCTTGGGGAGGCGCAGAATCAGGAGTCCGTATTTTTCCACAGCCTCAGCCTCGTCGACGTCAACTTCAGCCGGTAAGACTATCGTGCGGGAGAACGAACCCCAGAAGAGTTCGCGATGGAAGTAGTCTTCCTTGCCGACGGTCCTGTCCTCCTCGCGCTTGCCGCTTATGGTAACGCTGTCGCGGCTTATGGCGACATCGAGATCTTCGGGCTTTACCCCGGCGACCATGGTCTTCAGGACGATCTCGGAAGGGGTTTCGTATACGTCTACGGTGAGCTGAGCCACTTCCTCATCTTCGAGAATGCTCTGACGCAGAGATGTGTCGGATCTCTCTATCGATATATTTTCCTCATCGAGCTTGACCGCACCGGTAAGGCGTTCGAAAAAAGATCTTTTTGCCATATGATTATTATATCTTAACCTCTTCGGGGCGCAATCGACTTGGCCTTTTCGAAACACAGAAGCAGTATTGCCACTCCGAGCCATACGGCCGAGAAGATGCGCAATGTTCCCGATCCGTTTTCCGCCACCAGATAGAGGTTGAAAGCAGTATGTATGGCAACAGCTGCAGCAAGGCCCACAAGGCCATAGAGTATCTTCCTGCCTTTGGATTTGTAGAAGGAGAGAGCCAGAGCAAAGCCGATGGCGCCGGATGCCAATATATGAAGGAGGCTCGCTCCCAGGAAGCGCAGTCCGCCCGTAGAGAGTGCTACGGAGACATTTTGTTCCAAAAGGGGATTCCAGATGAAGAGAGCATTCTCAAGAGCTACGAATCCGAGTGCGGCGGTGATCATATATATGAGTGGATCGGCCGGTTCGTCATCATCTTTGGTACGGAGAGCGGCAACATAGGCCGCTATAAATTTGAAGGTCTCCTCGATAGCTGCCCAGAGCAGAAATGGTGTTAACCCCAAACCGGGAAACCGGTGTGCTACCCACTTCTGAAGCGGCAGGACCAAGAGAACGGCCAGCATTCCGAATAGGAAGGATTCAGCCAATCTGCCTCTGGGCTCCGGACGCTTGCTGTCCTCTCTGAGCCAGAAGAAGAGCCATACCAGAGCCGGCAGTATCCCTCCCAAGAGCGCATATATAATAGTGCTGGTGTTACTCATGAGGCCATGACTCGACCATTAGAATGCTTTTACCGTCATGCATTTCCTGCCAGATCTCTTCGGTGATGAATGGCATAAATGGATGCAAGAGTTTGAGCGATTGCTCAAGTATATAGTATAGAGTAGATCCGTAATCGTTCTTACCCTTGCTCTCCTCGATTATCTCATCGGCGAATCGGTGCCAGACGTAGTGGTAGACCTTCTCGGCCGCGATATAGAATCTGAAGTTGTCCATGTCGTTCGTGATATCCCTGGACAGCGCTTCGAGCTCCTCTTTGAGGTCGGTCTTAATCTCGCCAGCGGGCTCTTTGTCGAGCACGTAACGAGCGATGTTCCAGACCTTGTTGGCAAAATTTTTATAAGCCTTGATCTTATCGGGTGAGAGTGAAAGGGATGTGCCCGGGGTATTGCCGACGACCAAGGCGATTCTCAGGGCATCGGTGCCAAATTGCTCCGTAAGTACCATGGGATCGATAACATTACCTTTGGATTTGCTCATCTTCTGACCTTTGGCGTCCAGGACCAGGCCGTGGAGATATACGGTGCTGAAAGGGATCTTGTCGGTAGCGTAGAGTCCGAGCATTATCATTCTGGCTACCCAGAAGAAGATAATCTCACCGGCAGTTTCCATTATATCCGTAGGGTAGAAAGTTTCGAAATCCTTGTCACCGAGAGACTGGAGCGTAGCATATGGCCACTGCCCGGAAGAGAACCAGGTGTCAAATGTGTCAGGATCTTTATGCACGCCCGATCCGCAATCTGGACACTTTGTTACCGTATCATCAAGATCAACCGTGCCGTGGCCGTGGTCATCGCAGATCTTGGCCGGTATGGGTATGCCCCAGACTATCTGGCGCGAGATGTTCCAGTCATTGATGTTCTCGAGCCAGTGGACGGTAATCTTCCTGTAGTGCTCGGGTATATAGGTGATGCTTCCGGCGTCTATTTCCTTAAGAGCTCTCTCTGCCAGAGGCTTCATACGGACGAACCACTGGGCTTTTATCTGCGGCTCGATGACAGTACCGCATTTGTAGCAGGTTTTTACAACATGTTTGTAAGCAGAGTCGATCTTCTCCACCAGGCCCTTGGACTGAAGTTTTTCTACAATCTTAGGCCGCGCTTCCTGTATCTTCATACCTGCAAATTCTTCGGCTATGGGCAGGAGCTTGCCGTCCTCGCCTATTATCTGCTCTTTCTCGAGTCTGTGCCGTTCGGCGATCTCGAAGTCGGCCTGGTCGTGCCATGGGGTGATGGTCATCACTCCGGTACCGAACTCCATGTCTATGGCCTCATCCTTGATGATCGTTGCCGTAATAGGCCCGTTGATCCATTCCAGGTCAATTTTTTGCCCATGTTCATACTCTTTGTATCTATCATCGGACGGATGCATGACAATGTATTTA
Source organism: Candidatus Parcubacteria bacterium (assembly GCA_019658995.1). Taxonomy (GTDB): domain Bacteria; phylum Patescibacteriota; class Minisyncoccia; order Phycocordibacterales; family Zambryskibacteraceae; genus JAIFWN01. The sequence continues at coordinate 39,711 of JAIFWN010000001.1, forward strand.
TCCCCGAACTTGGTCTCCGGCCGAGCGGTCGCGATAGTGAATGGTCCATACTTGAGGTAGTAAAGCTTATCTGTCCTATCCTCGTCCTTGATTTCCAAGTCGGAAAAAGAGGTGCGGTGCTTGGGACACCAATTGACGATTCTGGCGCCCCTATACAAGAGTTCGTCCCTGGACAGGTCCTCAAATGTCCTGTAGACGATTTTGACGATATCCGGATCCAGAGTGAACTTCTCCCTAGACCAGTCGCAGGAAGCGCCCATCTTCTTTATCTGGGATCTGATATTCTTGGAATTTTCCAGGGTGAACTCAAGTATTTCTTTATACAGATCATCCCGGCTCAGGTCGAAACGCGAGCGACCCTCCTTCTCGAGCTTCTTTTCGAAAACCACCTGAGTCTCGAAGCCCGCGTGGTCGAGGCCGGGAAGCCACAAGGCTTTCTTTCCCCGCATGCGGTTGTAGCGGGTCATAATATCCTCGATAGTCATTACCAGAGCGTGGCCTGCGTGAAGCAATCCGTTGGCATTTGTCGGGGGCATAATTATGCTGAACTTCTCCTTTCTCTCTCCTGGCAGGTTGTCCGGATTGAAATATCCGCTATCTTCCCAAATGCGATATATCTTTGACTCCGTGTCAATCGGATTATACGGTTTAAGAAATTTATCTTTCATGCGTCTTACATACTAGCACGATAGGTGCGCCGTTCTTGTAAAGGACATAAATAACCTAAGAGACATAATGGACATAATTGAACAAGAATATGTCCTTTATGATATTTCTTGACTATTATGTTTCAAGAACGTAGGGTGGCAACACCCGCAATTCCGAAATGAAAGCAATACGTACGAATATTCCTAAAAGAATGACGACCATCCTCATGGCGATTGTTGTTATTTGTACCAGTATACCTTTTTCCGCTTTTGCCGCGCTTTCCGTGGATCTCAAGGCAAATGGCCAAGATTCGCTTACTCTTGCAAACTCAACTTCTTCTTTTGATATAACCCTTAACCAGACCGACGCAGTAAGCTGTCAAATTACCGGGCCTGGCGGTTTGTCTTCGGGCTTTGCCATAGGCTCGACGATGACTATTGCGCCCGGGAGTCCATCCTATCCAGCAGCCGGAGGAAGCAGTACTTTCACTATCGGATGTCTGGATGCCGGAGGCGCGTCATTAACCGACAGTGTGACTGTGAATGCACCGGCCGCTCCCGCCGCGGCCCCAACTATAGACTTGAAGGCTAATGGATCTGACGGTCCGGTTACTGTTACCTCAGGAAGCGCTTATACATACACCTGGACATCATCTAATGCCACAGCTTGCCAGACTTCTTCTCCTGTTACTTCCGGTGTTACTCTGGCGGGAAGCGGTACCGTCAATCCCGGTGATCCTTTCTATCCGGCAGTAGGTTCTCCGGTAACCATCACTATTACCTGCACCAATGGCTCGCAGAATGCCACTGACTCTGTGGTAATCAACCTTAGTCCCGGCGGCGGAGGCGGCGGATCAACCCCGACTATAGATGTGAAGGCCAACGGTCAGGACGGCACCGTCACCGTCACAAGCGGTTCGAGCTACACCTATACCTGGGTCTCTGGCAATGCCACAGCCTGCCAGATGAGCTCTCCGGTAACTTCCGGCGTATCTTTGTCAGGTAGCGGCGTTGTAAACCCGGGAGACCCGTTTTATCCAAGTATCGGAAACCCGGTAACCATCACCATTACCTGTACTGACGGAACCCAAAATGCCACCGACTCGGTGATAGTTCAGCTTACACCGGGCGGAGGAGGCGGCGGTTCGCCGACTGTGGATGTAAAGGCTAATGGATCGGATGGTCCGGTAGTGCTCCAAGTAGGCCAGACGTATGTTTATACCTGGGTCTCTGGCAATGCCACAGCCTGCCAGATGAGCTCTCCGGTAACTTCCGGAGTAGCCTTAAGCGGTACGAGCGTCACCATAGACTCTTCCAATACGGCATTTTATCCGACCCTAAGTGCGCCGGTAACCATCACTATTACCTGCACCAACGGCTCGCAGAATGCCACCGACTCTGTGGTAATACAGCTTGTAAACAATGGAGGCGGAGGTGGTGGGGGTGGTGGGGGAGGAAGCAGCAGTTCGAGCGGCAGGGGATCGGTTCTTCCTGGTGCCATCAGCGCTGAGTGTCCGTGGATTCATGACTACATGAGGATCGATTTCAATAATGACCCTATAGAAGTGGCCAAACTTCAGGCTTTTCTCAAGGTCTTCATGGGTTATGACTATGTGACGGTTAACGGCGTCTTCGATCAGGCAACCTGGACGGCTGTTGGCGCCTTCCAGATGGCTTACCGTGACGAGATTCTTACGCCATGGGGCCATACAGCACCCACACACTATGTCTACATTTTGACCTTGAAGAAGGTCAACGAGATCTTCTGCCAGCAGATAATTCCACTGACACCCGACCAGCAAAATGAAATCGTTGCCTTCAGGAACTTGATCAATATAGGTCCTGCAAGAAGCTCAGGTCAGAGCGGCTTTTATAGTAAGGAGGGCTTCATATCCAAAGAAGGCTACATTTCAGGTGATGGAAGCGGCCTGGGAACAGCCTCGTCTACCACTACGGTGATACCGCAGACCTCGACGACCACCGTACCGGTCGAAGTACCCATAACCGGTAATAAAGGACAAATATCCACAGGCTTAGCAGCAGCACTGTTTACCTTCCCGGATAATCTAAAGGACAATATGCTATGCCTGTTCGAGTTCGCGCTAATACTAATTGTCTTATATATACTGGGAAGTGTCCTTAAAGATGTCCTTTATAGCGACTTGCCCGAGAATGCCGTCAAGCGCTTCCTTGCCAAGTGGATAACCATATCTCTCGGCCTTCTCTTAACACTCATCGGTGCATATCTTCTTAAGGAGTTCTGCCTCCTGCTGCCAACTCTGATTGCACTTGTGGCATCACTTCTCTGGATGTCTTTCTATCCTAAGCACGATTCCATGAGGAGCACTACCAAGTCCTGGACAACCTGGAACAAGGGCCCTGCGGGCGCTACGGTAGTTGATAAAAAGGAGGAGAGGAAAGCCGCCTAGAGATCGAGATTGCCTCTGGCTACTATCTCGTCCGGGGACTCGGCGCGGTTCGTAAGCAATCTCACATATGCGGCAATGCCGATCATGATGGCGTTATCAGTCGTAAGGCTCTGTATAGGCAGACGAAAATCCAGGGAGAGCTCGTCTGCGAGAGCTTGAAGATTCTTTCTCAGGAGTTTGTTGGCCGCTACGCCCCCTCCGACAATGAGAGTCTTGGCACCGTGTAGGTTCGCGGCTGCTCTGGTCTTCTCCACAAGGGGTTCGATGGCCGCATCCTCGAAGGCTTCTGCCAAGGACTCTTTGGTTTTCAAATCAAGTTCGCCGAGCTTTCTTGTAGTATAGAGTACCGAAGTCTTGAGGCCGGAGTACGAGAAGTTCAAATCTCCGGATTTAATCATGGGCCTTGGAAAATGGAATGCCGGAACACCCCCTCTGTTTCTGGAGATTTCCGCAAGTTCCGAAATCTTCGGGCCGCCGGGGTAGGGAAGACCGAGGAGGCGGGCAGTCTTATCGAAGGCTTCGCCCACAGCATCGTCGCGGGTGCGGCCTATGATCTTATATTTGTCGAAGTCCTCTACATGTACGAGCTCGGTATGGCCTCCTGATACGAGGAGAGCTATGGCGGGGAACTCGATTGGTTTACTTTGTTCAAACATGTATGAAAACAGGTGACCTTCCATATGGTTTACCGGTATCACTCTCTTGCCCCATTTTTTCCCAAGTTCTTTGGCAAACTCGATGCCGGTCCAGAGTGCCGGTTCGAGGCCGGGACCTGAGGTGACTGCAATGTAATCCACATCCGAATTGTCAGCTTCCTGCATGGTTTTGGGAAGTAAAATAGGCAGATTCTTGATATGTTCGCGCTTGGCGAGCATCGGATAGACTCCGCCGTACTCCTTATGTATATGTATCTGAGACATTAAAGAGTTTCCGAGCACCTTGAACTCAGGCACTGGCAGTGTGCCACTACACTCGAGCACGGCCACAGCCGTCTCATCACAGGATGTTTCTATAGCTAGTATTCTCAAGTGCGCGATAGAGGACTCGAACCTCTGACCCTCCCCACGTCAAGGGGATGCTCTACCAACTGAGCTAACCGCGCAATGCCCCGCCGAAGCGGAGACCCATGACCCTACAGGGAGTCGAACCCTGCTTCCAAGCTTGAAAAGCTTGTGTCCTAACCGATAGACGATAGGGCCAGAAACAAGCGTTATATTAACATTTTTCGGTCAAAATGGTATAGTTTTGGCCTTGGAAGAGTGGCTGAGTGGTTTAAGGCACTGGTTTCGAAAACCAGCGTAGGGGAAACCTTACCGTGAGTTCAAATCTCACCTCTTCCGCTGTCTGTAACGCTTTGGTTGAGTAAGTAGAGTTCGCGCCGAACGTCATATTTGCAGGGGCTTGTACAGCTCTTTACACATGTTGTCTGAAGTGGTAATATCCCGCTCAGACTGAAGTTCATAAACAACCATAACAGCGAGGATTCCGATGCGAATTCGTTTGGCAGTGGCAGTACTCGCCGCCCTCGCCTCGGTCTCCGAGGCGCAGGGTTTTGCAGAAGGAGCTCCATTGGTCTTTTCCGGCCCGATAACCAAAGCGAGATTCGCCAAGGCTATCCAGGACTGCGACAAGGCGGTCCTTCGTCCATCTTGCTCCGCCGTCATTCAGAAGTTCGAGGAGGTCCAGAAGATCCAATTCACCGAAGGGTCGAACAAGCAGGTCCAGCTTGCAGACTATGTAAGAAGTCTGAGCGACCGGCCATGTCCGACCGGGGCGAAGTTCAAGACAACTGAGTGGGTTCCTGGATCAGGTGGCCAGCCGGGCAGCCTGATCATCGGTTACGGCGACTGGGGTTGCACCGGATCCAGGGAAATCTTCCTCTGGGATGGTGACAAACCTGTCTTCTCGCTTGCCGATGGGCACATGATTCTCGATTACAGGGCGCCGCAAGTTGCGCGCGTGGCGCAATCAGGGAGAGGTCTTGCCCGGGCTGCGGCTGATACGGACACTACGAGAAGGGTCAGGCCGTCTGAAGCGAGTTCTGTTATCATAAAGGATCGCCAGGAAGCTCCGCCGAGGATTACACAAAGTCCGCCCGGTTTAAACTGCTGGGATCTGAACGGTAACGGCATGGCCGATCTCCTGAGCGAGGACACCGACGGCAACGGAGTAATCAATGTCTCCGACTGCCGCGGAAAAGATGGTCAGCCGGGCCTTCCGGGACCGTCGGGTCGAGTCGTAAAAAAGGGCTTTCCGATCTGGCGCACTTTGGGGGGAATCGTACTGGGTGTTGCCGGGGGTGCTCTGGTTTGTCATAACAACCCGGGTTACGCCGGCATCTGTCCGGAGAAGCGCGAACCCGGCAACATCGACATCGGCATCGATATCGACAATCATAACGGTGTGACCACTGCGGGTTTCAGGTGGCGGGTGCCTTAGCACTCGCCATTTTTATTTGCCGGTGTGTACGTATAGATAAATATCTTCGAGGGCACGCACAGCATCGCCGGCGGCAATATTGTTCTGATGATAGAGGACATCGGTAACATCACCTGCGGCCCATATGCCGGGCACTTCTGTGCGCTGGGTGTGCGGATCAATGATGATCTGTTTGTTGTCGTTAAGCGGTATGGTGTTCTCGACGAAGCTGGTGGCCGGTATGAGTCCTATCTCGACGAAGACTCCCGCCGCCGGAAGCTCGTGGTCGGTACCGGTAGCAGTGTCTGTATATATAATGGAGCTCGCGAATTTATCACCCCTGACCTCTCGGATCTCGGCATTGAGTACACCTTTCATATTGCGGTGCGCCAGAACCTTATCTACGGTCATCTCGTCGGCTTTGAAAGTGCTTCCGCGGTGAAGGAGTGTGACCGACTTGGCATACGCCAGAAGCTGGGCGGCCGTCTCGAATCCAGCATTGCCTCCGCCCACAACTGCCACATCCTGACCGCTGAATAGAGGACCATCGCAGGAGGCGCAGTAAGTGATACCTTTGTTTTCAAATTCTTTGGCACCGGGCACTTCAAGCTTTCTTCTGGATGAGCCGCTAGTTATGAGTACGGTCTTGGAGTTATAGACTTCATCTCCGGCAGTAACGGCGAATCCGCCCTCACCCCTCGCGATCTTAGTAGCTCTTATACCTGTCTTAATATCTACTGAACCGTCTGCATAAGCTCGCAGGTGCGCTTCAAGAGCTTTGGCCAGATCCGGGCCTGAGATATTCACCGTGCCGATCCAGTTTTCGATACCCATGGAGTCTATGGATTGTCCGCCGAAAGATTCCGTAACGAGCAAGGTTTTGAGCTTTTTTCTGGCCGCGTACACTCCTGCCGCCACTCCTGCCGGGCCTCCGCCGATGATGATCAGATCGTACATGTTGGATAACAATATCAGAAACCTCTGTAAAAACAAAAAAGCCCCGAGAGGCTTTTTTGTTTTTGATTATTTCAGTTTCGATCTCCTGAGGAAGGATGGCACCGCGCCCCAGTCATCTTCGTCATCCACGGCAACCGGTTCGGGTTTCTTGACGATCACAGGAGCTTCTTCAGCAGGCTTCTCTACTTTGGGAGAAGAGGTGAAGCTGCCGAAGATCTTATTCTTATTCTTTTCTTCCTCCGAATCTCTGTTGAATAGGGAAGAGGAGACAACTCTTTTCTGCTGGTTTTCGGGGAAGCTTGAAGCGATGACGGTAATCTTAACCTCGCCCTTTTTAAGCTTGTCGTCGTGGACGGTACCGAAGATGATCTTGGCATTCGGATCTACTGATTCTGTAATGATCTTGGCGGCATCCTGGATCTCAAACATAGTGAGGTCGTCGTGACCGGCGATAGAGAAGAGCACGCCCTTGGCTCCGTTGATGGATATCTCAAGGAGAGGCGAGGAGATGGCTGCGCGAGCCGCATCTTCTGCACGCTTGTCGCCCTGGCCCGTGCCTATGCCCATGAGCGCTGCTCCCGCATCCTGCATGACCGCTCGTATATCGGCGAAGTCGATGTTGATAATGCCCGGCATGGTGATGAGGTCTGAGATGCCCTCGACAGCCTCCTTAAGTATGTTGTCACAGATGGCAAAGGCGTTCTTGGCGGTTGTCTCCTTGTCGATAGTAGCGAGGAGCCGGTCGTTGGGGATGATAATGATGGCGTCGACAGCACTCTTCAGCTCTTCGATGGCGGCTTCGGCGATTTTCATGCGCTGGACGCCTTCAAAATAGAATGGTTTAGTCACAACTGCCACTGTCAGGATTCCGTTTTCCTTGGCTGTCCGGCAGATTACTGGAGCGGCTCCGGAGCCGGTGCCGCCGCCCATACCGCATGCCACGAAGAGCATGTCGGAACCTTTGATAGCTTCCTGAATTTCTTCCTTTGTTTCTTCGACAGCCCGCTTTCCGAGTGCCGGATCCATTCCCGCTCCGAGGCCGCGGGTAAGGTTCTTGCCTATGTGGACCTTCTTTTTTGCCAGCGATTTATGGAGATCCTGAGCATCGGTATTGACCGCGATGAAGTCAACGCCGCGGACCTTGGAGTTGATCATGTTGTTCACGGCATTGCCGCCGGAGCCTCCGACACCTACGACCTTGATGCGTGCGAACGATTCTATATCAGGTTTGACTTGTGGCATAAGTATGTTTTATTCAGAAAGTGTCCTCCGTAATTTGAGGTGTGCACATAGTACACGAGCTCGTTTAAAAAAGAAACAGTTGACACAAGGTTTAAACGGGTTTTCTTTTCCCCATAGAAAAAGGCCGGACAAAGTATGTCCGACCTAGGCCGTAATATCCTTATTGTTAGCCAGGTTTTTCGATTTTGCGGCTATGTCGAGAGCTCTTGACCTGTGCCCGGCGGACTGTTCTTTTCTGCTTTTGTCCGCTGAAATCTTCTTGATGATGTCTATTTTCTTCCGCATCACGCGCCGGAGAGTGAACTGCCAGGCCTGATTTTTCTCAAAGAAGATAACCTCACCATCGCCGATATCCGTGCTGTAGCGGAAGTGGACTACCAGCTCCGGCTTGATCGCTCTGTGGTAGAAGATCTTGACGTCTTTGGAACGAGTGCCGCTCTCTTCTGATTCGATACGGAAGGAGAGCCCTCCGAAATTGCTGATTTCTCTGACTCTCATCTCACGGAGAAGCTCTTCGGTGAACGGGATAACTCTTTTCAGGAAGTCATCTCGGCCTTCGAGCTTGCGTCTCTGTTTCGGGTAACTCACACAGCCTCACTTGGCAGGTTCCGGTCTAGTCTTAGCAGGACATTCGGCGGGTGTCAATTACGGCAAAAACTTTCCGATCCAGTGAGAGAGCTGGCGCAGGCCGCGGCGGCTGCCTTCGGCAATAGATTCAAGACCTTTCTGACCCACCGAGCCCTGCTCGTTTTCGGCATTGAAGCCGACCACAGCCAAACCGTATGCCACCGACCAGGCCAGGTCTTTGTTTGACCTAAGTTCGGAATTACCGAAGTGAATCTCTCCAACACGAGCGGGGAGCTTCAGGGCGTACTCGGCGAATTCTCTGATGCCGTAAACTCCCGCGCCTCCGCCGGTAAGTACCGCACCTGCCGGCAGGAGCTGATGACGGCCAATCTTTTTCAGATGTGCTTCGACCAGTTCGAATATCTCAGATAGACGGGATGAGATGATGTCGTCCATCTTTTTCTTAGGATAATCAGTGCGGGTGTAGGCACCGAGCTTTATATTTTCGGCTTCCTCTAGAGTGGTCTTGAGACCCAGAGCAATGTCGTTAGTGAGATCTGTTCCTCCCATTTCGAAGACTTCAAGAGATATAGGATTGCTGTTTTCAAAAACGACCATGGAAGTGGTCTCGGCCCCGATATTCAAGAGCAGGCAACCGGCCATCTTCTGCTTCTTGCTTAGCGTGACGAATGATGAGGCAATTGGAGCGGCCACTACATCTATGACTTCCACCCCGGCGCCTTCCACCGATCGTATGAGGTCCTCGAGATGATGCTCGAGACAGGTTATGAAAAGAATTTTTACCTCGAGCTTGCCGGCCCGCATGCCCTCTACGCGCCCGAGCGCTTGCCGGCCGTCGAGGAGTGTTACCAGGGGAATGGTGTTTATAACTTTGCGATTTAAGGAAAGTGATTGCGGAATAGACGCCTCGGCCGCATCGTGGGCCTTCTCGATATCCAGATTGGTAACTTCAAGATCTGCTCGCGAGATAGCCACGGTGCCCGTTGAGACGGCACTGCCGAGTCCTACGCCGCCGACAGAGACGAAGGCTCTCTTAACCGTAATGCCGCTGGCTTTCTCGGCCTTATCTAGGGCTATTCTTACGCTCTTGCTAACCTCTCCGGTGTCTATGATGAATCCCTTGCGGAGCCCTCTGGTCTCTGAGGTGCCGGTTCCCAGAACCTTAGGTATGTGTCTGTCACCATCAAGAACTTCTTCGGCGATAACTGCCTTTACCTGGTGAGTGCCTATGTCGATGCCGACTGAGAGATTTTTTGCCATTAAATAGTTTATAGAACCTTTGTTCCTCGCTCTCCATTTTAGCGCCGTGTCGCATTCCTTTCAAATGAAGAAGTGCGTGGATGTATAGTTCCAGAACCGAAAATCCGCCCAATCCCTCTTTGTTTATGAAAACTTCTCCGCTCCCTTTGCCGAGCGGGAAGGCGAGGACATTGGTCGGCTTGTCCTTGCCGCGGTATGTGCGGTTGAGCCTTCTCGATAGCGCATTGTTGCAAAAGACCAGGGAGAGCTCGTAATCCTTACCAAGGATTGCCTCTTTAATCGCTACTTCCCGGCTAATCTTACGATTAGCGCCGCTTTTTGCCGAACTTCTGGAGTTCATTCAGTTTGCCCTGCTTCAGGAGCTCGTTTATGTGCTCTTTTTTCTTAAGGTATGCGAGGGTCTTGGCGCGTTTGACGTTCTCGCTCTTGATGCGCTCGGAGTAGCGCTTCTCGCGCACTTTCATGAGTATGCCGGCGCTCTGTACGCGCTTCTGGAAACGCCTAAGAACCGAGAGGTTGTTCTCGCTTGCGCCTTTGGTTACTTCGATATTGACTGCCATATAGGTCTGAAACTCTAACACAATGGTCTCAATCGCGCAATAGAGCCATATATTAAAAAGCGGCTAGTTGTATCTAGCCGCAAGAGCGAGACGAAACCGCTGCATACTTTGAGGACTTAGCCGGATCACAACTAAGGGTATTTCATCCGGATCCGAATCCGGCAGACCCATGGTTCTGATCTCACGTACCAGGAGCTCGGCCCAGAACTGATCGATGCGGTTGGCAATGCGCAACCCCATGATACAGGCCATTGCCAGGTTTTCGGTGCGGATGAGACGACTCACGTATCCGTCTGGCAAGGTGATAATGATGCCCTGGGGATGCTGTTCGATGACGGGCTCGTCATTCATGTCCATATCTGCCTCCGTCGCGGTCTAAGACCAATATATCAGAAAGGTAAGTGCTTGAGAAAGCTCGGCAAATTGGAGATCGGCACGGTGTCTTGAGCTCGGCTCTCGACGTTTCTTATGGTCACCGTATTTTCGAGAGCCTCCTTCTGTCCGACTATCAGGAGATAGGGCGGGCGGAGCCGGTCTGCGGTCTCCATCTGGGCCATGAGCTTGTCCTTGCCCAGGAAGTGGTAAATGGGTATGCGGCTGGAGCGCAGGAGTTCTATGAGAGGCAAGGCGCGTATGCGGGCCTCTCGTCCGAGATGCACGAGCTGGAATTTGGGTTTCGGCGCTTCTTTGTAGACCTGTCTCTCTTTGGGTTTCTTTTCTCCAAATATGGTAGCGCCTATGAGAGCAAGTTCTTTCTTGAATCCGAAGCGCCGGCTGAGCCGCGAATATCGGTAACCGGCGGCAAGGAGGTGTTCGGTATCATCGCGGACGGCAAAAAGAGCTTCGGAGCAGAAATTTTTGTGCCCTACGAGTTCCGGAGCGAAACGATAATCGACTCCGAGAGCCTCCAGATATTCTATAACTTCCTTGAACTGGGCGCGGCTGGCCGAGGATAACGAAGAGACGGAAGGGGGCATCTCTTTCCTCAGTTTTTCGGCTTCTTCTCCTTCAGCTTTAGCTATGGCGAAAATGTCTTCCTTGAAAAGTTTCTTCAGCTCTGCCGATATCGAGTGCCCGACCTTGCGGACGAAGTTACTGAGTTCGCGTTCGTAGGCCTGGATAGACTCCTTGTCACCGATCGAGTTTATCTCGACCACGAGGCCCTTATAGCCTTCTTCTGAAAGTATCGAAAGGGAAGTGCGTATGAGCTTAGCTTCGGCCACACCCACCGGGTAACCGACAAGCTCCAGGGAGTAGTTGTGTCCGCGGCGCCAGGAGAGAGCCAGGGGGTGGGGGAGTTCGGCAAGTTTCCTCTCTATGTAGTGCCGGATGAAGGCCGCTTTCTCCGGGGCGTTGCATAAGAATCGGCCGGAAGTCTTCTCGACCTTCTCCTCGCAATCTTCCGTCATTCGCAAATCCTCGTTGCTCACCGCCGGAGCCTCTATCGGCGTGAAGCCGAAGTGGGCCGCGATATAGAGAGGCTTGTCGAACTCAATTTTTTTCATCTTGGTTTCCGGGAAGTATGGCGAATGGCCAGAGGCGGATAATGGGTCGGCCGATGATGTTTGCTTCCGGTACTGAACCCCACATGCGCGAGTCGGCGCTTCCGGCGCGGTTGTCACCCATCACGAAGTACTCGCCGCTCTCGAGAGTATAGACTCCGCTATCGTCCTTGGTGAGCTTCACGTAGGGCTCGTCGAGGACGAAACCCTCAGGATACTCCTGATTGACGACAGTAACTCTGCCGCGGTCTATTCTTACGGTTTCGCCTGGCAAGCCAATAACACGCTTGATGAAGTATTTGGAAGGATCTTTGGGGTACCTGAATATGAGGACAGAGCCTCTTTCGGGTGTCTTGAAGTGGTAAGTGAGCTCGTCTACGACGAGATACTCGCTATTGTGGAAGGTCGGATCCATCGACGCTCCTTCTACGACGAATGGCTGTGCCACGTAACGGCGGAAAGGTATGACTATGAGCGCCGCTATGATCGCAAATTTGACCCACTCCCTCCAAGTACCCGTGTCTCTCTCATTATCTTTGGCAGGAGCGGTGTCGAGTTCCATAATTTTCGGACATTGTATTATACTTCTCACATGTACACAATTGTCGGACTCGGAAATCCGGGTGATGAGTATGCGGAGACTAGACACAACACCGGAAAAATGGCGGTTGAAGCGTTAGGGAAGCATGGAGTGGGGGCTAAACTGATTCTTCAGGATACTTTTATGAATAAATCAGGGTTTGCAGTGGCTAAAGTCGTGAAGAGCAAAAAAGCGGCCGAGAAGCTGATTGTAATCTATGATGATCTCGATCTCCCGGTAGGGGTTATGAGGATATCATGGAACCGCGGGAGCGGCGGACACAAGGGCCTGGAGTCGGTCATAAGAGCGGTAAAGACCAAGGAGTTCATCCGTATACGTATAGGAATAGGGAAGAAGGAGCCGGTGGAGAAGCACATCCTCGGCAAGTTCACGCCCAAAGAAAAAGGCGAGATTAAAAAAGTTTTCAAAAAAGTCACCGAAGCGGTTGAGGCTATTATCGAGCACGGTCTGCCCCGGGCGATGAGCGAGTTTAATAAATAAAAAGCCGCGATGATTAGTCGCAGCAGGAGTTCGTGGTGAGTTTCCTGTAGAAATCCACTCCGACCTTTGCAAGAGCGTCGAAATAAGGTTCCTCGTCCTTGTGGATTTCACACAGCCTTCCGAGAGTCTCTTTGAGGAGCTGTCGGGCGTCACTTGCGAACCTCATATACTCGCCGTTCTCGCCAGACTCGAGTGTGACAACTCCGAAGAGAGCCAGATCCTTCAGGAACTCGTCCAAGACTATATACAGGCCGTCATTCTTGCAATCGAAGGCCGAGCTTGCCGACCGGACAGAGATTGGGATGTCTTTCGCTTCTTCGACACTCCTTTTCTCCCAATGCTCGATCGCTTTTCCGACTCTACCCATTGAGCGATGGAGCATTGGAATTTCGAGTTTGTGGAGTCCGCCTTTCTCCACGGCCATGAGGAGCTTTAGCATCACAACGCGGATGCTGGTCTCCTCGGGGCCGATGCTGTAGATCATGCCTCGCATAGCCCCTCCGGAGCCAAGTGATACTTCTATCTATATATAGACACATCCGAACTTAAATTGCAAAGTGAGCGTAAATAAAAGCCGCTACAACCTAGGTCGTAGCGGGAGCTTCAGACTGTCTCTTCTTCCTCTTGTATTCCTCGACTCTCTCGAGCATCCGGCCCCAATCTCTGTCGAGCCGGTACATCTCGGCCGTTGTCTCCATGACAATGTTTGCCTTCTCGATCACGTCCTGGTCGAGATGGTCTCTGATCTCCTTTTCCGCAAAGCGTCGAAATCCGTGTTCAAAGTGGTGCCGGCCATCATTGACCGTCTTGCAATACATGACCCCGGCTATCACCGCTCTCGACAGGGTTCCGCGGATCGCATGCTCGCGGTCCGAGGCAAAGAAGTGATACTCTCGAAGACTGACACCTTCGACCTCGAGGAGCCTGAAGTGGAGCTGCATCGCATCCACGAAGCGCCCGGTCTCGACTGAGTTCTGGCCTTCATTAGCCATGAGGTGGAGAAGGACTATCCAGACGAAAGCATCCTGGACGTAGTCCTCGGGCTCGTTACCGCGAAGTAAAGACATGTCTCACTCCGTAAGCTGGGGTTTTGTCTGCTGCTACTCTACACTATTTCTTTTCTACGTACGAGAGTGCCATCTTCTGTTCCTTGGGATCGAAGAGGGTGATCTTGAAGGGGTAAGTTTTGCCCATCTCGAGCGTAGAGCGGAGCTTGTCCTCAGTGCCGAATTCCGAGACGTGTACCAGACCGGCTACGCCTTCCTCAATGGAGGCCAGAGCGCCATGCTTGTTGTATTTGATGATCACGCCTTCGACGACGTCATCTTTCTTGTATTTCTCTGCCGCTTCCTTCCACGGATTCTCCTTCAGTGCTTTTATCGAGAGAGAGATCTTGTCATCTTTGATTTCGATGATCTTCACTCGGACCTTTTCCCCGATCTTAAACATGGTCTTAGGATTTTCCACCAGACCCCAGTCTATCTCGGAGATGTGCACGAGACCCTCGAGACCTTCTTCAAGTTTGACGAAGATGCCGAAGTCCACGAGTCCCGTCACTTCTCCCTGGAGTTCGTCGCCCAAGGAATACTTCTCAATCATGTTCTCCTTGTTCTTGGTTTCCGGGGACTTCTCGGAGAAGATCAGTTTGCCTTCTTTGGGTGTTGCGCCGATGATGGTGACGGAAAGTTTCTCTCCGACGAGTTTGCGGAGTTCATCCAGGATCTTATCTTTGTCGCCGTCTGAGACCCTCGGATAATGCTCTGGCTTGAGCTGGGAAGCCGGAAGGAAGCCGGGGATACCCTGCCAGTTCAATATCAATCCGCCCTTGTTGGCATCGGTTACCGGGAGGTCGTATATGCGCTTCTCTCGGATTGCCTCTTCGGCCTCGCTCCAGATGAGAGCTTGGCGTGCTTCTTTGAGCGATATTTCGATATATCCATCCTTGCCGCCCATGCCGACAACCTTTCCGGCCACGGTATCGCCGACGTTGACCTTCTTGATGATGTCGCGCGCGTTCATAAACTCGCGTCCGAAGATGATGCCCGTGCCGAATGGCGGCAGGTCTATGTATATCGCACCCTTATCTATGGAGATAACCGGGCCCTCTATCACATCGTCGATCTTGGGCGGGTTAGGAGATTTCTCCACTAGAGAATGCATCACGGTGTTTTCCGCTTTTGTATCGATTTCAATATTTCTAACGTCCTCCGCCTTCGGAGTTTCCTCTTTCTTTTTTCTAGTACCAAATAAAGCCAAATTTTTGAGCCGTTACCGCTCCTCGCGCTCTATCTGTGGTTGCCGGAGCGAGAGGTGTTACGGAAAACGGGGATAATAAGAACTCAAGTAAATTAACATAAAATGAGAAGCCCCGCAACACTCGTGTGTTGCGGGGCTTGTGTCCCCACCAAGATGATAGACGTACTCAGGGTGGATGCATACTTCCGTACCTCTTGGTTAGCCGTGGCCTTCCTGTGCCCGTGGGCGTTGGTCACCGAGGTACTACCTCTCGTCCGCTGTTGGATGCGCGTTAGGATTGACGTTGGGAAGACGAAAGCGCTCCCTATATGCGAGTCCGGCGCGCCGCGAGGAGACGAGGTAATGCGGGAACTTTATCTGTATATAGCTTATCATAGTCTAGTCTATAAGTCAAGCACAGCTGTGGATATGAAAAAAGCCCCGAATTACTTCGAGACTCTGGCAAAAGACTTTGGCATTACGTTATAAATCGTACATGTCCTTTTGAAGGAGCTCTCACGGACGGCAAGTTTGTACTCGTCGTCGGGAGGAAGATGGAAATCCGCCTTACTCGATCCCAATCTTACTGGCAGATAAGAGAAGGAGAAGAGAGTACAAATTTCCGTCCGGCCCGGCGTATTCAAGGGGAAGCCGCTGGTGTCCACTGCCCACCATGATCCTTCGTGGATTACCCAGTAGAGCTCGATAGCCGTGTCGCCAGCCACTACGCTTGGCTTATCCAGGTGGAATCTGAGACGCGTGCCGAGAGGCAAAACTGTGCCTTCCGGAACGGTGATGATCTTCTCTGCCGGGCGGCGAGTCTTACCCCAGGTGTAGCTCTTGCTAGTGAGTGGAAGTTGAACTGTGCCGCACCCGGCTGCGACCCATAGGCTCATCATAGTAATGAAGAGGGTAAGGCACCTTATCCGCATTTTCTCACCTCCTTGGCGAGGGTGACAATGTAAGAGCGATGCAGAAATGTGAACTCGTACTTCTTGTCTACCTCGATGTCCATACCTTCAAGTATGCGCAGTACATGAGGTGCCGTGCGTCCGTCTTTGTACTCGTACCGGGTGAGGGTAGTGTCTGCGAACCGGCTCGTCCGCGTTACTATGCCGCACTCGGTGATAGTCGAGTCGGCTGGGGCAACCTCCGCACCGAAAAGATTTTCGGGCGCACTTGAACTCCACGCGCAGCGAGCCAGAGACAATGCTACGCAGACTACGAATCCGAGTTTCCACGGACTCTCATACCACGGACGTGAGTCACCGCGTTCGAGCGGCATACTTCCTCCATGTTTAGAACAGCTCTGCTTTAAGTATGTTCTTCCCTATTTAAAATACAAATGGCCCGGTCACGTGTTGCGTGCCGGGCCAGACGAACAATCGTTCGCATGCTGGTGCTTCTACTCCTTCTTGATTTTCCAGAAATGATTCGGATCTGGTACGAAGACGAGAGCAACGCTCGCGCGAAGCCTGACTTTCACGATCCAGCCGCCCGGAACCCTTGACCTATAAGTCTGCTCGTCCGGGCGGACGCCGATGGGATAGTAGTCTTCCTGAATCTGTTCCCAAATCGGTGTATCCGTGATGGTCGTGTCTGGGCGGATCAACTTTACGGTGTCCACCCTGGTTCGGATATGTGAACCCGGACCGCGCGGGATGCGATGACCCTGAGCTTCGAGTATTCCGGCTGAGCCGAGCACGAGCCCGATGAGGACGCACAACGTGACCAATCTGCGCAATGGATCTCCTTGAAGTAGGGAACAGAGCAACTGCTTTAATAGTAGCATAGATGGTACTTTTTGTCAAGTTAATCTAACTTTACCTCAATCAGAAAATGCTGGTATTTGGGCTCAAAATATGCTAAAATAGGGTATATGGTAATTACCAAAGAGGGCCCTAACTCCTTCAAAATCTCCCAGGGCGATCTTGTCATAGCCGTCAATCCGGAGAGCAAGCTGACATCGACCATTACCCTTTTCAACACGGGTCGCGGAGTTGATGGTGATCGAGCCGGATTCGTCATCAATGGCCCCGGAGAGTATGAGGTCAGAGACGTTTCTGTAAAAGGTTTTCTCTCCGAGGGCGCCGATAAGAAAATCAACACTATATATATAGTGAACATTGAGGGTATGAACCTCTGCATACTGGGGAGTCTCACGAGCGCCGAGCTTCCGGCTGAGACTATAGAGTCACTTGAGGATATCGATATACTCTTCACTCCGGTAAATGCATACAAGCTGGCTGTCTCACTCGAGCCGAAACTTATAATACCGATGAACTACACCCCCGAAGACCTTAAGAAGTTTTTGAAGGATGCCGGCGAGGACAGTGTCAATCCGGAGGAGAAACTGGTGGTCAAGAAGAAGGATCTAGATGGCAAGGAAGGAGATATAGTAGTATTGAAAGAGTCATGAAATCATACCTGATGTCACTTAGGGGTAAATCTCCGGCGCACAAGAAGCGCTTCTCCTTCCTTGTGGCGGGCGGCACCACTCTCATAATCTTCGTCCTCTGGGCAACGGTCAAATTCGGCGGCGGGAATAACATCGTAGCCGAGACTACCGGTCCTGTTAACCTTGCCGCCGTATCAGAGTCGGGTATCACTCCGTTTGAAAATATTCTCTCCGGCATCAGACAGAGCTGGAACTCCTTTATAAACATCGGCAGGAATGGCGGACAATAATCAGCACAACAAAGTCGTCTCGCGCTCGATAGTAAGCGAGATGAAGGAGTCGTTCATCGACTACGCCATGTCGGTCATCACCGACCGGGCTCTTCCAGATGTGCGTGACGGCCTGAAGCCCGTGCATAGGCGCATTCTCTATGCCATGAACCAGATAGGTCTGACTGCCACGGCCAAGACCAGAAAGAGTGCGACGGTAGTCGGAGAAGTGCTCGGCTCTTACCATCCTCACGGTGATGCCTCCGTGTACGACGCCATGGTCAAGCTCGCACAAGACTTCGCTACGCGCTATCCATTGGTAATAGGGCAGGGTAACTTCGGTTCCATAGACGGCGACGGAGCCGCCGCATACCGTTACACCGAGGCCAAGATGAGCCGCATCGCCGGGGAACTCCTGGCAAATATAGAGAAGGACACGGTCGACTTCCGTCCCAATTACGACGGTACCAAAAGGGAGCCCGTAGTGCTTCCGAGTGCCGCACCCAACCTGCTTCTGAACGGCACTCTCGGTATCGCCGTCGGCATGGCTACAAATATCCCGCCGCATAACCTCAATGAGGTGATAGACGCGGCAATACTTCTTATAAATGATCCCGAGGCCACCACCGAAGACCTCCTGGAGTTCGTCAAAGGACCGGACTTCCCGACAGGAGGAGTTGTTTTCAATCAGAAAGATATCGCCCACGCCTATGCTACCGGACGCGGCGGCATACTTACCCGCGGCGTGGCGGAAATAGTAGACGACGGCAAGATGAATCAGATCGTTATCAGCCAGATTCCATACAGGGTCAATAAGCAAGTCCTGGTGGAAAAGATCGCCGATCTGGTGAGGGAAAAGAAAGTGGACGGAATCAAGGGTCTTCGGGATGAATCGACCAAAGACATTCGCGTCGTCATCGACCTGAAGCAGGGCAGCCAGCCGCAGAAGGTGCTCAATGCTCTCTACAAGCACACACAGCTCGAGGAGACCTTCCATGTAAACCTGGTGGCGCTTGTCGACGGCGTGCCGCAGACCATGTCTCTTAAGAGCATGCTCGTTGAGTTTATAAAGCACAGAGAGCAGGTAGTGCGCAGGCGTACCGTATACGACCTCGCCCAGGCCGAAGCCCGCGAACACATCCTTCTCGGTCTCAAGAAAGCACTTGATCACATCGACCAGATCGTGAAGCTGATTCGCGCATCCAAAACCGTCGAGGATGCTCGAACCGGGCTGATGAAGGAGTTCAGGTTCTCCGAGCTCCAGGCAAACGCCATTCTCGAGATGCGTTTGCAGAAGCTCGCGGGACTTGAACGCAAGAAGGTTGAGGACGAACTTAAGGAGGTACAGGCTCTTATTGAATACCTTAAGGACCTCCTGGCCTCGCAGAAGAAGATCCGCAATCTGATCAAGGAGGAATTAAACGAAATCCAGAAGAAATACGGCGATGAGCGCCGCACTAAGGTGGTCAAGGGCGGGGTCAAGATCATATCCGCCGAGGATCTCATACCGGATGAGGAGCAGGCCCTGGTCCTTACCTCCGGCGGATATATCAAGCGCACTAATCCGGGCGAGTACAAGCGCCAGAAGAGGGGGGGCGTCGGTGTCATCGACCTGGATACAAAAGAAGAGGACTTCGTAACCATTTTCCTCACCGCATCCACCCACTCGGACCTTCTCTTCTTCACCGACAAGGGCAAGGCCTATCAGGTCAAGATGTACGACATTCCGGAGGGCAAGCGCGCCACGCGGGGCAAGAGCATCATGAACTTCATATCTCTGAGCGACGATGAGAAGGTCACCTCGATCCTTGCCATGCCCAAAGAACTCAAAAATATCGAGGGTTCTCTCACTCTCATAACCAAGCAGGGCACGGGGAAGCGCGTATCGGCAAAGAGTTTCCATGATGTGCGGGCATCGGGCATCATCGCCATACGCTTGGATGCCGGAGACAAGCTCATATCCGTAACGCATTCGGAAAAGGGCGATGATATTTCCATAGTGACGAGGGAAGGTATGTCCATACGCTTCAAGGAAGGCGATATCCGCGAGATGGGCAGGGCGGCCGGCGGAGTGCGTGCTATCAAGCTGGATAAAAACGATGAAGTAGTGGCCGCGCATGTCATAAAACCGAAGTGGCAGAACTCCTGTCTCCTGGTCATAAGCGCCAATGGCTACGGCAAGCGTACCGATCTCTCCGAGTACAAGGTACAGGGCAGAGGCGGCAGCGGGATCCTGACCTCTAAGGTTACGCCAAAGACAGGCAAGGTTATGGCGTCGCAGATCGTGACGGAAGAGGAGTCGGAAGTGGTGGCAATTTCAAAAAAGTCTCAGGTAGTGCGGGTGGATATTAAAGAAATTCCGGTTCTCGGCCGCTCGACCCAGGGTGTGCGTATCATGAAGCTCCGCGAAGGCGACTCTCTGGCTTCGCTTATCTGTTTATAAAATAAAAAGCCCGAGCATTTCTGCTCGGGGTGATGCCGGATTCGGAGTCCGTTACTTGCGGGAGAGCTTGACGGTCTGAGACGCGCTGTCGACGACTGCCGCTCCGCTCGCTTTGTAGCATTTGAAGATGGCGACCTTCTCCTCGCCGGCCTTCGGATACCAGGGGTGACCCTCGGATATCGCAACCGACTTGTAGGCCGCGCCGTCCTTGAAGTTGATGCCGATCTCGCGGCCAGTTGGTGTCTGAACCAGGCATGCCGACGCCCAGTCGGGCTTCGGCAACGAGACGACGTATGGCTTGCCCTCGTGCAAATCGAGCAGCTTGTCGCCGGCCGGGTCGGCACGGAAGGATGCGAGAGGGCTTGTCTGGCCAACAACTTCGGCTGTGACATTCATCGCGAGCTTTGCCTGCTGTCCCTGGGCCGGGATGGCGAAGAGCGAGAGAATGCCGAGCGAGCCAGTGAAGCAGAGAAGTGCGAAATTACGCTGACGCTTGGAAAGCATTTCAGTTCTCCTGTGTCGAATGGTACATGCCGCAGATGAAGACGTATGAGCTTCAGCCTGCTTACTCTTGGTATTATATCACTAACTGATATTTTGTCAAATCAGATAAGAATAGCCTGTAGCTCTTGTATAATGAATGCATAATGTTCAGCGATCCTGAGAAAAATGTTTTGGAATTCGGTTTCATTCCCGGTCAGAAGGTGGTCGATCTGGGGAGCGGAGCGGGACACTATGCCGCCGCGCTGTCGCGCCTCCTCGGTCCATCAGGAAGGGTCTACGCCGTGGATATCGATAAAGATATGTTGGTTAAGATTAAGAACGATTCGGCCAGAGAGGGCAGGGACAACATTGAGGTTATCTGGGGCGATATTGAGAAGGTGAGCGGTACTAAGCTCCGAGACAATGTGGCCGATGGGGCCGTCTTCTCCAATATCCTCTTCCAGCTCGATGACAAGGCCGGCGCGGTTGCCGAGGCTAAGAGAGTCATTAAGCCCGGCGGAAGAATTTGTGTCGTAGAGTGGGCCGATCTCTCGTTTCTCAAGAACACTCTGAGCTCGCAAAAGAAGGAACCGGTCACGGAGCCGGCATCCAGGGAACTTTTCGCATCAGCGGGGGTAACCTTCGAAAGATCTTTCGATGCGGGGGAGAGCCACTATGGCGCAATCTTCCGTAAGCCTCTACAATAATACTAATGAGTAAGTTCCAGATAGGTCTTCTTGTGGTATTCGGGGTTTTCATACTCCTCGCGGTCATTCTCTTCTCCACTAATCGCGGCTCCTCTGTAGACGGCGCCAAGCTTTCAGTATGGGGTACTCTCTCCGAATACGACTTTAACAATATGATCACGAATTCGGGCCTGGGCAGGAGTGATACTCTGTCCTTCTCTTATACCGAGAAGCCGGAAGGCAAGCTCTCCGCCGACTTCACCGAGGCTCTGGCCGAAGGAAACGGGCCGGATCTCATAATTTTACCGCTCGAAAACCTTCTCAAGGATAAAAACAAGCTGATGCTCATCCCCAATGCAAGCGTCAAACCATCGGATTTCGTATCCACTTTCATAAAGGAGGGCGAGCTCTTCGAGACAGCCGAGGGTACGTACGCCCTGCCGATGTATATTGACCCGATGGTTCTATATTGGAACCGGGATCTTTTTGCCAAAGCTTCACTGGCTACACCGCCCGTGTATTGGGATCAGATCTATGATTATATTTCCAAACTGACGGTCCGCGACAATGCCGGTAATATCACCCAATCCGCTATCGCTCTCGGCGAGGCTAAAAATATTCCCCATGCCAAGGAGGTTCTCTCGCTTCTCATGCTTCAGGCCGGCACTCCCATAGTTATAGACTCGGGTATCGGACTCCGCGCCGGCCTCATCGACAGCTTCGGACAGTCTGTGATACCGGCCCAGGCCGCTCTGGACTTCTACACCCAGTTCGCCAATCCGCAGAAGTCCTTCTATGGCTGGAACCGCTCTCTCGTCACAGCCGATACTCACTTTGCCTCTGGCAAGAGCGCCATGTACCTCGGCTTCGCCAGTGAGCGGCCGGTGCTCAAGGCCAAGAACCCGACGGCCGACATCGCTGTTGCTCCGGTGCCGCAGTCGCGCGTAAGCAGCAAGGTCATAACATTCGGACGTATTTATGGTGTAGCTATAGCAAGGAGTGCCAGGGACGGCGCGGCAGCTCTCTCGGGTGTCCTGGCTCTCGCTAGCAAGGAGAGCGCGGCTGCCCTCTCTGGCGCGACACCGCTTGTACCCGCCCGCCGCGACCTTCTTTCTCAAAAACCGGTTGACCCATTCGGTTCGGTCTTCTACGGGGCGGCTCTCCAAGCCCGCGGCTGGCTCGATCCGGATTCTGATAAGAGCCAGAAGATTTTTACCGACATGATCGAGTCGGTTACCTCCGGCCGCCAGAGAGTGGAAGAAGCGGTTAGGACAGCCCAGTCGGCGCTCGATGCCTTACTTTCAAAATAATATGAATCCCGTTAGAAGCTCGCACAGAACATGAAAAGTAGATATTCTTTTACTATGATTTTTATAAGAAATAGCTTCTAACGGGATGAATCAACTAGCCGCAATCTGGCAGCCTCTCATTGTCTGTGATGGCACACGTGCGGATCCGTGCACTTTCGCAAGTCTCATTAAGCTTACCCAGGTCATCATAAATGACCTCATAGTCATATCGACCGTCCTTGCCACTATCGCTTTCATCATCATCGGCTTCACTCTTCTTACTTCAGGTGGTGACACTGGCGCATGGAAAAAGGCTAGGGAAAGGTTCTTCAGTGTGGTCGTAGGCTATGTGTGGATACTGGCGGCATGGCTCATAGTCTATACTATAACCAGCGTGCTTCTGAACAGCGGCTACTCGATCCTGGGATCGCCAAAATAATGAAAAAATATACAAAATACATTCTGGTCATGTCTGTCATCTCCGTGGTTTTCGCCGCTAATGTCTATGCAGTGAACCCGCCTAATCAGGATGATGGGGGAGGAAGGGCGGGAGATGACGGCGGCGGCAGGACCGCCGTAAATCTGAAGATCGAGAACCCATTCAAGTGCTCCGGCAGTGAGTCTCAGTGCGGCAGTCTCATCAATCTTTTCAAAACAATCGTGGAGAAGGTACTGCTTCCCATTGGCGGTGTAGCGGCTGTAGTCTCCTTTATCTGGTCGGGCTTCCTCTTCGTTACGGCGCAGGGTGAACCTGCCAAAATTCAGACTGCCAAAAACGCTCTTCTCTACACTGCCATAGGCACGGCGGTGCTCCTGGGAGCTGTGGCTATAGCCACTATTATCGACAACACCATAAGTGCTCTCCAAACCTGATGCCGCGTACTTTCGCAGAACTCATAGAAGTGTTTCTCCGTCTGATCGGTCTCCTTTTGCCTCTTCTTATCGCCCTGGCATTTCTTGTATTCGTCTGGGGTATCGCCAAGTTCATCGCCAGGTCCGAAGATTCCAAGAGCCATGAGGAAGGCAAGAGCCTCATAAAGTGGGGATTGGTAGGTCTCTTCGTAATGTTATCATTTATGGGGATCATCCGGTTATTCTACGAGGATATCGGATTCAGCAGGTTCGGATTGCCGCTTCTGCCGCCTTATCACATCGCAAAATAATGAAAAAAATAACAAAGTTAAATATAATCACAGGCACGCTGCTCTCTCTTCCATTGGCCGCCTGGGCACAACAAAGTCAGGTTTTAAACCTAATAGAGTACATAATGGATATCGTTGAAAATCTCATTATTCTGGCTGCGGCTCTCGCTCTTCTTGCCTTCATGTGGGGTCTTACCAGGTTTATTTTCAAGGTCGGGGGTGATGAGAAGGCTATCGAACAAGGTAAGAATCTAATGAAGTGGGGCCTCATAGCCCTCTTCGTGATGATGTCGGTCTGGGGGATCATCAGATTCTTCCAGGATGAGTTTGAGCTGGATAACTCTGCACTCGATATCAATTTCCCCATAAGGTAGCTCTTAGGAGCCTCGTGGATAGCTGTGTTGTAAACTCTCTATGGTAGAGTATCATTGAGACATACCAACAGGTATATTAAAAATAACAAGTTATAGAGACTTAATGAAAAAGCTTATTTACGCTTCGATCGCGCTTACTCCGGCTCTGAGCTTCGCCCAGACCAGCGGTACGCCGACCCTGGGCAACCTCCAGGTACTCCTCAACTCCATCCAGAACCTCGTCAAGCTGGCCCTTCCGATAGTTATCGGCCTCGCTCTTCTCGGATTCTTCTGGGGCTTGATGAAGTTCATCTTCTCCGCGGGCAACGAGGAGTCCAAAGCCGACGGCAAGAAGATCATGATCTACGGAGTTATCGCTCTCTTCGTGATGGTTTCGGTGTGGGGTCTCGTCAACTTCATAGGCGGTTCTCTCGGAGTCGGCCAGGGAGGCACGGCACCGGTCCCGACGGTCAACGGTCTCTAAGATAGACAGGGATGGATATCTCCTCCTTCCTCGACAAGGTTAATGCTCTTATCATTAACCCGATCATTGTTCTTCTCTTCGCCATTGCTTTCCTCGTCTTCTTCTTCGGCATCTTCCAGTTTGTAGGCTCGGCGGGGGAGAGCGGCGAGAGAGACAAGGGCAAGAAGAAGATTATGTACGGTCTTATAGGAATGTTCATCATGTTCAGTGCCTACGGGCTTATCCGCCTGGTGCTCGGCACGTTCGGTATAAACGCACCATCTTACATCAACCGTTAAGTCTTGGATAAAAAAGAGCCGATAGCGACTGTGGTAGTCGCTATCGGCTTTTGTGTTGGGCGAGCACTGCATTTTCTGCCCGTGCTTTCCTGGTGTACATAGATCGCGGCGGATGCGCCCAGAGCTCTGAAGCGAACTCCTCCACTGACGTCCACGATTTTTTCGGGAGGATCTCCAGGCCAGAACTCGACCCAGCCGTCTTTCTTGGTCCAGACCGCATAAGCGGAGTGAGAATTGGCAGGTCTCTTCCAGCCGAGGTACGGATTTCCGAGTGTATTGGGCAAGAAGATCCGTGACGGCTCACTCCCGACCATGATGACGAATGCCGTATCACAAGACGGAAGGATGAGAGCCGAGTCGAGCATCTTGGCATAAGTCGCCAGTGCGATCGCTCTTACTCGCTTCTCCTCAGCTTCTTCCCTGTCGCTTCGCTTCCCGTTCCAGACCAGGAAGAGGACAGTCGCCGCGACGACTATGCCCCAGCCGAGTGTCATGAGCAGAACATCGACAGATCTCGATGGTTTTGCAGCACCAGTCCCAGGTCTGCGTTTCTTCCAGAGCTTATAACCGCCTTGGACCAGAACTAAGCCGGCGACGATCCCGAGAGCCCACTTCCCGATCGTCAGCCAGGGCAGAGTCATGAGCCAGGCCCAGACACTTGATGATGGACCGCTAGCTTTAGCGGCCAGGAACACCACCAGCGTAATCGTGATAATACCCTGGATTGCCAATTTCGCGTCCGGGATAATTGCCGAATTGCGTGTCGATCTCTTGAAAGACCGAAGTGCGACGCGAGTTCGGGTTTTCAATCTCAGGCCGCGATTTGTTAAGGTCATGTGCCGAGAAATCCGGTTACGTCTGGCTTTCCAGAGAATCTGGGTCTCTCGCCAGCTCTTGTCCAATCTGGCACGAAGTCTATTGAGCATCCTCATTCTCCTTTGCTATTTGGCGAACTTGATCTCTCATCATTATATATTGAAAATCTGTAAAGTCAAGTATAAAAAAGCCAGTCCGATGTTTTGGACTGGCTGAGTGAGTTGTATTACTTGCTGCCGACAAGAACTGCTGGAGTGGCTCCGCCTCGTACAGAAGTTGTAACTACCTTGTTGTTTTCGTAAGCCTCGGCCTCACGTGCACGTGCTGCGAATTCGCCGGCGTTAGCTATGGGTATAATAACCTTCTGCACATGGTCAGCCTGACCCTCGTTCACGCGCAATTGAGCATTACGCTCGCCTGTAGCCACGACGACAGCTCGCCTTGCTTGCTTGATGGCGACACGGACTTCGAGGTCCGCAGCAAGGATTTTGGCTTCTTGCTCGCGCTTGGTTTTCTCCTGGAGCTGGAGAAGCTCACGCTGCTTGGCATCCATGTCGATGGCGTAGAGTATGTACCTCTCAGCCTGGATGCCTATGACATCTAGAGCTCGCTCCTTGAGCTTCTTGAGTACATCCGTGCGGAGCTGTTCTTTCCGCTCCTTCAGTTTGCCATGCACCTCTTCGGTGGGAACATCTTCGAAGAGGTAATACTCAGGCTGGTGACTCCCTGTCTCATCGGTGACTACCTCGTCGACGAGAGAGGTGAGAGTCGCGTTTGAGTCAGCGACCTTAAGTCTCGCGCGGACAGGGAATTTCTCCTGGTACACAACCTTGCCATATACATCAATGGTGTATGTACCCGCTGTCTCAGCCCCACGAGTAGCAACGTCATTCTCGCGAGAGTAGTAGACGAAGGTCGTATCATAGCTCAGGGGCTCCTCTTTATACCTGGGCATTTCGTATTCTTCGCCCCTCTCCCGCTTCTCTTCGGCTTCGCGAAGTTTAGCCTCGTCAATCTTGAGGCGGACTTCACTGATCTTGTTGATCCGAATTTCCATGAATGGGCCAAGCCAGGTCGCGCCGTAGAGATAGTACATGAGTCCGCGTCGGTGAGTCTCACGTCCGGGAACGACTTCCCAGTTCATAAGGTCATGACCGGCTCGCTTGATCTTGTGGCCAGGTACCCCGCATACGATATCAAGAATTTCACTCCCCGAAGCGGGTGTCGCTTTCTGAGGATCGGCCACCGCTCGCTTGCGATTGCTTTTCCGCTGAAGAAAGCCATTTGTGCCAGCCGGCACGAAGCACCAGATAGTGCCTCGGCTCGCCAGCGTTCTCACGACGAATCCAACGATGAAGTAAGAAGCTATGAGCCAAATCCAGAAAAACATTTGCACCTCCGCGGCTGGGTTGCTTGTAGTGGTTCAAGGTTCTAGCACTCTAGACGCATTTTATAATAGAAAACTTACAAAGTCAATATGTGGGCGGGAGAGGACTTGAACCTCCACTCCTTGCGGAACCAGTTCCTAAAACTGGCGTGTCTACCATTTCACCACCCGCCCTTTATTTAAATTTTATCAAAATAGAGAGCACTCATCGAGTGCTCTCTTCATGGATGATTCGCAGTCCTCTTACTGAGCAGCTGATATGGATGGTTGTTAATGTGGCAGGCGCAACCCACCAGTACCACTTTTCCTGCTTTCGCCAGCGATATGCCACGCGCATCACTGCGCCGTAGCCTATGGCGGCTGCAAGATACACCGGAAGGGTCCTGCCCTCCGTCCCAAATAGGGGTCGGGCCAACGGGTTCCTCTCACCGCAGTCGTACTTTCTGATGCAATAAGCACTCTGCTCGATATCGAGCGCCGCCATACCGGCTAGCGCCGCAGTTGCTACTACGAAGGGAGTGAGAGACTTCTGTTCTACAGGTTTCTCCTGCGCGATCACCGTGCCGAATGAGAAAAGTGAAAACGCGATAGCCAGAACGACTCGCATGGAGCCCCCGAGGCTGGGTTGTCTATCTCAACAATATCACAGACTAATCAATTAGTCAAACTAGTGCACCCTGAAGGGATCGAACCTTCGACCTTATCCTTAAGAGGGATCTGCTCTACCAGCTGAGCTAAGGGTGCAGTGAGGAAAACTATATCTAAAATTCCACGTCTTTTCAATTGTGCGAGATGCGAGAATCGAACTCGCGCCCGATGCTTGGGAAGCACCAGTTCTGCCACTAAACTAATCTCGCTCGGTTTCAGAATATCATAAAGAAAAAAGCGGACAGGGTCCGCTAGGTGAGTCTGGCGAGCTTACGGTTAAGAACTTCGGCTGCAAGTTCGATCTCGACTTTCTCCATATCACGAATCTGGGGCAGAAGAATACTTTCGAGATAATGTATTCCACTCGGATTGATTCTCAGAAGCCTCGGCGTATGCCTGCCACGAAAACAGATCAATCCTCCGTAGGTAAG
The DNA here is from genome assembly GCA_019658995.1 of Candidatus Parcubacteria bacterium. GTDB lineage: Bacteria > Patescibacteriota > Minisyncoccia > Phycocordibacterales > Zambryskibacteraceae > JAIFWN01. The sequence goes on from JAIFWN010000001.1 coordinate 67,737, forward strand.
CATCTCGATCGAGTCATTGAGAAGACGCGAAAATCCTAGATTGCTCCAGTCACGGAAAGCGGACAGAATTTCGAACTCAGGGTTCCTGCAGATTTCGCGGAATACGGATTGCAGGTCGTTTCTGTCGGCCATCAGGCTACTCGTTTCTCCTGCTGCCGCGTAGAGCACCGCGAGGACGACGTCCATCGCCAAGAGTTGTCTTGGCTGCAAGCGAACCGTTGACATGAGGTCTCCGAGCTTGTCTGCCGAAAGAATACACCAAGTTTGTAAAATCCGCACGGGAGTGATTGAATAGTTCAAGAATGAGCCATGGGGGAAACGTGCCGTTCATTACCATCACCGGTCAGCCGGGTTCGGGCAAGACTTTCCTCGAGACAAGGATTCTCGAGGCGAGGCCGGATATAAGGATGTTTGAAGGCAGGAGTTATACCACCAGGTTTCCGAGACCGGGCGATCTTCCCGGCGAGTATGAGCATGTCACAAGGAAAGAGTTCCGGAAAATGCGCGCTAATGCAGAATTCGCCTGGGTTTTTCCCCACGGTGACTACCATGTTGCCACGAGGAAACGCGATCTTACGGAGGCGATGCGGAGCGGCAAGGTCTGGATGATGACTCTGGTGCCGGAAGCCGTGGCCAGGCTCACGGCTTTTGTCGGAAAGGAATCTCTAGTGTCTTTCTATCTCGAGGCCCCGGAAGAGCAGATGATCTCGAGGATCAGGGAGAGGGGAGATGACATGGAGAAGGCTCTCAAACGCTTCGAGGATACGAGGAGTTGGAAGCGGCAGATGCACGTGCTCGGTCTGGAATTTTTTCCAATCGACACATCCGACGAAGATCCTCCGGCTAAGACCGCTCTGAGTGCGGTCTTAAGAGTGCTTTCACTCCATGGTATCTGAAGCGCGAAGGCGCTTCTTTTTTATGATAATGTAGAACTTATCGGCCTAGTCGCCAAGTAGTAAGGCAACTCTCTGCAAAAGAGTTACACGCGGGTGCGATTCCCGCCTAGGCCTCCATCGGAGACCACTGTTTCCGAGACGCCCAGGTGGTGGAATGGTATACACGAGGGACTTAAAATCCCTTGGTCGCAAGACCTTGTGAGTTCGAGTCTCACTCTGGGCACCTAAATATTTTTTCCTATCTCATCCAGTCTCTGGCGGTTTCTCTCGCCGTAATCGATCTTGAAGCGAAGGTGGGGAGGAAAGCCGATGCGGGATTCCTTGATGACTTTTTGCTTGAACTCGGGGGCCTTGCGATCCAAAAATTTCAGTGCGGTATCCTCTTCCGATTCAGGCAGAGTGGTAAAGAAGATGACGGCATCCTTGCCGCTGGGGTTGAGTTCTACTCGGGTGACGGTGATGAGAGAGGATTTGCCCCCTTCGTCACGGATAAATTCCGCAGCCAGACGGTGAAGAATCTCTTCTACCTTGTCGTGTTTGATTGCTCTCATTTCGTTACCAGTACTATTCGTTCGAGATAATCTCCAGGTGTGATCTCGGCCTTTGACTCGATCATTGCGCCGAACTCAGCGCCTTCAGAGACGCTGTCTGTGGCTATCTTGGCCTGCTGGAGCTCCTTGACCTTGCCGCGGCCTATCTCCTCCTCACGCCTCAGAATTTTGAGCATTGAACCCTTTTCAATCAGGCCGTTTTCGACCCTGGCGCCGACGACCTGCTTGTCTTTGGTCTTGCTGAAAATTTTCAGGACTTTGGCGCGACCCATGATCTCTTCAACTTCGACCTTCGGTTCGCGTTCCGTAAGCAGTTCTTCAACTCTTTCCTTAAGCTTGTAAATAATGTCAAAGAGTTCTATCGTCACACCTTCTGTGCGCTCGGCAAGCGCAGCCGCCTGGGGGTCTACTTTGGTATTGAAGCCCATGATAATTGTGCCCGGGGTGGTCATGGAAGTCTTTACGTCGCCCTCGGAAATGGTGCCGACGGCTGCGGTTACGATTTTTATTGAAATGCGCTCGCGTGCAATCTTGCCGAGTTCATACTGGATAGCTTCAAGACTTCCGGCCGCATCGGCTTTGATAATGAGAGGAAGGGCGGTACTGCCGTCTTCGATGTTGGCTGACTGCATCTCCTGTTTGGGGATGTGGGCCAGTACTCTCTCCGAATCTGCGTATAGTTGCGCGGCCTTCTTGTCTTCGAAAATCTCGAATACCGCACCGACCAGTGGCAAGTTGTCCCATCCGACGATCTGAATAGGGGAGGAGAAGGAGAGTTCCGGTACCTGCTCGCCGTCGGCATTGAGGATAAACCTTAGCGGTGCCACAGTGCCGATGGAAGCGGCGACTTGTCCGATCTTGACTGTGCCGTCTTTAATGACGCCGACGGCAGTGACGCCCTTCTTCGGATCCAGTCTGCTCTCTATTATTACTCCTGTACCCCATCTGTCGCTGTCGCCGGTGCAGTGCTCCATCTCCGAGAGTAGTATGAGCATATCGAGAAACTCTTTGACGCCTTCCCCGGTCTTAGCCGAGAGCGCTACGAAGGGTACATCGCCGCCGTAACCCTCTAGATACACATCGTTCTCGGCAAGAGACTGCTTAACCATTTCGATATTCGCAGAGGGTTTGTCGATTTTGGTTATAGCTACGAGCATAGGAATCTTCTCTTCTCGGATGCGCTTAAGAGCCTCGAGAGTCTGCGGCTTCACTCCGTCCTCGGCAGAAACTACAAGAACGGCGATGTCGGCCGCACGGGCGCCGCGAGCGCGGATAGATTTGAAGGCTTCGTGTCCGGGAGTATCGAGAAAGGTGATGCGGCTTCCCGTCTCATCGTCTCTGATGTGTACGATCTCATAAGCGGCCACGTGCTGGGTGATGCCCCCAGCCTCTTTGTCGACGGTATTTGATTTGCGGATGTAATCAAGAAGCGTCGACTTGCCGTGGTCTATGTGTCCCATTATTGCCACAACTGGAGGTCTCGGAGATTTCATAGTGTGGCTACTTTATCACAAATGTGGTCTTATATCTAATAATAAAAATGCCGACTATGCAGTCGGCTGAGGGGTGCCTATATGCCCCCATCTTACACTCTGTGATAGCTCACAAAAACGCAGGAGTACTTTGGCAGCGGCGAGTGCCTGAGGCGAACCGACACCGAATGGACTCTCGTCCGTATCGAGAACAATGACCGTGGGATCGAGCCCCCTGTCCATCTGACATTTGGGCAAATACACGGCGGCACGAGCGATTTGGCCATCCTCGACTCCGATCTTGCCGGCTTCGATCTCAAGGATATCATTCTTGTCGACATCAAGGACATAGAAGCGATAGTTGTCATCGGGGTGTCCGTACATCCTTTCCCGTGTCTCGTGTACAAGATGGACAGAAAATTGCATAAACTCCTTCATATGCCCTTTCCAGAGTCTCTTGCCGCGGTATTCTGTATCTGTGAATTCTTCGAAGATCGCAGGAAGAACTTCGTTAGCATCCATGATTTTCTCCGGTTGTTCTATAAAGACTTTACGTTCTGTATTTTGCCCTGTCAATCTGCTAGATTGTGGTTATGAACTGGTTCAAGAGGAGGATTTTTTTCGATTATGCCGGAGGGAAAGATAATCCGTCCGGTATCCATGAAGAGGGAAGACTGGCGCATAAAAAGCTTGAGGAGACCCGCCTCCGGATCGCGCGAATTTTGAAGTGCCAGGCGCGCGATATTATCTTCACCTCGGGCGGAACGGAGTCTGACAACCTGGCGGTGCTCGGAGTTTTCGAAGAGGCTAAGGAGAAGTTCGAAAAGCCGCATATAATCATCGGTACCCATGAGCATCCAGCAGTTTATGAGTCGGCAAAAGAGGCACAAAGACAGGGAGCCGAGCTCACCATCACCGATGAGCCGATGAAGCACCTGAAGGAGAATACAGTACTCGTGTCTATTATATATGCCAATAACGAAACAGGAGCAATAAACCCGGTACCCAAAATTGCCAGACTCGTCAGGGACTATAGGAAGAAGCACGGAAGCCGGTACCCCCTAATGCACACAGATGCCACATCCGCGTACGAATACCTGGAGGTAGACATCAATAAAGTACCCGCCGATCTCATCAGTATAGAAAATGTGTTAACAGTAAGGCCGCCTGCGACGATACGTCCTAGAAATTTGGGCGGAGGACAGGAGAGGAGACTCCGCGCCGGAACGCAGAACCTAAAAGTTATCGAAGATTTTGCCAGGAATCTCGAAGTATCGGTGAAAAATCGCGAAAAAGAATCCGAGAGATTAACGGAGATCAAAAATTTCTTCATCGATGAGATCCGCAGAAGTTTTCCCAAGGCTGTCATCAATACTCCCCGGATCAGTCTGCCGCATATCGTGAGTGTGAGTTTCCCGGGTCAATTGCATGAGTTTCTGGCCATAAAGCTCGACTTTCACGGCATCGCTGTCTCGACCGGGAGCGCCTGCGACTCATCCAAAGATGAAGAAAGCAAAGAAGCCTTGCGATTTTCTTTCGGTAAGGAAACTTCCAAAATAGAAATCAAAGAAACGATTAGCGTTCTTAAGAAAATAATGTTATAATTGCGCCATGACGACGATGGAAGATCTCACAAAGACCCAAATCGTTCTCCTGACTTTGCTCGTGAGCTTCATCACGTCTATAGCAACTGGCATTATTACCTCGACGCTTCTTGCACAAGCCCCGGCAAACGTAACTCAGACCATCGATCGTGTGGTAGAGCGCACTATTGAAAAAGTCGCCCCCACTCCGACCGGTGCCGGCACGACGGTCAGGGAAGTTACGGTAATTAAAGAGGGCGATGCCATAGTCTCATCGATAGATCAGAACGCCAAGGCCGTGGTTCGCATAAGAAATTCTTCGGTATCCGGAGATGCGGGTTCGGAATTCTATGCCATGGGCGTAGTCGTGAACAGGCAGGGGCTTATACTTTCCGACAAACGCGGCATTGTGCCGAATGCGTCATACATAGCGGTTTTCTCGGACGGCAGCACTCTCCCGGTAACGGCCTATGCCTCAAGCGAAACTGGCAGCCTGGCCCTCTTCAAACTGAATACCGATGATGTGCACCTGCGCGCTCTCTCGCTCATAACTCTTTCAAAAACTGATCCCAAGCTCGGACAGACTGTCATTGCCATAGAAGGGGTAGAGAAAAACGCGGTAGCTGTCGGCCGTGTACTCTCGATAGATACCAATGCCGGCGCTGTAGATACTGATATACCGGCCAGGGCGGAAACAGCCGGCGGGCCACTCCTTAATCTCTCAGGCGAACTCATAGGTATGAAAACATCGAATTCGGATTTGACCCTTCCTCCCGGCAGTTATACAGTGGCTTCGGCACTGACAAAGTTCGTAGCCGCCCACTAGAAATTTCCGGAACCTAACAGAACAGCCATGCTTCCATTCCAACATTTCACAACCAAAGCCAAAGAAGCCATACGCCGAGCGCATGAGCTTGCCATAGAGCGCGGACAGAACCATGTAAACCCCATGCATCTCCTCGCAGCTTTAATACTGCAGGAAGAGAGCATGGTCATTTCCATACTGGACAAGATGGATGTTGATACCATTCTTCTGACCGACTCGGTCCTTGAGTCCATAGAAAATCCGGAAGTGTCCCAGACTCTCTCTCCTTCATATCAGATATATCTCACTCCCGAACTTGCGCACATTATCGAGTCATCTTCGAAGATAGCCCAGGGACTCGGGGACGAATTCGTCTCGACCGAACATCTTTTCCTCTCTGTTCTTGAAGTGCAGGGAGAGGCGCGCGATCTCTTAACCAAGTTTAAAATCGACCGTCAGACTGTCACCAAGCTCATCGAGGAGCTCAAGCACGCCGGCCCAGCCGAACCCAAGCAGGAGAAAAAATTCAAATCCCTTTCCAAATACACCCGCTCGCTCACCAAACTTGCCAAACAAAACAAACTCGATCCGGTCATAGGGCGCGACCAGGAAATTTCCCGTATCATCCAGATACTCTCCCGCCGCACCAAAAACAATCCCATACTCATCGGTGAAGCCGGGGTGGGTAAAACCGCCATTGCCGAAGGTCTGGCTATCAGGATGTCTTCGGGAAACGTTCCCGAATCTCTGCGCGATAAGGAGCTGGTATCGCTCGACCTCGGACTTCTGATTGCCGGTACCAAATACCGCGGCGAATTCGAAGAACGTCTGAAAAATATAATCAAGGAGATAGAGAAGTCAGACGGAAAGATCATCCTCTTTATTGACGAGATACATACGATAGTGGGTGCCGGAGCCGCCGAAGGCTCAATGGATGCGTCGAATATGCTGAAGCCCCCGCTTGCCCGCGGTGAGCTGCGTGCCATAGGCGCTACCACGCTCCGCGAATATCAGAAGCATATCGAGAAGGATCCCGCACTGACCCGTCGTTTCCAGCCCGTATACGTAAACGAGCCTTCGGTCGAGGATGCCATGACGATTCTCCGCGGTCTCAAGGAGCGCTACGAGCTCTACCACGGCGTACACATAACGGATGATTCCATTAAGGCGGCGGTCAATCTCTCTTCGCGCTACATTACAGACCGATTCCTGCCCGATAAAGCTGTCGACCTCATAGATGAAGCCGCATCTTTTCTGAAGATTTCGCTCGAGAATATGCCGCCGATTCTCCAGGAGACTCACTCCAAAGTAGTGAAGCTGGAGATAGAGCGGGAAGCCCTGAAGAAGGAAGCCAAGAACCCCAAAGTTTCTACCCGTCTCAAAGCTATTGAGAAGGAAATCGCCGATCTCAAAGAGAAAACAGCCGAGATTGAGCTTAAGTGGAAAAATGAGAAGGAAGTAGTGGGCGAGATCAAGGAGATTAAGAAAGCTCTGGAAACGACCAGACTCGAGGCCGAGGCTGCAGAAGCCAGGGCCGATCTCTCGCGCGCAGCCGAACTGCGCTATGGGCGCATTCCCGCTCTGGAACGCGATCTCGATACCAAATCCAAACGCCTAAAGAAGCTTCAGAGTTCCAGAAGGATTTTGAAAGAGGAGATCACTGAGCAAGATATTGCTGATGTGGTCAGCCGATGGACCAACATCCCTGTCTCGAGAATGCTTGAGGAAGAGGCTGAAAAGCTCAGCCGGATGGAAGAGTATCTGAAGAAAAGAATCGTGGGCCAGGATGAAGCGGTCAAGAAAATCGCCGATACGGTCAAGAGAAGTCGTGCCGGTATCTCAGACCCGCAGAGGCCCATAGGCTCTTTTATGTTCCTTGGTCCTACCGGGGTGGGCAAGACCGAGCTTACCAAAGCTCTGGCCGAATTTATGTTCGACGATGAGAAGGCACTGATACGCGTGGACATGAGCGAGTTCATGGAGAAGCACTCGGTTTCAAAACTGATCGGAGCTCCTCCCGGCTACGTCGGCTTCGAAGAGGGAGGAAGCTTTACGGAAATGGTTCGTCATCGGCCGTATTCCGTCATACTCTTTGATGAGATAGAGAAGGCGCATCCCGAAGTATTTAACATTTTGCTTCAAGTTCTCGACAACGGCCGGTTGACCGACGCCAAGGGCAGGGTAGTGAACTTCAAGAATGCCATAATTATTTTGACATCTAACGTCGGTGCCCAGTATATAGACAAGATGCAGGCAATAGGATTCTCCAGGGGCAGTGACAAGGACAACTACGATGGACTGAAAGACAAGGTTCTCGATGCCTTGAAAGACCAGTTCAGGCCGGAGTTTCTGAATCGCCTGGACGAGATAGTGGTCTTCAACATCCTTACCAAGGATGTGGTTAAGGAAATAGTGAGCATTCAGGTCGAGGCTATCAAAAAACGCCTTGCCGAGAAAGAGATAGAGCTCGTGGTCAACGACGCTGTCTTCGAGGAGCTTGCCAAGGAGGGCTACAATCCCCAGTACGGCGCAAGGCCTCTGAAGCGTCTGATACAGACAAAAATCCTCAACCCGGTAGCTACCATGATGATAGGCAATAAGATACTAAGCGGCGGCACGGTTATCGTCGATAAAAAGAATGACGAGTACACCTTCGAGGTCAAAAGAGGCCGAAGGAGCGGCAATATAAGTACGGTCGCTGAAAGGCAAAAGACCACCCGCTAGCAAGCAGGCCGAAAAACTGCTAAATTCATAGGTACGCGTCGGTGGTAGAGTGGTCAATTACAACAGACTGTAAATCTGTCGGCTTCGGCCTACGCAGGTTCGAATCCTGCCCGGCGCACACAAAAATGGAACACATCCCAAGCAACTACGAATTCAGCGATTTCGTTAAGGAATGTAAGAATAGATACAACAAGATTTATACAGCTGTGAGCATAGATCAGAGTATTGATATCGAGGAAGATTTGGCCAAGTTCATACAGAGACTGAAGGAGAAGTACGGAGCGGAGGAGGTACAAAAATACGGTCTCTACCATGCTCTATACAGCAGCCCTTTGTCCAAAATGGAAATCATCGCTGATGACCTACCAGGAGAAGACTCCATAGCCGGATTCATCGGGGAGCTTGAAAATAAATATAAGAAAGGTTAGTCTATAGCCCTATGTCACAGGTTCATCTGATAAAGCTGGTCTCAGTAGGGGACGAAAAGGGTGTGGGCAAAGGCCACACTTATTACTCGCGCAAAAATAAGAAATCGGTCGAGCGCAAACTGGAGTTGAAGAAGTATAACCCGATAGCTAAAAAGCATACCGTCTACAAGGAGAAGAAGGCCTAGTTCGTGCTAATATAGCCCTCTAAGGGGCTTGCCCCGAGCTTGTCGAGGGGCGATTAGTTTAGTGGTAGAACAGCGGTCTCCAAAACCGCTGGCGGGGGTTCGATTCCCTCATCGCCCGCATGTCATATTTGTTTCTTAATATCCCGCATCTGCTCGCCACGCACGGCTACTGGGGCGTCTTCATTATCGTTTTTCTGGAGAGCGGCATCTTCTTCCCGCTGCCGGGAGATAGCCTGCTTTTCACCGCCGGACTTTTAGCCTCGGGAGCCGGGCTTAACCTGTATTTGCTAATCCCGATCATATTTGTCGCCACTTTCCTCGGCGGCATAGCCGGGTATTTCATCGGTGTTTACCTCGAGCGACTGCACAAGTACGCTTTCTTCAGGAAAATCTTGAAAGAAGAACATCTTGATAAAGCTCACGAATTCTTCGACAAACACGGACGAATGGCGATTGTTCTGTCCAGGTTTGTGCCCCTCGTGCGCACCTTCGTACCTATAGTCGCGGGTATTGCTCGTATGAATTTCGGCAGATTCATACGCTACAGCCTGCTGTCATCACTGCTATGGTCCATTATTGTAACCCTTCTAGGATATTTTCTCGGCCGAGAATTCCCCGAACTCCACAATTATCTCTCGTACCTTGTTATACTCATCGTTTTGGCTTCGGTCGTGCCGATAGCAATCGAGTGGTGGCGCGAAAGGCGCCGGAAGCGGAGTCGAACCACCTGATCTTCTTGTTCTTCCTAAACCAGGTCATCTGGCGCTTGGAATACTGCCGAATAGCAATCTCAAGCCTCTCAATAAATTCTTTCTTAGTAAACTTGCCCTGTAGATATTCCGAAGTGAAACGGTATTCGAGCCCCAGTTCATAAGCACGCTTCCTGTTTAGTTTTTTAGTCTCGCGCAATATGCCGGGAATTCTTTTTAGCAATCTCTCATGGATGCGCTTATCCAAATCTTTAGGTTTGAGGCCGATCCATATAAAATCATAATCGCTCCGGATTTTGACTCTGGGGATTTTTCCCAGAGTCCTGATAATTTCTATCGCTCGGATCAGTCGGACTCTATTATTCGGATCTTTAATCTTGTGTTTGCCAAGCATTCTTTGCAACTCTTTCAGAGATCTTTTCTCCAGTTTCTTGCGGAGAATCGAATTCGGCTGCACCTCCGGCAGATCCATAGTCAGAGCGTCTATATAAAAACCGGTACCGCCGATGATTATAGGCAATTTATTTCTACCAAGAATGAACCTGATTGCATTAAGCGCCATCGGCTTCCACTCTGCGGCAGTGAAGCGCTCTTTGGGGTCAGCCACATCCATGAGGTAGTGGGGAATACCCCTCATCTCGCCTTTGGTGATCTTACCTGTGCCAATATCCAAGCCTTTGTAGACCTGGCGCGAGTCAGCCGATATGATCTCGCCATTGAGCTTCTTGGCTAGTCGCACAGCCAAAGCACTCTTGCCCGAGGCAGTAGGCCCCACTATTACCAAGACTTTCTGCTTCCTAATCACTGTGCCGGGAGAGAGACTCGAACTCTCACCCCTTACGAGACACGATTTTGAGTCGTGCGCGTCTACCATTCCGCCATCCCGGCCTATACCTACAATCTACGATAAATTGGTGTTAAAATCTATCCATGTCAGAGATCTACAATGACGCTATCTTTTGGATTGAGGTCAACAAAATCCACCCCAACCCGTACCAGCCGCGCCGCGAGTTCGATCAGATGGCCCTCAAGAGTCTTGCCGACTCCATAAGGCAATACGGTGTACTCCAAGCCCTCGTGGTAACTCGCAAAGAAGTCGAGAAGCCCGATGGTGGTCTCGCTACCGAGTACGAGCTGATAGCCGGAGAGCGTCGTTTGCGTGCGGCTAAGCTCGCCGGCCTCACCCAGGTGCCCGCGCAGGTGCGGAATGGCGAGGAGACGGATCTCATGAAGCTCGAGCTCGCCATTATTGAGAATATCCAGCGCGAGGATCTGAATGCCGTTGACCGGGCCCGCGCTTTCGACCGACTGGTCAAGGAATTCGGCTTCAAGCATGCTGATATCGGTAAAAAGGTGGGGAAGAGCCGCGAGTACGTATCAAACACTCTGCGCATTCTCATGCTTCCGGAGCCGATTCTGCAAGCTCTGGCGGAAGGGAAGATCAACGAAGGCCATACCCGCCCGCTTATGATGCTTACAGACAGGCCACAGGAGCAGGAAACCCTGTTCAAAGAAATTGTTTTCAAAAAGATGAATGTTCGCGAGGCAGAGAGCATCGCCCGCAAAATCGCTTTTGAGAGAGCCAGGAAGCTTATGGATCCTGATCTCGTCGATCTTGAAGATAAGTTCAAGGAAACTCTGGGTACCCGCGTCAGAATAGAGAAAAAGGATGAGGGCGGCAAGATCACCATAGACTTCTTCTCCAAAGACGACCTGGTAGCACTTTTGCAAAAGCTTTCGCTGCAAGAGACGGCACCTCGGAATATAGTAAGCACTGAGAAGCCGGCTGAGCCGACCGAGGAAGAGAAAATTATAATGGCCGAGGGAGCCAAAGAAGCCATGGAAGCTCCTGAAGAAGATCTCTACTCCGTCAAAAACTTTTCAATATAAAGAAAAGAGCACCCCTGTTGGGAATGCTCAGAATTTCCGATGGGAGATCAGATACATGCGTGCCAGATCTCTTTCTTGCGGATGATACTGGTAAGCCGTAGTGAGGATGAGGCGCGAATTCGCGTTCTTCACCAAAGTCCATGAGACCCTGGGACCGTAACCGATCGAATTTTTCGCCGGGCGGAAGGTATTCTCCGTCTCCGCGCCGAGAGCGAGCGGTCCGCTGACTACCGCCTCCACGACTGACATATGATAGAGAGCTCGCTGAGAGAGGAACGGTGACACTTCGGTGAAGAAGGATGTCCTGCCGAGGCTGAACGAGTTGCGTACATCGAGGAGCCAGTTGTTCTTCCTGCCCCACTGACGCCAGATCATCGTCTCGAGCGAGCTTCCACCGCGGCGGTAGCCAAGACCACCGAAGATGTTCATGTTGCCGGGCGGACCAGCGCGTCGCACATTACCGATGAGCCATGAGGCTGCGAACCAATGCTGATCGAGCTTCATCGTCGGATGGATGATCAGTCTCGACATCTGATCCGGATCGCTCTGCTGCGATGAGAGCGGGGAAGCCAGCGCTACGAGCGCGGCCATGAGCAAGGCTGTTTGCCGAAGCATGTTGTCTCCAAAGAAGGGGTGCCTCAGGCCACCCTAGCACGAAGCTTAGATGTTGACAAATCCCAGATTTATGTGTATGATGCAAGAGCTAGGTGAAAAACAGTAGCCTAGAGATCTTTAACTAGGGAGGAACAGCCCATGTCGGGAACAGCCTTGCCTGGTTGGTACGTCAATTTCCAAACCGCGGTTCTTCAACAGCTCCCGCGGCCGGGCGTACTCAGCCAACACGATGCAGAGAAGTGGATTAGCACACAAGCAAAGTTGAAACGCGAATTAACGGAGACCCTTCTGTCCGATGTACTGCTCCAGCAAGTACCGGTAGATACAACTCTATCGTGGAAAGACATGCTAGAGTCGGCTGGGCGCCATTTGTATCTAGAGGGTAGTCCCGAGATGATCGAGGCAATGCCACGCGGTCGGGCGAAAAAGATCGAGGCGTACTTCTTCAGGCTCGGCTATGAGATGGATATCCATGAGGTGAAGTATAAGTACAAAGTGCACGGTCTCAGGCCTCTGGACCCATATTCGCTGGCGGCGATCAATGCCCACGACCAGGACTTTGCCGACGAGTGCAACAATGCGACCTACTGGGAAGTAGAAGCGCAAGATGGTTGGCGTAGTCTAGCTTTCCACGGGGGTCCCAAAGACCGCATGGCCACTCTCGTCTCTCGCCAGAGAAGGTGGGAGGGAAGCTGGTGGTTCGCTGGAATTCCACTATAGTAGTAACAAATTAAATAGGCTCCTCGAGATTTCGGGAAGCCTGTTTTTTTATTTCTTCCATCAAAAATTTTTCTATTTGACAGTAATTATAATAAGTTGTAGGGTCAAGATGTAGTTCTTTGAGTGCTGTTGCGAAGCCGGATGGCTAGCTTAATCCCAACAGGGACAGCACGTGACAGATCCCAGAGGAGAGTCACATGCCAGTAGCAAACGATTTTGGTGTAGTCACCATGGGTAGGTTAGCGAGGAGGCTCGCTGAAGCCGGTTGGGAACCCGAAGACCTGGAGTCACTCACGCCCGAGATGGCTCGTCGATTTCTGGATGTCCATCATGAGCTCGCAGAAGTGCGACCCATGGATCGGATTGTCTGTCGCGTCCGTGTGGACCGCAGCCGGACTCCCCGTCAGGCCCTCTCGTATTACAAAGGAAATGCCATAATCACATCGGCTGTGGACTCGATGCCTAGGGGCGAGGGCGAAGAAGTGGATGTAATCTTCTACCGCCTCTCAAGCGAAATGTCCGACGAGTACATTGAGGAAGCGTACGGGCATGAACACAAGACCGATCCGTACGCCGTTCTCGCAGTTCACCAGCTCAAACCCGACTTCTTCCACGCTCATCCTGGCGGTACGTACTGGAAAGATGTCGCAGGTAATTGGTGTCATCTCATGATCACTGGGCGTAGGTCATCACAGTATCTTTATGCAGAACAAGGAAATGCTGGTATCGGATGGGCCTCGGATGTGTGGTTGGGGTTCGTTCGCAAATGATGATTGGCCCCTGAGCCTCGCGCATGCGCGAGGCTCATTTCTTTTTATTTCTTCTTTCTTGCGAAACCGCGCTGTTTCTTGGGCTCTTTCAAAATTTCTAAAGCTCTATCAAGGTTTATGGTATAGACATCATCGGTTTTGAGAGAGCGAAAGTCTTTCTGATGGACTATGTAAGGTCCGAAGCGGCCGACGTTCGCTGTGATCTCTTCTCCGGTTTCCGGATGTTTCCCGAGTTTTCTCGGCAAAGATAAATATACTAGAGCATCTTGTAGACTGACTTCCTCCAGATTTTTATTTTTCGGTACGCTCGATTTACGCGCTTTGATTTTCTTCTTCTTGTCATCCTCGCCGACCTGCACATAAGGTCCGAAGCGGCCAGTTTTGAGGAATACATTTAGTCCGGACTCGGGATCTACGCCTATCGGGACATCGGCCTTAATCTCTTCGCCCTTTATAGTGAGAGCTCCCGTGCAGTCAGGGAAGCGCGAGCAGGAGAGGAAGCGTCCGCCCCGCCCTAATTTGATGATCATATCCGAGCCGCAGACAGGGCACTTGAACTCTTTGGGAGCGGCACCTAGGTCGGTGGCTTTGGCCATCTTCTCCTTGCTCTTCACATCGGCATGGAATGGGCCGTAGAAGTCAGTCAGAGTCTTAACATACGTGCGTTTGCCGAGGGCTATCTCATCAAGCTCATCCTCCATCTCAGCGGTGAAGTCGTCGCTGATATATTTGTCGAAGTTCTCCTCAAGGAAACCGGAGACTACCTCGCCGACGTCTGTCGGCACCAAGGCCTTTTGCTGCTTCTCCACATAACCTCGGTCAACGACAGTTTTGATGATCGAGGCGTAAGTGGAAGGTCGTCCGATGCCGCGCTTCTCGAGCTCTTTAATCAGTCCGGCTTCGGAGTATCGCGGCGGTGGTTCAGTCTGCTTCTCCTCAGCTAAGATATTTTCCAGATCGAGCTTTTCTCCAATTTTAAACGATGGGAGTATCACATCCTCACCCTGGGCTGCCGGATCGGCCTTAGTCCAGCCATCGAAGAGGATGCGCGAGCCATTCAGTGCAAAGTCTGGGATTTTATTGTCTTCAATATTGGCCGTAACCTTGGTACGCATAATGAGCGCGTCCTTCATTTGCGTAGCGAGCGTTCGGCTCCAGATCAGTTTGTAGAGCTTCTTCTGTTCGTCTGTCGCTCCGGCAGTGACAATGTTCATATGCGTCGGGCGGATGGCTTCGTGCGCCTCCTGGGCGTTCTTCGACTTCTTCACAAAGGCGTGCGACTCGTAGTAGCTTGCTCCGAACTTCTCCTTCACCGTTCTCTCGATATCCGCGCGGGCTTGAGCCCCGAGATTGAAAGAGTCTGTACGCATATAAGTAATGTGCCCGGCTTCGTAGAGGCGCTGGGCTACCATCATAGTGCGGGAAGGGGCAAAGCCCAGGCGCGAGCTTGCTGCCTGCTGAAGAGTCGAGGTGATGAAAGGGGGTTTGGGTGCGCGCTTAACCTCCGTCTCTTTGATATCCGTCACCTTCCAGCTGCCGGTCTTGCCCAACTCTAAAATTCTGTCCACCTCTTTCCTGTCTCTCGGTTCTACTGAGCAGTCGAAGGCGAGCTTATTTAAAATAGCTATGATTTTCCAGAAGGTCTCCGGCTTGAAAGCGCGTATCTCCCGCTCGCGCTCTACTAGTATGCGAAGCGCTGGCGATTGCACACGGCCGGCCGAGAGGCCATAGCGCACTTTCTTCCATATCAGTCCCGAAAGATCGTAGCCGACGAGACGGTCCAAGACTCTGCGAGCCTCCTGAGCCTCCTTGAGATTTTCATCGATCTCCCTAGGGTTATTGATAGCTTCTTCTACAGCTTCTTTGGTAATTTCATGAAAGACGCTTCTTTTCGGTTTCTTCAAGCCTATGGCCTCGGATATGTGCCAGGCAATGGCCTCGCCCTCGCGGTCGGGGTCGGTGGCGAGGATCACTTCGTCAGCTTTTTTAGCGAGATTCTTAATATCGGCAATGATATGTTCCTTGCCCTTAACTACTTCGTAGTGCGGTATGAAGCCGCCCGGCACATCGATGGCCTTTTTATTGCTCTTCGGGAGATCGCGAACGTGGCCGACAGAGGCGACCACGCGGAAATCCTTACCGAGATATTTTTCTATAGTCTTCGCCTTCGACGGAGACTCAACTATTACCAAACGCATTTCTCAATTAATACTACGGATGTGATTTATTAGCAAATTTCAGAAGGTTTTTCTCACTTCGCCGAGTTGTTCCACGATAAGCCCTTTGATTTCGAGGAGAGAGAGTACGGCGTTAGCTTTGGAGATGTCCAGTTTGGATTTACGGACCAGTTCATCGCGTTCGTGGGGCTCGCCCAAAATTTTTATAAAAACTTTTTCTTCGTCTGTCAGATCCTCGGTATTAAATAGCGTGTCATGGCCTTCGCTCTTTAAGCTTAAAAGCTCCAATATATCCGCTGAGTCGCGTATGAGAGCGGCGCCGAGACGTATGAGCATGTGCGGACCCTCGGAAGTCGAAGAGGTGATAGGTCCGGGCACCGCACCAACCTCTCTATTATATTCGGTGGCCAGGCGGGAAGTGATGAGAGTGCCGGATCTCTTCTCCGCTTCGATAACTATAGTGGCGTGGCACATACCGGCCATAATCCTGTTTCTTTTGGGGAAGGTCCAGATGCCGGCAGGCATTTCGTCATCGTACTCCGATATTAGGCCGCCGCCCGCATCAACGATTTCCTGGGCCAGCCTTACATGCGAACGCGGGTGGAGTACTTTGGTCGAGAGGCCGGAGCCGGGCAGGGCGACAGTTTGAAGACCTGCTTCTATAGCTGCACGGTGCGCCAGAGAGTCTATACCGAGAGCCAAGCCGCTGACGATGGTTATCGGGTAGCCAGCCAAGCCGAGTATGAGCGAATGGCATACCTCGCTGCTGTAAGAAGTGTATTTGCGTGAGCCGACTACGGCCAAGAGTTTATTGCCCTCTGTCGGAGGCGAACCCCAGAGGCGGAGCTTTTTCGGCGGGTCGTTGATCTCCCGCAGTAATGCCGGCCACTCGTCTTGTGGGAGCTCTCTTATCATGTGGTAATATTCTATCAATGCTCGACATCAAATTCATCCGCGAGAACAAGGAACTGGTGGAGATGGCCTCCAAGAAGAAGCGCCTGGACTTCGATGTAAATAAGCTGATAGAGGCGGATGACAAGCGCAAGACACTCCTAACAAAGGTGGAGGAGAAGCGCGCTGAGCAAAACCAGGCCAGTCAGGAGATTGTCAGAGCCTCCGGTCCAGAGAGGGCCGATATCCTAGAGAAGATGAAATTTGTGAAGGAAGAACTTTCTAAAAGCGAGGAGGAGTTAAAGATAGTTATGAAGGACTGGCAGATGCTGATGCTCCAGGTGCCCAACATTCCTGATATTTCCGTACCCGAGGGTGCGAGCGATGCAGACAATAAGGAAGTGAAGAGGTGGGGCACTATCCCGAAGTTCGACTTCGAACCCAAGAGCCACATCGAGATTATGCAGAACCTCGATATGGCCGACTTCGAGCGCGGCACCAAGGTCGCGGGCTTCCGCGGTTACTTCCTCAAGAACGACGGGGCATTGCTCTCCTTTGCCATCTGGCAGTATGCATACAATTTCTTTCTCTCAAGAGGTTTTACTTCGATGATAGTACCGTCGCTTGTGCGCAAGGAATCTCTTATGGGCACCGGTTTCCTGCCGCAGGGAGAGGAAGATCTGTATAAAACGCAGGATGGAGAATATTTGGCGGGCACTGCCGAGGTTGCGACTATGGGCTATCACATGGATGAAGTCTTGGACAAGAAGGATTTCCCCAAAAAATATTTATCCTTCTCCCCATGTTTCCGCAGAGAAGCCGGAAGTCATGCCAAAGACGTTAAGGGTCTCATCCGCGTTCATGAATTTTTCAAAGTAGAGCAGGTGGTGCTCTGCGAGGCCTCTCACGAAGAATCAGTCAAGTATCATGAGGAGCTGAACAGGAACACGGAGGAGTTTGTCGAATCTCTCGGTATTCCATATCACACGGTGGTGAACTGCGGCGGCGATCTGGGTCTCGGACAGGTCAAGAAATATGACATCGAGCTTTGGGTTCCGCTGGAAAACACATATCGCGAAATTTCTTCGGCCTCATATTTCCACGACTTCCAGACCAGACGCCTAAATATTCGCTACAAAGATGACAGCGGTAAGACCACTTATGCCCATTCGCTCAACTCCACCGCCGCTCCGACCCCGCGCATTCTCGTCTCTCTTGTCGAAAACTTCCAGCAAGCCGACGGCTCGGTAAAGATCCCCGAGGTTCTCGTGCCTTATATGAATGGCAAGCATGAAATTAGTAGGAAGTAGGGAGGCGGTACGGTCTCCGGAATTGCATAAGAAGAAGGAAAGGGTCAAGAAGGCTCGCTATGCCCTTTACGCAATCCTCATTGCAATTTTCATCGTAGGGCCAGTCTTCACCCTGCGTAGCAAGAGTCTGCAGATCAGAAGTGTGAGCCTTGAAGGCAACCAAGTCACGAAGGAGGATGATATCAGGCGCATAGTAACCGAGAGTCTCGACGGCAAATATCTCTGGATCATACCGAAGTCTAGCAGTCTGCTGTTTCAGAGGAGCACAATCGAGCGGGGTCTACTTGCGGCTCTGCCGCGTCTGGCTTCGGCCGATGCATCACTTTCGGATACCAAGACTCTCAGGGTCGCCGTCACGGAGCGTACGCCTTATGCCTTGTACTGCTCAGACATATCCAATGCGGAGAACCCGGCTGAATGCTTTTTCCTCGACGAGACCGGATACATTTTTTCCGAGGCTCCTGATTTCTCCGGAGGAGTCTATATGGTATATGCGGCGGATCCTCCGTTTGACCCGCCTCTCCGTAGGCGGTTTCTACCAGACCAGAGTTTCAAAAATCTCGATAAATTCGCAAGAGATCTGGTGAAGCTAAGACTCGAGCCGCTTGTGGTGGTGAGGAAACACGATGAATACGATGCCCTGCTAAGGAGCGGTCCTGTATTGAAATGGAAGTCTGGCCAAGATCTCGAGCATCTTGCTCTTGATCTCGAAGCTTTCCTCAATGAGTCCAAGATGAAGGCGGGCGACATCTCCAAACTCCAATATCTCGATCTCAGATTCGACAATAAAGTCTTCTACAGATGAAGCCGCCGATTTTTGCACTTGCGCCTATGGCGGATGTCACCGATGCAGCTTTCCGCCGGATTATCGCCAAGTACGGCAAGCCCGACATGATGTATACCGAATTCGTCTCGGCTGACGGCTTGGCCCTGGCGCCGGAGGAAGGAAGGAATAAACTTTTGGTAGATTTGGAATATTCGGAAGCGGAGCGTCCTATAATCGCTCAATTTTTCACCGCCCATCCCGAGAATATGAAGAGGGCCGCCGCGCTCGCCCGTGAGATGGGCTTCGATGGGGTAGATATAAACATGGGATGCCCTCAGGAAAATGTAGTTCACCAAGGGGCTGGCGCCTGTCTTATCAAGGATCCCAAACTTGCGCGCGAGATCATAAGGGGGGCTTTGGAAGGAGCGGGGGATTTGCCGGTCTCTGTGAAGACTCGCCTGGGATTCAATAAGGATGAGCTTGAGGAGTGGCTGCCGGAACTCCTTAAGGAAGATTTGGCGCACATCACTATCCACGCCAGGACGAAAAAGGATATGAGCAAGGTGCCGGCCCGCTGGGAGAGGGTGAAGAAGGCGGTTGAGATTCGCAATGCACTCGGATCAAAAACAAAGATACTCGGTAATGGCGATGTCGTAGACATTGACGACGCAAGGAGGAAATGTGATGAAACGGGAGCAGACGGAGTTATGCTCGGCCGCGCCATCTTCGGCAATCCGTGGCTCTTCTCGGAACATATTCCGACTCTGCAGGAGAAGTTAGAGGTAATGGTCGAGCATACAAAACTTTTCGAAGAACTTCTTGGTAAGCACAAGAGCTTCAATATTATGAAGAAGCACTACAAGGCCTATGTGAACGGCTTTGATGGAGCGGTTGAGCTTAGGATCAGGCTTATGGCTGCGGAAAATGCCGGCGAGGTGGAGGGGATCATAAATACCTATATTCTTAGCCGTTGATTTTGACACTTTTGAATATTTGTGTTTTTGTGTTGACAAATATCTTAGTTGTGATATACTTATATGTGCAGTAGGGGACTTGATAGTGCCCCGTGCATGTACCTTCAACCATCGAGGTTGTCCATGCGACCGACAAGTACCGCTCCGCCCAGCCGTGCCAGTACCAGTCTGAATCGCCGCTTGTACACCACGTTCGCCGCGCGCGGCACCGGCTGACCTCGGCAGGTCGGCTCGACGCTCCACGCAGTACCGGCGGGTCGCGGGTCATCGAAACTGTCTGTTCGGATTGTTAATATCCGTCGATGCCCGCGGCTCCGCCGCATCCACTTTCACTCATCTGTCCGATACCGGACGGAATCATCCCCTGACCTTGGTCAGGGTTTCATTTTATACACATCAGAAAGGCTTCTATGGCGACTGTTACCCATGTAATTATCATTGACTCAGCACGTCTTTCGTGCTAGGAAGAGGCCAGAAACCTCTTTTGATCTTCGTCAAGAAACCACTTCACTGAACGACAAAGGAGCCCAACCATGCGGACAAGGTTGTACGTATGTGCGGCCTTGGCCGCAGTCTTCACTCTGGCGGGTGCGTGCGATAGATCGCCCACCCAGCCGAACATCACCATCAGGATCGGTATCAACAACGGCAACGACGGCGGTGTCTTAGGCACCGGCGGCGGTAACACTCCCTCCGGCTGCTCGATCAATTTGACCATCAGCGGAGTCGCTGTGGGACCGAGCGGCAGCTCGACGTGGCAGTTTGGCGAGCGGCGCAACTACACCGGCTCGTTCACTACCAACCCGTTTAGCTGTGCCAAGCCGGAGGACTTCATGTTCACGTCTTCGGCGCCCGGTATCATCGGGATCGATGCTGTGACAGGTCAGGCCACCGCAGATAACACACCCGGACAGGCCACTCTCTGTTTTGTTTACAGGCCTGATCCTCAGAACATCCGGGCCTGCACACCGCCGCAGACGGTAGTCGGACCGACCGGCGGTAACCCCTCAATCAGCCCTATCGGTCAAATCTCGACCGGGAACCTCTGTCAGAGAATCTTCAACGGGGCGATAAACCCGCCTGGAACAGCGGGTACTTGGTCGATTGAAGGTTCAACCTTAGTTACGGTGAATCCGACGACCGGTGCCGGATCAGTTACGCAGTCAGGCGTGTCCGGATCGGCGACGCTTGTCTTCACAATGACGAACGGCACGCGAATCACAACGCCGCTCACATTCGTGGCTACGGACTGTACCGCTCCGCCTCCGACGGCTACCTTTACCTTCAGCTTGCCGAGCATCTGCCTGAGCACGATTGCAGGTTCGCCGACGACAGCGGACTTCACCATCACGGTGATAGTGCCCGGGATCAGTAATCCGGGTGTGAACATCACTTCGTCGAATACGTCGGTGGTAACGGTTGTGCCGGTCGGTTCCAGCACTGGTACGACTACGACCTGGAGAGTCACTCTGTCCGGACCGGGCAATGCCAATCTCACGGCGTCGGTCCTTGGTATAAGCGGTGTTGGTTCATTGCCCGTGCAGGTGCTTACTACGGCCTGCCCTGGCGGTGGAAATTCGATCAGTTACTCTCCTCCGGGAGGTACGGTCGGAACCACAGTGCCAAACCCCGGTACACTCACTTCTGTTTGTATCCTGGGTACCGGTACGATCACCTGCAATCCGTTCTACACATCGAACCATCCGGAGCTCATCGACGTCTTCGGTAACGGAGTGACGCCTATCAACGGCTTCAACTTCAGAACCGGCATGACGGCGACGATCACCAGAATAGCGAACACAACCATCGATGTGGAGATCTGCGTGCAGTGGTCTGTGACGGAAGTCAGCCCAAGATTCTGTCGCAATTGGCGATGATCCCTAACCCCCGGAGATAGCAATATCTCTGGGGATTTTTATTTCTGATATACTTTCCGCATGTCTGTGCTTTACCGCAAATATAGGCCCAGAAGCTGGAAGGATGTGACCGGCCAGGAGGCGGTTGTCAGCGTCTTAAGCAATGAAATCAACCTCGGTTCTGTCGCCCATGCCTATCTCTTTGCGGGCTCCAGGGGGACGGGCAAGACCTCCGTGGCCAGGATATTCGCCGCCGAATTGGGTACGTCTCCGAACGATATTTATGAGATAGATGCGGCATCCAATACCAGCGTCGAGGATATCCGGTCGCTCAATGAGGCTGTGCACACCTTGCCATTCGAATCAAAATACAAAGTTTACATTCTCGACGAGGCCCACATGCTCAGCAAGAGTGCCTGGAACGCATTTCTCA
Organism: Candidatus Parcubacteria bacterium; assembly: GCA_019658995.1. Classification (GTDB taxonomy): domain Bacteria; phylum Patescibacteriota; class Minisyncoccia; order Phycocordibacterales; family Zambryskibacteraceae; genus JAIFWN01. The sequence goes on from JAIFWN010000001.1 coordinate 89,493, forward strand.
AAACTCTGGAGGAGCCTCCTGCGCATGTCATATTCATTCTTGCTACGACCGAACTGGAAAAAGTTCCTGAGACGGTACAGAGCCGGTGTCAGGCATTCGTCTTCAAGCGTCCGAGTCAGAAGATTCTCAGAGATTTCGCCATTCATATATCCAAAGAAGAGGGAAGAGGACTCGAGCCGGAAGCGGCTGAGCTGGTCTCCCTACTGGGTGACGGTTCCTTCCGTGATACGCATGGAATCCTTGAGAAAGTATTTTCGAGCACCAAGGAAAAAAATATAAGCAGGGAAGAAGTCGAAAGGGTCACCGGCGCTCCGAGAGCCGGACTAGTGCGAGATGTCCTGGCCTCGATAGTCGGACAAGATATCGAGAAGGGAATGAAGGCTATCGCAGAAGCCAGGAGGGATAATACCGATATTAAGATCTTCGCGCGCCTCATCCTGGAGCATTTGCGATACCTCTTCCTCATTCGTCTCAAAGCCGGGCTCGATGATTATATATTGGAAGAAACTTCGGAAGATGATTTCAAATTTCTCAAAGATCTGGCACAGAAGGCTGATAAGCATTTAACCGCCGAGGTGCTGGTGAAATTCATCGAGGCCGCTGACTCCGCGGGGCGTTCAAGCATTCCGGAACTTTCCCTCGAGATTGCTCTGACCGAGAGTATTCAATAAATATAGAAATTGATTAATGGTGTTTTAGCCTGACTGGAGTATGCTTAAGTCATGGCACACAAACTTACATTATTCCTACTCCGCATTTCTTTGGGATGGTACATGTTTTACGCCGGGATTACCAAAGTGATCGATCCGGCATGGTCTGCCGAAGGGTATCTTAAGGGAGCAAAATTACTGCCCGGATTCTATATGTGGTTAACATCGCCAGGGATTATGCCGGTAGTAAATTTCATAAATGAATGGGGTCTGACGCTTCTTGGGGTTTCGCTTATCTTGGGAATCTTTATCAAATACTCCGCACCTCTCGGAGTTTTGCTTATGCTCCTCTACTACATCCCCCTAGGTATTATCCACCCAGACGCCCACTCGCTCATTGTAGATCAGCATGTGGTATTCGGACTTCTTATGATCTATTTTACTCTTGTGGGAGCTGGTAAGGTATGGGGTCTCGACGGCCGTATTGGTAAATTAAAAAATCCTTGGCTTTCTCAGAAAGGGGAATAGAAACGATTCAAAAACTAGTCTGATATATCGATAATAATCTGACTTAGCGGTTCTTGGTCTTTTTTTGGTCTCTAGAACTTGTGCCCAAGGTGGCTGGCTGTCTGGTACGAAGTTGGAACTAATTTAAAAGCTTACGCCACACAAAGCCCTTCTCGCCGTTTGGGGCAGTAGCAGCGCCTGCTCGTTCGAAATTTTTGTCATATATACCCCAGGAATCCTGGTGAGTTTCTCCGCCGAAGAGTACTATTTCTGTATAACCATCTTTCTTAGCCTCATCAAATCTTCTCATGATCAGAGCTTTGCCGATACCTCTACCACGCTCTTTTGCAGCAGCAACATAAAACTCTCCTGGATTACTTGTTGTCGTGTAGCCCTTCATATGTTGCGGGGCTCGGCGAATTGCCGCCACCCCAACCACTTCTCCGTTCTCTTCAGCTACAAAGAACTTAAAATTTTGAACCGCCAAATCTGAGTCGTTGCTAGTATATTTTTGAAGCTTATCCTCTAAATTCTGACGAAAATTGTCATGCCAATATAGATCAAATATTTCTCCGACTGATTCCACGTCTTTTAGCTCAAGTGACCTGATAGTTCCTCTAAACATGTATTTAGACTATCACAACGTTTTACCTAGGCAATTCTTGCTTAACCTTGCTAGCTGGGAGACAGGGATTCGAACCCCGATTAAAGGCTTCAAAGGCCTCTGTCCTACCATTAGACGATCTCCCAATAAACTTAAAACTATCAAATTCTGACATAATTGAATAGCACGCTTCGTCTTAAAGCCAATGGAAAACAAAAATCCCAAGATAGATGCCGATGCCATAGTTTCGCCGAAGAACACCAGGAAGCTCTATGGTGACAAGCCCCTTGACCAGGATGAACCGGCGGGAGGACAAGGCAGCGATACGCCGACGTCTCTGCCGGAAAGTGTGGACGATATCGATCAAAATATGTTTCCGAGCGCCCCATGAGCAGAAACCTCTTCCTGATCTTTGGCATAGCCGGACTGATAATTTTCAGTTTCCTTGTTGTGCAGAAATTTGGCTCAAAGACTTATGACAATGACGGGGTTGGAATACGTTTCCGGTATCCCGATGAGTACAGTCTGGAGAAGGGGAATATAGATGGAGGGTTTGAAATCATCCTTACCAAGGATAAGCCCGGCGGGGAAGCCCCTCCGGCCATCAGGGTGAGCTTCGCTAAGGATCGTGACCTTCCGTCCGGTATACAGGGTGTTCTTTCCGGTAAGCCTTCAGTGTCCTATAAAACGGACGGGCTTTATGCCGGCGAGGCCGTATCTGTCTTAAACCGAGGCTACATGATTACCATGAGTGACGAGTACATCACCTCCGATGACCAGATCCGCAAGGATTTCCAGAAGATTCTGGAAACGGTCGAGTTATATTAGGGCATTTGTTATATAGTAAGAGAGATAGCTTAAGGACGTTAAGATAATCATATGAATAGAAACATACTCGTAGCTCTGGCGGTAATCATCCTGGCTATAGCGGCTTTTGTGTGGTTCAGGAATAGGGATGAGTCTCCTGACACATCTAACCCGGCAGTATTGGGAGAAACTACAAGCTGGAAGAGCTTCTCCGATCCTGCCCGGGGCGTAGCCTTCAAATACCCCGAAACTCTCCCGACCAAGTACATACAAGCGGTAGACTGGCCTCCGCAGGCGGCCGTAGCTACGAGCGCCTATAATTGCACTGAGGGTGGTGCCGAGAGCGAGAGGGCGGGGAAGACCGAGAAAAGAACTATCAACGGCCGAGCATACTGTGTCACTAAGATCATCGGAGCTGCTGCCGGAAGTACTTATACCCAGTATGCTTACGCGGTGGAGAAAGGGGGTAAGACCGTAATCCTCACCTTCAGTATCCGCACTCCTCAGTGCGCCAACTACGACGAGCCCCAGAAGAGCGAATGCCAGTCCGAGGTTGCGTCTTTCAGCGTAGATAACTTAGTTGACAGCATAGTCGACACGCTCGAGCTCGGCACTCCGACTCTCGATTACGATAAGGGTTAAGATGAAACAAGTTTCAATCATACTGGGTGCCGCGATTCTGGCCGGGGGCATCGTATTTTTCGCCACCGGACACAAATTGCCGAAGCCGGAAGCTAAAGACTCTGGCACCGGCATCATGGGTGAGGTCAGGCTCGGCCCGACTTGCCCTGTTCAGAACAATCCGCACAACGAAGAGTGTGCCGATAAGCCGTATCAGACTGACCTCATACTTGTTAATCTCGATGAAGTAGTGATCAAACGGTTCTCTTCCGGCACGGATGGCAAGTTCAAGATCGACGTTCCACCGGGCGACTATGCCATAAGAAAGGCTTCTTCAGAAAGTGCTCTGTCGAGCTGCGGTCAAAGCGGCATAGTGCCCGTGGAAGAGAGCGGATACACGGAAGTGATTGTCTTTTGCGATACGGGAATCAGGTAGCCTTATTGACAATATCATTTCAATAGTATATAGTTGAGCACTAACTGAGTCACTCCTTCGGTTTAGTCGACGAGGTTACATATATGCCATTCAATCATCGCGGCCATAGGCCAGCAGGTGGTCGCCCGTTCCACGGGAGATCGCAAAACTTCAATAGAGGCGGCAAACGTCCGCAGAAATCCTTCTCCGACATCTCTAAGTTCGTCAACAAGGCGGTTATTACGGAAGAGGTCGAGCAATTCATACCCGAACACAGGTTTGCCGACTTTGCCGTGAACGATCTTCTGAAGAAGAATATAGAAGCCAAGGGCTACGTTAACCCGACTCCCATACAGGACCGGGCTATACCGCATATACTGCGAGGTGAGGACATCGTGGGCATAGCCAATACCGGCACGGGGAAGACCGCCGCCTTCCTCATTCCACTTATAGATAAACTCCTGAGGAATCCCGAAGAGAAGGTGCTTATCATCGTACCCACGCGCGAGCTTGCCTTCCAGATCGACGAAGAACTCAGGGCTTTTGCCAAGGGTTCGGGACTCTTTTCCGTCATATGTATCGGCGGGGCGGGCATAGGCAAGCAGATAACGGAGCTTCGTCAGAGGCATCACTTCGTTATCGGTACTCCAGGACGTCTCAAGGATCATATAGAGAGCAAGCGGCTTGATCTCTCCAAGTTCAATACGGTTGTTCTGGATGAGGCTGACCGCATGCTTGATATGGGATTCATCAACGACATGCGCTACATGATGGATAAGATGCCGAAGTTCAGGCACACCCTCTTCTTCTCCGCCACCCTTTCTCCGGAAATAGAGAGACTCATCCATGCTTTTCTCAAATCTCCGGCCCGGATCTCGGTCAAGACCCGCGACACTTCGAAGAATATTGATCAGGATGTCATCCGCATACAGGGAAAGACCAAAGCCCAGGTGCTTCTCGACCTTTTGATACAGAAGGATTTCGACAAGGTACTCGTCTTTACCCGTACCAAGCACGGAGCGGACAAGCTTACCAAGTTCCTGCGTGACAGCGGCATAAGCGCCGAGGCCATCCACGGCAACAAACAGCAATCAGCTCGGCAGAAAGCCCTGAACGATTTCAAGGCCAATAAAACTCAGGCTCTTATTGCTACGGATGTGGCCGCCCGCGGCCTCGACATTGCCGACGTATCACACGTCATCAACTTCGATCTTCCCGCAACTTATGAGGACTACGTACACCGCATCGGCCGCACCGGTAGGGCAGAGAAGAAAGGCAAAGCTCTGACTTTTATAGAATAACGAAACATTACTCTAACAGGGTGGTGTAGACCACCAGGCGCTCGGAGTAAGATTTTTCGCTCTTGATCCAGGTGCCGGCACAGGTTACAAGATTCAGGTGAGCCTTGCCGTCGGATGAAGTGAAGACTTTCCTGTTTGGAGTCTCCTTGTACGGATAGTACTCGAGGGCATCGACTCTGAAGGTCAGTATCTTTCCGTCTTTGCGGCGCACCTCGACCGTGTCTCCGACCCGGAGCTCTCCCAGGCGCTTGAAGACACCCTTCAGGGCCAGAGCATTGTCTACATGTCCGGCGAATACGGCTGTGCCAGGGTTGCCCGGTATAGCACCGTTTTTGTACCAGGCTACGTCAGTAAAGTTCGAAGGGTTCGCCATGGCGCCATTGCTCTTGACACCCACATACTGGACTGCGGCATTAACATTTATTTCGGGAATCAGGAGGCGTTCGGGGTAGACAGAGGGAGCTGTTTTCTGAGTTACGGCCGGAGTGGAAGTCGGTGAGGTGACAACGCCGGCTGCCAGAGAACTCGTGGCATTTGGCGGAGTCAGTTCGGTATCAGGCGCATAGAGCGTAGAACGGACGAGGACAAAACCCGCAAGAATTATGCCGATCATGGTGAGTGATATTCCGAATAATTTGTGCTTTGTCATGGTTTGGTACGACAGCGGGCGTCACTTGCGTGACGCCCGCTATTATCGCAAGTTAGCTAATGGTTAGCGAGCCTGCTTTACAGCCTTGCTGGTGTAAGCAATACCGAGTGTTGCCAAACCAAGTGAACCAAGGAGAAGGGCGAAATTCATTGCCGCATTTCCGCCGGCACCTGTGTTAGGAACGGTCGGGATAACTACCGGAGGTATCACCGGAGCCGCACCGCGGACGCTGACAACTGCCGGAAGACCGGTGACGATGCCAGTAGCCGCTACGTTAGCGGTGTTCATACTGACGGTGAACGAGCCGCCTGAAACGAGAGCCGCTGAGGGATCGCATCTGAGGTCGAGAGTTACAATCGTGTTTGAAGGAAGGACAAGCGGGGAAGAGAGGGTAACGGTGTTCAGGCCGTTTACCAATCCGACGCCGTTGCCGGGAGCTACACTCAAGTCGACTGACGAGTTGGTCTCATTGACCACGGTACAATTCGTGAGCGAAGATGCCAGAGCGCCGTTATTGGTGTTCAGGATGAAGGGGAGAGAAAGAATTCTTACTCCTTCAGGACTGCCGGTCGTGTCAAGAACCAATCGGGCGATAGTCGCATCGGTCGAGGATGCTGTCAATGGCGAAGTAAGGCCGGAGGTCAAGAGCTGTATTGCAACTCTTGGCTGGGTCGAAAGCTGAGCGCTCGCTGTTGCGGCAGTCGCTACTAGCGACAGGCCGACTGCGGCACTCATCAGTTTGTGTTTAAGTCTAAACATATGTTTTCTTTTGTAATGTTAATGCTAAGATTTCGAACAGAGTGCTCATTTATAAGTGGTCGTTCACCCTGTCTTATATCCAATGACGCAGAGCATCTCCGCCTCTTACTTGCTTATTCCGCACATCTATGGATACTATAGTTAAGTAAGAAAGCTCCAAGTTTCCATAGCAGAGTTTCCTATTACAAATCTGTAAGAATTCCCTCAACAATACGTCTTTCTATGTCGGAGCAAAAAAAGGTGCAGGCTGAATTCCAACAAGTATATGCGGCAGAGTCAGACGCGGTCTTTCGTTTTTGCCTGTTGAGGACATCTGATCATGATATGGCTCTTGATCTCACCCAGGACACGTTTATGAGGTTTTGGGATACTCTCTGCAAAGATAAGAAGATCAAGAACTGCAGAGCTTTCCTCTTCGCGGTAGCGAGAAACCTCATCATTGACTGGTACAGGAAAAAGAAGGCGGTGTCGCTTGAGAGCATGCTCATCGAGGGCTCGGAGGACAAAAACGAGCTCCTTACTTCATCGGCTGGCATAGAGATAGAGGCTGAAGCCAAGTACCTTGTGAGGCAGATTAATGCTCTGGACGAGACTTATCGCGACGCCGTATACTTAAGATGCGTGGAAGGTCTAAAGCCGAAGGAGATAGCCAAGATCATCGGCGAGTCTGCTAATGTGGTCTCCGTGAGAATTAACAGGGGGTTGCGCATACTAAGAGAGCAAATGCACTATGACGATAAATAAAACACAGTTCGAAAAAGGTTTACAGGGATTACGAAAGCTCTCCATGACTCCCCGCGAGAAGGGCGAGGTTTTCCACAAACTTCATCTCTATACGGAGGCTCGTCCGGTTCCGGCAACCAGTGATATTTTTGCCGCAGTCGCCAGGTTTTTCAAAAAGAGTTTCCTATTTGTAAAATAGGGCATCCACCGAGTCCCACCATCCGTCATTATCGGTATCCATTTTCTTCGGGTCGGTTTTAACGCAGTCTGATGCCACAATCTGACCTATGCACTGCTCTACATCGTCGGCCAGGGTATCTCCATCCGTATCAAGCACCATCTCATCAAGTCTCGCAGACATGGTCGATGTTGCGGCTCCCTCCGTGCGTACGATGAGCGCTCCCTGGAAGGGATTCAATGAAAGGAATTTTATATCTTGGCCGTCTCTTACGAAATACAGTGTCATCCGTGTGATGGATAGCGACTCACCCTCGAGGTGTTTAACATATTCGCTGAAGAGGATTATCTGCTTGTCATCATACAGAACGTGTTTCAGATTATTTTTGATGAAGTGGCTGCCGAAATTGTAAGCATTGTCCATGATCTCATAGCAGTCCTTCACTCTGGCGCTGTCTTTGCATGTCTCAGAGAGCTGGTATGAGAGAGCCTCTACCTTAGGCAGGTCATGGGCTTTCAATGCCGAGATGTAACTCTCGAAAACGCTCCAGGCGGCATCTTTTACCGCTACACCAGGGGTACCCGGAGTCGAACTTGCAGTAACCTCATATTGGGTCACAGCCGGGGCGCTCGCACGTCTTTCTCCAAGCAGGACGAAAGCCGCTGCCGCCGCAATAACGATACCTATGAACAGAATCAATTTTTTCATCTAGCTACTATACAACATGAAGAGCGCCTGGGAAATCGAAAGAATCAGAGAGTTTAAAAAGCTCGACCACAATACCGAGGCCGATATCTGCATCATAGGAGGAGGTCTGGCCGGAGTGTGGTCTGCGTACCTGCTTTCCAAAGAAGGGAAGGAAGTGATTCTTATTGAGAAGGATAAGGTCGGCCGGGCGGCTACACTCTATACTACAGCTTTCATAACGCAGGTTATCGATACGGATCTGACTGACCTCATCGAAATGTTTGGATCGGACAGAGCCAGACTCTCTTGGCAAGCCGGCGCGGATGCCATAGATCAGATAGCCGATTTCATAAAATATGAGGGAATCGAATGCGAATTTGTACGCCTTCCAATGTGCTCATATAGTGACAGAAAGCGGGATCTCGATAAACTTCATCGCGAGGCGGCCGCCGCAACGCGTCTCGGATTCGAAGCCGGAGTGAGCCATAAGCCGATAGCGGGGTTCGAAAACGCTGTCTCCATGGTGGTGCCGAATCAGGCCAAATACCACCCGATGAAGTTCTTCAAGGCTTTGGTCAATGCTGCGGTAAGCAGCGGAGTAAAGATTTATGAGGATACCGAAGCGGTAGAAGTCAGCGGTGAGGATCCGGTAATAGTAAATACGAAAGAGAAAAATTCAATAAAGGTCAGAGATGTCATTGTGGCGACGTACGAACCCCTCAATAATCCCAAACCGACGCACTGGAAGAAGGGTATGTACGAGACTTACGTATACGAGCTGGAGCTGCCCAAGGGCGCCATTCCGGAAATGATGTGCGAGGACCTACGTAATCCGTATCACTATTTCCGTGTCGATGATCTCGGGGATAAAATGAGGATGATAGCGGGCGGTGAAGATCACAGGGCCGAGCTGAAATTCGAAGAGAGCAAGAGCTTCAGGGCACTTAAGGAATTCATAGTTAAGACTTTCCCGAAAATAGAATACGAGGTCGTGACCCGCTGGCACGGCGGCATCCTGGAGCCTTCGGACGGACTGTCACTGATAGGCGAGTATGCTCCGCACCAGTATGTTGCCAGCGCCTTTTCCGGTAACGGTATGACATACTCGGCTATCACCGGCCGTATTCTCACAGACCTTATAATGGAGAGGGGAAGCGAGTACGAGGAGCTATACGATCCCAAAAGGAGGCTCATGGGCAAGCCCGTGCTCTACAAGTTCCGCGATTACGCCGAAGAATTCCTGGGCGGCGCGGTTAAGAATTTATTCAAATAAGCGTCTATAATTACATGCGAAATCTTATCGTCGGGGTTGTCGTGCTAGCGGTCATAATACTCTTTGGCTGGATGATCTTCCGCAATCGCAATGCCGCTCCTGCAGACACCGGTACGCCGGGTGTTACTAATACTCCGGGCACAAACAACCCGGACAACAACAGCGGCGGGCCTGCCAAACTGCCTGTTGTAGGCACTCAGGCAACATCAGACGACATTGTCATTGATACGCCAAAGGTCGGCGACAAAATCGGCTCGCCCCTGACTGTAAAGGGTAGGGCTCGCGGCGGCTGGTATTTCGAAGCTTCCGCACCGGTTATGGTCATAGACACGAGCGGCAAGGTTCTCGGACAGGGATTCGTCACGGCAGAAGGTGAGTGGATGACTTCGGACTTCGTACCGTTCAGCGGCACGGTAAGGTTCAGCGGAGCAACTACCAATGCCGGTGCGGTCGTATTCATGAACGATAATCCTTCTGGTGATCCCGAGCGTCAGAAGTTCTGGGCCGTTCCGGTAATCTTCAAATAACTATACGGTTTCTGCGTGGGGTGCTCCGCCTTCGGTAGGTATTTCGGCGTCGAGGTGGAGCGGAATACTCTCTCTTACCGGAGACTTTCTTATGAGGTCGATAATTTCGTCGTGATTGTCGGTGATATGGTACAGAAGGAGATCCTCAGGCAGTATGGTGCCGCGGGAGAGGAGCTCTGACTGCATGAAGCGCTCCAGGGATTTCCAGTAATCGCTTCCGACGCATATGAGGGGTACGCCAACGATCTTCCTCGTCTGTATAAGCGTCATAATCTCAAAAAATTCATCCAAAGTTCCCAAACCCCCGGGGTAGAAAACGAAAGCCTCGGCCGAGAAGGATAGACAAACCTTGCGGACGAAAAAGTAGTACGGGTCAACCTCCTTGGTGATGTATTTGTTTATAGTCTGCGGGTCCGGGAGCTTAATAGTGAGGGCCAGAGATGTGCCGCCACTCTCGAATGCGCCCCGGTTGGCAGCTTCCATGATCCCGGGACCACCGCCGGTGAAGACCGAGTAGCCAAGTTCCTTGGCAATCCGGCCCGAGAGCTCGCGGGCTGAGACGCAATAAGGGTTGTCCTGGTTCATGAGCGAAGATCCGAAGAAGGTAACCGACTTTGGGTAATCCTCGAGGAACTTAAAACCTTCGGTGAACTCCTTGGTGATCTCGGCGATGCGCTCGCGGGCCAACATTCTCATTTCCTCTCTTGAGAATGTATGGCTGTTTTGATCTTCCTTCATATGGGTTATAATAACATACACACTAATATCAATATGAAAAACAAAAATACTGCCATTGCCGTAGGAGCGGCCCTCGTAGTTATCGGCTTTCTCTTCTTCGGCAACCTGGTTATGGGTCTATTTACTCCTAAGGCTCAAGAAAATAATACCGCCAACATGTCAACCGGATATAAAAAAGATGACGTAGTCGCCGGCACCGGTCCAGCAGCCGCCAAGGGTGACAAAGTAACCGTTCACTATGTCGGCACGCTCACCGATGGCAAAGTATTTGATTCTTCGCGAGACCGCGGACAGCCGTTTGTCTTCACTCTCGGAGCGGGAGGAGTTATACGCGGATGGGATGAGGGTGTGGTCGGCATGAGAGTCGGCGGGACCAGAAGGCTCACGATCGCTCCTGACTACGGATACGGTGACAGGGCGGTCGGACCGATACCTGCCAACTCCACGCTAGTTTTCGTTGTGGAACTCCTTGGTGTAGAGAAGCCGGCAGCCGTCCGCTAATTTAAAAAAATGCTCGAGCACCACGCCTACTTGCTCTTAGGCGAGCGTCCGGAGGCTGATGCTTATATTGAAAATGTTTTCGAATCAGCCGGGATCAGACCGGCAGGAAATCCGGATGTATTCTTCCTCGAACTTGATGTTTTCGGCGTAAACGATGCCCGCGCCTTGAGTGATCGGGCCATAGAGAAGGCCTTTGGAGATAAGAAGGTGTTTGTCATACATGCCGCCAAGTTCACTGCCGAAGCCCAGAACGCGCTTCTCAAAACTTTTGAAGATCCGGTGCCTAATACGCACTTCTTCATTACGGCACGTGAGCACAGCGTTTTTCTGCCTACGCTTCTTTCTCGCATGCATAGTATTCGCGTCGGAGGAGAAGCGGAAGAGAGCAACGAAGTAAAAAAGTTTTTGAAGAAAACTCCCAAACAGCGTATAGACTTTGCCAAGAGGTTTGCCGATGAAAAGGAAGAAAGAGGTGCCGCCGCCCTCGCCGAATTCCTCGACTCTCTCCTCATCGAGCTTCGTGCAAGCGGTGCTCCGCTAGAAATGCAAAAGAAAATATTAAACATGCGCAAATACGCCCGTGACTCGGCCGCCATGCCGCGCCTCATCCTCGAGCACCTTGCATTATTTTTATAAAAGAAAGCCGTTCGCGACGAATAGCGAACGGCTTGGTACGACAGCGTTACATCTCAGCTGCCTTGAGATATGGAAGGACATTTGTGAGACCGGGCATCTTTCGCAACATACCTTCGGCGAGCTCGTTTCGATACTCGTATACGGTCTGCATGTCTTCGACTGAGAAGCTGCCACCCCACCGGTAGAGCATCTTATTGCCCAACCAGCAGAATGCGCACAGTTTCTTTGCACCCATATCTTTGTTACCCATACTCTCGCTGATGTAAACTCTCCACTCAAGAACATCCGGAGTATGTTCCTCAGTCTTGTTGGAGAACACAGTCAGGCAACCATCGTGTTCCCTCACGAACTTGAGGGCCTCGGGCCCGGCTCGACCGCACATGAGGCTAGCCAGTTTATCGACGGTCGCCTTCATCATGTCGATATTCTGCGCGCCGGCCAGAATTCGGTCACCGAGCCCCATCATTTCTTTTTCCATTTGATCCTCCTCCCATCTCTGGGAGACTTCATGTGAAGTGGCATCTCTGCCGTTGGACTGCCAAAGAACTACTTCTACATAATACCATACTATGTAGCTATTTGTCAAGCTATAAAATAAGCCCAAGAATAAGGCAGAATTATGATAAAATGCAGCTATGACTTATAACTTCAATCAATTTAAATCTGGCGCAGAGCAGGCAGTAGAGTGGCTCAAGAGGGAATACGCCGGATTAAGAACTGGGAGAGCTAGCGCTGCGATACTCGATGCTATAAAGGTGGACGCGTATGGAAATGCAATGGCGATAAATCAGCTCGCGGCGATAAACGTCGAGGGGCCGGGGTCTATACGTATAGTGCCGTGGGATAGCAATGTTGGTAAGCCTATTGAGTCAGCGATACAGCAATCTAATCTTGGTTTGTCTGTAACTATGGATGACAAAGGACTAAGAATCAATTTTCCTCAATTAACCAGCGAAAGGAGGGCAGAGTTAGCTAAGGTCGCCAAGCAGAAGCTCGAGGAAGCTCGCGTAAGAGTGCGCAACGAGAGAGAAAAGGTCCACTCGGACGTCGATAAACAAGAGAAGGCCGGAGGCATGGGCAAGGACGATGCCTACCGTGTAAGACAGGATTTGCAGAAGCTCGTGGACGAAGCCAACAAGAAGCTCGAAGAATTACTTTTGAAAAAGGAAAAAGAAATAACCGAATAAATGACAATAATAATTTTCCTCATAATTCTCTCTGTCTTGGTCATTGCCCACGAGTTCGGGCATTTTTGGATTGCCAAGAAAGCCGGCGTGGGGGTGAAGGAGTTCGGCATCGGCTTCCCGCCGAGGGCCAGGAAACTTTTCAGCTGGATGGGCACTGATTTTACTCTGAACTGGCTGCCGTTCGGCGGCTTCGTCAAAATGGAAGATGAGGGGGAGCGCAAGATATCTGTTCTCATCGCCGGAGTGGTGGCCAACTTTATCCTGGCCTGGATCCTCTTCACCATCGTACTTATGCTAGGCATCGAGGGGCAGGACGGATTCGTACAGCGTGGTCTTTTTGACGGGCTTTGGCACGGACTCCTGACTACGGGGAAGATTACCTGGCTTACTATTGGGGCGATATGGCATCTCCTGGCCGGAGCTTTCACCGGACAGGGCAGTCTGGCTGATGTCGTCGGACCCGTAGGCTTAGTCGGGTTGGTGGGTGAAGCTAAAATGCTCGGTCTCTCGTATGTCCTCTACTTTACCGCACTCATATCCGTAAATCTGGCTATCATCAACCTCATACCGGTACCGGCCCTCGACGGCGGCAGAATCCTTCTTGTGATCATCGAACGCGTGAGGGGCAAAAGGATCTCGCCGAAGCTTTTCAATATGATCAATCTGGCGAGTTTTGCTCTCCTCATACTGCTTATGGTGATAATCACCGTGCGCGACATACACAGGCTGTTATAATAAGTGTATGAGTATGGAAGGTTTAAACCATAAGGAAAGCAGTGAGGCTAGACTCGACAAGATGTCTCTTGTTCGTGATGAAATTCGCAATGCGTTGATTATGGTTTCCTGCGGCGACAATGCCGATTTCAACGCATGCATGAAGGAGTGGGCGCTCCATGGTAACGAAGAGTATGAAAGGTTATTCGAAGAGTTTTCCGGAGAAGATGATAATTTCCTTGACCGCTGGGATGATCCAAAAGAACAGTCGGGTATTATTCGCCGTTTTGAGGAAAGAATAAGTACGACCACCTTCAAGCGAGCCGCCTAGTTTTGACCTCTGTTTTCGGGTACTATATTGCCATGCTGCAAAGCCGGCTTTTTACCAAGACTCGGAAAGACGCGCCCAAAGATGAGGTCGCACTGAATGCCCAACTTTTGATACGAGGAGGATATATACACAAGGAGATGGCTGGAGCATATTCTTATCTCCCGCTCGGTCTCAGGGTACTGGACAAGATTAAGAACATTGTGCGCGAAGAGATGAATTCTCTGGGAGGAGAAGAGCTCGTTATGACCTCTCTCCAGCGCAAAGAGCTCTGGGAGGAGACCGACAGATGGGACGATGAGAGGGTCGACGTCTGGTTCAAGTCTGCACTCAAAAGCGGCGCGGAAGTCGGCTTCGGCTGGTCGCACGAAGAGCCTATAACCGACATGATGAAGGAGTATGTTGCGAGTTATCGCGACCTGCCCGTGTATGTGTATCAGTTCCAGACCAAGCTCCGTAACGAGCTTCGTGCCAAGAGCGGCATCATGCGCGGACGCGAGTTTCTAATGAAAGATATGTACTCCTACACCGCAAGCGAGGAGGCGCATAAGGAGTTTTATGACAAAGTCACGGCGGCATACCTCAAGATTTTCGAGAGAGTCGGTCTTGGCGATATTACTTATCTTACCTTCGCCTCCGGTGGAGCCTTTACCCAGTTTAGCCACGAGTTTCAGACAGTTTTGCCGGCCGGGGAAGATACTATTTATATAGATTCTAAGAAGCGCATTGCGGTGAACAAGGAAGTACTAAATGATGAAGTGCTTTCAAAGCTCGGTTTGGATAAAAAAGATCTTGTCGAGGAGACGGCGGCGGAGGTTGGTAACATTTTCAGCTTCGGCGGAGCAAAATCAGAACAGCTCGGGCTCAATTTCAAGAACGAAGACGGCGAGTCAGTGCCAGTAACTCTCGGTTCGTACGGTATTGGTATAACCAGACTGATGGGTGTAGTGGTGGAAGCACTCGGCGATGAGAAGGGTATTGTCTGGCCGAAGTCGATTGCCCCTTTCCGCGCACATCTCTTGCTCCTCAGCGAGGATGCGAAGATTAAAGCCCTGGCTAATGAAGTTTATAAGACTCTCGAGAAGAATGGAGTGGAAGTTCTTTATGACGACCGTGATCAGAGAGCAGGTGAGAAGTTCGCCGATGCCGATCTCCTGGGTATTCCGAGCCAGATTATTATCGGCAACAAAACCGCGGAGTCAAAACTCTTCGAACTCAAGGACAGAGAAAGCGGAAAGACATCCGAGGTCAATCTAGAGCATCTGATCGCAGAACTTAGAGGTTAGTTTATGACAAATATTAAGGAAAAATTAAGGAGAATCTTCTCCCATGATATTGGCATCGACCTGGGTACGGCTAATACCCTGGTGTATCTGCGTGGGCGCGGTATCGTCATCAACGAGCCATCGGTGGTGGCAGTGAACCAAAAGACCGGGCAGGTGGTTGCCGTCGGTGCCGAAGCCAAGGCCATGCTCGGACGCACGCCAGCGCACATCTCCGCCATCCGCCCGCTTGTAGACGGAGTGATCTCAGACTTCGAGGTTACTGAGGAGATGCTAGCCTATCTCCTGGGCAAGGCTCAGGAAAGTTCGCGCAAGATCCTGGCACCGAGAGTGGTGGTCGGGGTACCGTCGGGCATCACCTCGGTTGAGATCCGCGCCGTGCGCGATGCCGCCAGGAATGCCGGAGCAGGCATGGTGCATATAGTAGAGGAGCCGATGGCGGCTGCCATAGGAATGCGTCTTCCAATACATGATCCGGTCGGGAGCATGGTTGTCGATATCGGCGGGGGCACTTCGGACATTGCTGTGCTTAGTCTCGGCGGGGTGGTAAGGGCCAAGAACTTGCGCGTAGCCGGGGATAGATTCAACCAGGATATTATTTCTTACGTAAGAAATCAGTTCAAAATCCTGATCGGCGAGAAGACTGCCGAAGCCGTTAAGTTCGTCGCCACCGCCTTAATACCCGAAGGAGATACTCTCGAAGCCAGGGTCAAGGGCAGGGATCTGGTCACGGGATTGCCGCGCGAAGTAATCATAACCGATGCCGACATTCGCGAAGCCCTCTCGGCCTCGATCGAAGCGCTGGTTTTAGGTATACGAGAAGTTCTGGAGACTACGCCGCCTGAAGTCATAGCCGATGTGATTGAACGCGGAATCTTCCTCGCCGGGGGAGGAGCGCTCTTGCATGGGCTGCCGGAACTTCTGGAGAGCGAGCTCAATATTCCGATCCATGTAGCATCTGACCCGCTTTCGGCCGTAGCCAGAGGTACAGGCGTGATACTTGAGGATATAGAGAAGTTCAGAGATATTTTAATTGAAAATGAAGACGACCTTCCGCAGAAGATATAATGGCGGCGAGAAGAATTTCTCGAAGCGCACCTTGTATGTAATTGCCGCTCTTGGCGCCGGTATTGCAGTCTTTTACTTCCTGCGCTCCCCCATACTCAACGCCATTTCGCCAGTATGGAGAGGTCAAAATTCCATAACCCGCGGAATAAGTAATTTCCTCGGCCTCATAAAAGATAAGGATTCACTCGCGCGCGATAACCTGGCCCTTCGCGAAAAACTGGCTTCGTACGAGTTGCTCCTTGCCGAAAACAGGGCGCTGTCTGCCTCGCGGGACGAGCTCCTCGGGAAGTTCGGACGCGAGGAAAGCACGGCGGGGATAGCGGCTGGTGTATTGGTACATCCTCCCGAGACTCCTTATGACAATCTAATCATAGACGCCGGTGAGGTAGAGGGGGTAAAGATGGATTCGAGAGTCTCTCTTCCCGAGGGTGGGGCACTTGGAACCATATCTGAAGTTCATGAGCATCAGTCCAAAGTGGCACTCTACTCAGGATCATCTATTGAGACCGGCGGGTTACTCGAGCGCGGCAATATACCGGTTACGCTTGTCGGCGCCGGGGGTGGAACCTTCAAACTGACCCTGCCTCGCGACGTAATCGTGGAGGCGGGAGACAAGATACTCTTGCCGGGGATTCGCTCTGAACTCGTAGGCGTGGTCAGAGAGGTGTCACTGGAGCCTACGGACTCTGAGAAACACGTTACCGTCGGTGCTGTTGCCAATATTCACGGAATTCGCTTTGTAAACGTACATTGATATGCGGGTAGGATTCACCATCATTGCCCTTATATTGACTCTGGCACTACCTTACTGGGTGTATCTGCCGTTTATTTTCGCCGGGGTTATTGTTTTCCCTTTATATATAGAAGCGGTTTTCCTGGCTCTGCTCATAGACACCCTGTACGGTGGCGGAGAATACGGTAAAATGCTCTTCGGATTCCCGTTCGGCATTGTCGCAGCCCTTCTGGTGATCTTTGCCGCTCCGCTTCGTGAACACTTACGTTTCAATGCATAACATAATCCGTAAATTCAAAAAGAGTCTTGACCACAGCAGCCGGGAAATAAATCCGGAAGACATCTTTATCGACTCTGCCAATCTGCCCGGCCTTAACCGCGACCGTTTCGAAGGCCGCATGGAGAGGCCGATTGGGGAAAGGACATTCTTCTTCTTCAAAATTTTCCTGGCCATAGTGATTGTATCCCTAGCGGGTAAGCTCTGGGGTCTCCAGGTCAAAGACGGCAAGGTCTACGCGGAGGTAAGCGAAAACAATCGTCTCGACCGCACCATAGTCTTTGCCGACCGCGGAGTAATATATGACAGGAACAAACTGCCGCTTGCCGAAAACAGCATAAAGCCCGGGGAGGAGGACTTCGCCGGACGTAAGTATGCTCCCATACAGGGTCTCGCGGCGGTACTCGGTTATGTGAAGTTTCCGCAGAAGGACTCGAGCGGCCGCTACTACGATGAGTCATACCACGGCCAGGCTGGGGTGGAAAAGATTTATGATTATCAGCTTAGCGGCGTGAACGGTTCAAAGTTAATTGAGTCCGATGCCCGGGGCGAGATCACGTCGGAGTCGATAGTCGAGTCTCCAAGGAAGGGACTCGATCTTACTCTCGCCATCGATGCCCGCCTGACGGAAGAACTTTATAAAGCCATATCTGCCGCCGCTAAACTGAGAGGATTTACCGGGGGTGCGGCGGTCATAATGGATACAGAGACCGGAGAGATACTCGCCCTCACAAGCTATCCGGAGTATGACCCGAGTGTAGTAACAGCCGGAACAGATAAGGAAGAAATTAAGAGACTCCTGAATGATAAAAGTAAGCCCTTCCTCAACCGCGCAGTATCCGGCCTATACACTCCCGGCTCTATTGTGAAGCCGATAGTCGCTCTCGGAGCGCTTTCCGAAGATGTGATCGATCCCGGCAAGAGCATACTCTCGACCGGCGCGCTCACTCTCCCGAATCCTTATGACCCGGCACATCCTTCGGTCTTTAAGGACTGGAAAGCTCACGGCTGGGTCAATATGCGTGAGGCTTTGGCGGTATCGAGCGATGTTTATTTCTACGAAGTCGGAGGCGGATTCCAAAACCAGCCAGGACTTGGTATTACCAAGCTCGATAAATATTTCTCACTCTTCGGCATGACGGAGAAGACGGGTATAGATCTTCCCGCCGAAGGCGAAGGATACATTGCCAACCCGGAGTGGAAGGAGAGAACCTTTCCCGAAGATCCTGTCTGGCGCATCGGCAATACTTATCACACAGCCATAGGACAGTACGGCACGCAGGTCACGCCGGTAGCGGCGGCACGGTGGACCGCCGCATTGGCCAATGGCGGTACTCTCCTAGTACCCACAGTAGTGAAGGGCGGACACTCTGAAGATAAAAGGGTTTTGAGGAAAATCGATTTGCCGGAAGGCGACTGGGAGATAGTTCGCGAGGGCATGTACCAGAGTGTCCACGGCGGGGTAGCAAGCGGACTCTCCACTCCGGAGGTACAAATTGCCGCTAAGACCGGTACGGCCGAGCTCGGTGTCCATAAGGAGTTTGTAAACTCGTGGGTTACTGGCTTCTTTCCTTACAAAAACCCCCGTTACGCTTTTGCTTTGATAATGGAGAAGGGTCCGGTAGCAAACTTAGTAGGCGCCACCTCGGTGATGCGTCAGGTTATAGACTGGATGACGCTAAACACTCCGGAGTATTTGCTTAATTGACAACTCTGGATTTTTAAGGTAATAAGAGCTTATTCCGTAGGGGCGAAGATCGTCCTTTCTTGAGAGAAGAACTCTCATGGCATCCAGCCGGAATGGCTCTTTGGGTGACTTATGGATACTCCTACGAAGTTGTTCCTCGGAATCGTTGCGTTTGTGATTGCTGTAAATCTTGTCGAATGGGTTGTTCAAAAGGTTCTCAAGGCGAAGCGTGCGGAAGCTTTTGTGGGTCTCTTCATGACTGAGGAAGTAGTCATGGGGAAACTTGCCCGGCTCGCCGCTGAGCTCGACAGCATCTTCCGTGAACAAATCAGGGTTCAGTCTGAAGGTCTTGATCTTGGCGTCGAAGTCTGGGAGGACATGAATCGCAGAATGCAGGATATCATCTGCAAAAATAAGGCCGAGTTCTGGCAGGCAGTCGAGCTTGCGCGAACATTTGGTTTTCTCAAAGAAAACCCGATAGCTTCATATAGAGATGCTCTGAAGCCTCAAAAGAAGGACAGCTCTACCTAATAACGGTGGAGCTTTTTTATTGTGAATAGTTGAGGTTGATAAAGGCAGCTTTTCCTGGTATCATTTTGCCATTAATTTATGCACACCGAATACCTGACCCAGAGTAAATTCGATGAGTTCAAGAAGGAGCTCGAGTACTTGAAGACCGAAAAAAGGACCGAAATTGCCAAGAGCCTCGAGTACGCCAAGTCGCTAGGAGACCTCTCGGAGAACGCTGAGTATCACGAAGCCCGCAACTCCCAGGCTGTGGTCGAAGACCGCATCAGCCACCTGGAGGCACTTCTCAAGTCCGCTTCAATTGTCTCTTCGCACAGTACAGACACTGTGGCTGTGGGCACTACTGTGACCCTTAAGCGCGAGAGTGACGGCAGCAAAAAGACTTTCACCATCGTTGGAAGCGAGGAGTCGGACGCAGCCGGCGGCAAGATCTCAGTCCGTTCGCCGCTCGGAAGTGCAGCTATGGGCAAGTCGAAGGGCGAGAGTTTCTCCTTCGAGACACCATCCGGCACTATGACCTACAAGGTTTTGGATATAGAATAAACGCGTGGCTTCAATAGACGAAATACGCGAGGCGCGACTCCAAAAGCTAAAGCTCCTCGAAGAGAAGGGGATAAATCCATACCCCACTAGCGTTTCCCGCGACATGACTCTCGCGGAAGCGGCAGAAAATTTTGATACATTATCCAGAGAGAGCAAGTCCATACACTTAGTCGGACGCATACTGGGCATAAGGGGGCAGGGTAAGATCGTATTCTTCGACTTCGACGACGGCTCCGCCAAATTCCAGGGGCTTTTGAAGAGGGGAGAACCGACCAAAGAGGATGAATTCGACCTCTTTAACGAGGTCTTTGACATCGGTGATTTCATCGAAGTTAAGGGTACGCTCTTCCTGACCAAACAGAACGAAAAGACGGTGCTAGTCGAGACCCTGCGCATGCTCGCCAAGTCCCTGCGTCCCCTCCCGGAGAAGTGGCATGGCCTCCAGGATATCGAGGAGCGCTTCCGCAAGCGCTATCTTGATCTTATCGCGAGCAAGGAAGTTCGTGACCGCTTCAATACGAGATTTAAGATTATATCTCTCATCCGCGAATTTTATATCGGGGATGGATACGCTGAGGTTGATCTACCCAACCTCCAGCCACTCGCCGGCGGAGCTACAGCCGCGCCATTCACTACCCATCACAATGCTCTGGGCATGGACTTCTTCCTACCGGTGGCGCAGGAGCTTTATCTTAAGGAGCTTTTGGCCGGCGGGATGCCGAAAGTCTTTGAACTCGGCAAACGCTTCCGTAACGAGGGTATCGATACCACTCACAATCCCGAGTTCACTATGCTCGAAAGCAATGCCGCGTATGAAGATGCCGCCTCTCAGCGCGATTTTATAGAAAGACTTTTCCGTCATGTGGTACAGGGTATCTTTGGCACTCTGGAGTTTGAATACGGCGGGCACAAAATCAATCTTGAGAAGAAGTTCGAAGTTATGAAGTTTCCGGACATGAGCGATGATGAATATAAGAAAGAATTGCGCCCGAAACTGATTCAGCCGACCTTCCTCATTGACTATCCGGTAGGTGCAAATCCGTTTGCCAAGAGGAAAGATGATAATCCGGATCTGATCGACCGCTTCCAGCTCGTGATTGCAGGAGTCGAGCTCGTGAATGCCTTCTCGGAATTGAACAATCCTATCGACCAGAGAGAAAGATATTTGGAGGAAGATAAGAAGGGCAGGAAGGGGAATAAAGAAATTTCCCCGTCAGACCAGGAATATCTCGAGGCCATGGAATACGGCATGCCTCCGAACGGCGGTATCGGCATTGGTATTGACCGCCTGGTGATGCTTCTCACCAATGTCGTGAATATCAAGGAAGTCATCCTTTTCCCAACCCTGAAGCCGAAAAACTAGCTTGACATTTGACTAATCTGTGTGATATAATATAGGAAGAAACCCTCGGCAGGAGGCAGATTTGGAAACATTCGTTCGGTGGGAGGACATTCGCGAGGCGGCTCAGGATCGACGTAAAAAACTCGGTCTTCGGGAGACAGCCAAGGAAATGTATCTCTCGTACGAGGGGCTGCAAAGCTTTCTCGACGGACGGAGGTCCCAAGAGTCAACGAGAGCCAATCTCGTAGCTTGGTACCTCTGGCACAAGAACATTCGCGTATCGAATGAAGATGTCACGATCGCCAAGGGAATTCTCGTGCGGCATGCATTCGAGCTTCGCAAACCGCGAGCCCGAGAACGCCGCATGGGAGCAATCGTTGGCGACCTTTTCCACCAATTGCTGATGTTGGACGATTGAACTTTCACAACAGGAGAGTGGAGCATGAGACGCACCGTTATTATGCTTGCGCTCTGTGCTCCGTTTGCACTTGGAGCGCAGGAGTGGGAACAGGGCTTGTACTATCAGGCCCACTTCGACAAAGTCGGCCGTAGCTTCGAGCAATCTGGCCGGCTGTTGTATACGCAGGGCTACATCGGGAAGGGTAAGAAAGGTCTGTGGGATTTCATTTCCGCGGATACCGGATACTTTTCCTTCGCGCTCGGCGGGTACTACACGCCAGCCAAGTACTTCGATGCAGGCGTCGCTGTCGGGCTTGAGAACATTCTCACGGAGCAGGAAGCTTTGTCGGACGTCTGGAAGATTTACGCGCGTTATGCGGCGTATGTCCGTGCCGGTACTCTCAATACGGATAAGATCTTCCTGGCTCTCTACTACGAGAGCGGTACGTCGACTCCGCACTGGGTGCGCAGGTTCGATGCCGGCTGGTATCAGGCCGAGGCATCCTTCTCGGTCGGGAGATTTCTCTTCGGAGGCTTCTCTCAGACGGAGATCGGCACCGGCCCGCGGGTTCAGATCATGCTCATTGAGCGCGCTGGGCTGAAATTCCAGGCCTGGGGCTCGCCCAGCATGTACAAACTGGAAGAAAAGAAATGGGTCCATCGAGGCGTAGCTGGCGTGAACCTAATTCTTCACAATCCCGAGTAACACAGTCCCGTATCCACCGAAAGGTGGTACGGGGCTTTTTCTATGATATTGACAAGTTAATTTAATATGATATGAATACAAGCAGTCAGCCGTTCGTTTCAAAATTTCTCGGAGAAAATAATGAAGCCAACTGTCTATGCCGTGATTGGCCTTGTCATGTATGGCCTTCAAAATGCCATCATCGACATCAAGCTGAAGGGGTACTCGACCGTCAGCCTTCTCGTCGGGTTCTATCTGATTCTTCTGCCGCTCGGCCTTGGTTTGTTCCTCTATCAGAAGTACGTGGGACAGCCACTGGTCATTCCATCCGGAAGTGCGATGATGACGGTGAGCGCTGTTGCGATCATGTTCTTCATTGCAGACTTCTTCTATATTGGTGCTTATACTAACGGCGGCAATGCGATTGCGATTACAATCCTTGCCGCTCTGGTACCGGTAGTGGTGGCTCTGGTGAAGTTCGGCGTGATCCGGGAAGTCCCGACACCATATCATTTCGGCGGATTTGTTCTTGCTCTTATGTCCGTGATGTTGGTCGCCTACGGCAACTCAAAGAAGCCTATAGAGTTAGGGACAGGAACTGCCATCGCAGTCGAAGAGCCGACCCTGGCCAAATAATTCGCTCCGTACCATCGTAAGGTGGTACGGAGCTTTTTTATACATAAAACAAGCTATTATTTTGTCCTTGACAAATAGGATAGATATTGGTATAATAGAAAAGGTTAGGTAGCACATTCACAACTTCTACATAGGAGCTCGGAGATGTCGTCAGTCAAGGCGGTACTCTCGGTTGCAGCCGGCTTGATCTTCATCTTCGCGTTCTTCCCTTATATCAAGGCGATCGTGAAGAGGCAGACATGCCCGCGCAAGGCAACATGGTTCGTGTGGGCACTTGGCGACATCATTATCCTCGCGGGTATGATCGACAAGGGCACCATCAGCGGTCAGCTGGTCGGAGCGGTTATCGGTGCGACTACGACCTTCATCCTCTCGGTCAAACTCGGTGAACCCGGATGGAATACGAGAGACAGGGTTTGTGTCACGCTGTCGCTTCTCTCAATTGGGCTTTGGCTCTACTTCGGTGAGTCGAATCTCGGAATCGGTTTCAGCCTCTTGGCCCTCTGCATTGCGGCCTGGCCGACCTACGTGTCGGCTTGGGAAAAGCCGGAGAATGAGGACAAGAACGCCTGGATCTGGTTCAACGTCTCAAGCGTCATCGCTGTGCTTGCGATCCCGCGGATGACATTCGCGGATGCTGCTCCGCCGATCGTCTTCATGGCGATCGACGGAGTGATGATCTATCTACTCTTCCTCCGTCCTAAGTGGGATAGAGTGAAGACAGAAATACTAGGCTGGTAGAAGTTGTTTCAAACAGAAGGCCGTCGCGCAAGCGCCGGCCTTTTCCATACTTTAAGAACAAATGTGGATAACTCGTCTAGTAGTGTGGCAGGTAGTGGGATACACTATCTATCAAGTGGGAGAAAGTGGTAATATGACAAAATCACGAAATGTTCATAGGCGAGTACGCACATACCGTCGACGAGAAAAGAAGAATCTCGTTGCCAGCCAAATTCCGCAAGGAGCTTGGATCTAAAGTAGTAGTCACTCGCGGCTTGGATAATTGTCTTTTCCTCTTTCCTCACAAAGCGTGGCAGGCGATTTCGGAAGAAACCGCCAAGCTCGGACTGATGCAGCATGATACCAGAGGCTTTACCCGCTTCATGTTCTCCGGGGCTTCCGAGATAGATGTCGACTCAATGGGCCGCATCCTCATCCCGGATTATCTCCGAGAGTTCGCAGGGGTGAAATCCTCGGCTATCTTCGCCGGAGTCCACAACCGCATCGAGATCTGGAATGAAAAGCGCTGGGAATCTTATAAAAAGAAGATCGAAGGCGAGGCCGAGGAGATGGCCGAGAAGCTCTCCTCGATAGGTCTCAGATAAACGACATGCGGCACGTACCTGTTCTTTTACACGAAGCGGTGGAAGCACTCAATCTCCGCGATGGAGATATCTTCCTCGACGGCACTCTCGGAGGCGCCGGGCACTCCCTCCTCGTAGCCGAGAAATTCGGCGACGATGTGGAAATCATAGGACTCGACCGCGATATCGAGGCGCTGGAACGTAGCGGGGAGAGGCTGCGTGAGCTTACCAAGTCGGCATACCTCAAGCTCGAGAGCTTCAGGAACCTCGATACGGTTCTAGAGTCTCTCGGCATAGAGAAAATCAATGCCGTGCTTCTCGATCTGGGAATTTCATCCGAACAGCTCGAGGAGTCCGGCAGGGGATTCAGTTTTCAGAAGGATGAGCCCCTGGAGATGACCATGGAGAAGGACAAGAAAGGCGTAACAGCCAAAGAGGTCCTGAACCATTGGGATGAGGATACGCTGGAACTCGTTCTCCGGGGATTCGGAGAAGAAAAGTTCTCAAGACGTATAGCCGCAGAAATTGTGAGAAGGAGGGAAGAGAAGCCGTTTGAGACGACGGGCGATCTCCTTGAAGCCGTGCGTCTTGCCACGCCGGCCTCTGCCAAACGCCATAAGATCCATCCGGCTACCCGAACTTTCCAGGCTATACGTATTGCCGTTAACGAGGAGCTGACCGCGCTCGAAGAGGGGCTGAAGAAGGCGTTTGAGGTTCTGGCCCCCAAGGGTAGGCTGGCGGTCATCTCCTTCCACTCCCTAGAAGACAGGATCGTCAAGAATTTCATGCGCGATCTTGCCAGAGAGGGAAGAGGGAAGCTCATTACAAAGAAGCCCATCACCCCGAGTGAGGAAGAGGTGAAAAATAATCCGCGTTCGCGAAGCGCCAAGCTGAGAATTTTAGAAAAAAATGAAGACTAGAATAAGCACATTTTCATACGAAGCAAGAGTCCGGGTATTCTGGACGTTGTCTGTAGTCGCAATAGCAGCTCTTTCACTGTATTTCTACGCGGTTTTAGCAACCATACATCACACGGTAGCCAGGGCGACGCTCGAAAACCAAAGTCTGGTTCTATCCGCACGAGTGAGTGAGCTCGAGTTTGAGAGCATAGCTCTCAAGAACACGGTAAACCTGGATGTAGCCATTAGGGAAGGCTTCACCGAGGTCAAGAATCCTCTATATGTCTCGAGATCCCGAGGTTCTCTCACGCTCAACACCGGAGGTCGCTAATAGTGCGGTAAAATATATAAATGAATTCACCAGGCCGAATGCGTCTCCTCTCTATCGGGGTCATGCTCTTTGCATTACTCCTTATAGCCAAGCTCTATGAAGTACAGGTTCTGAAGGGGGAGATATACAGGGCCAAGGCCGATCATCAGTATGTGGAGGGAGGGAACTACTTCGACCGCGGCTCCATCTTCTTTACCGCCAAGGGCGGCTCGCATGTGCCGGCCGCGAGTGTCAAGACCGGCTTCATGCTCACTATCGACCCACAGCTTTTCAGGAAGATGGAGGCCGATAAGGAAGACATATATAAGCGCATCAATGCTGTTACTCCCATAGATAAACTTGTCTGGGACACCAAGGCTTCTAAAGATTATGATCCGTACGAAGAGCTGGCCAAGCGTCTTTCCTCGGACGTAGCCAAGGGTATCCAGGCGCTCGGCATTCCGGGCGTATCAGTATTTAAGGAAGACTGGCGTGTTTACCCGGGCGGCCCCATGGCCGCTCACGCAGTAGGCTTTGTCGGCTACGGCGGACCGGACGGTACGGAGCTTGCCGGCCGCTACGGCCTCGAGCGATATTATGAAAATGTTTTAAAGCGGAGCGGCAACAAGGCTTTCGTCAACTTCTTTGCGGAGGTATTCTCCGATATTAAGAAGACCCTGACTCCGGGCGAGAGTCTCGAGGGGGATATTGTCACCACCATAGAACCATCGGTCGAGAGCATACTCGAGGAGGAACTCGAAAGGCTGCAGGGAAGATATCTTTCTGAATTTTCCGGCGGTATTATCATCGACCCTAAGACCGGAGAAATCTATGCCATGGCGCTTTCGCCGTCCTTCGATCCGAATTCGCCCCAGTCCGCAGACTCTTCAGAAATATTCAGCAACAAGCTCGTTGAGGACCGGTACGAAATGGGATCGATCGTGAAGGCTCTTACGATGGCCGCCGGCCTGGACTCCGGCGCGGTATCGCGTAAGACCGTATACAACGACCCCGGCTGCCAGACTCTCGACAAAAAGACATTCTGCAACTATGACGGAGTGTCTCATGGTAATAATTTGCCAATGCAGGTGGTACTGAACAAGTCGCTCAACACCGGAGCGGCCTTCGTGGTTTCTAAAATGGGCAATGGCACTTTCCGCAAGTACATGCTCGATTACGGGCTGGGCGAGCTTACCGGTATCGATCTCCCCAACGAGGGTAAATCGCTCATTGCCAATCTATCGAGTCCGCGAGATCTTGAGTACGCCCAGGCCTCCTTCGGCCAGGGCGTAGCCTTCACACCGGTGCAGATGGTAAGAGCGCTCTCAGTTCTCGCCAACGGCGGTTATCTCATCACCCCTCATCTGGTGAAGAAAATCGAATATGAAATAGGCACCAGCAAAGAGATAAAACCGGAGAGGGGCGACCAGGTATTCAAGAAAGGCACTTCCGAGGAAATCTCACGCATGCTTACGGAGGTGGTCGATACAGCTCTCAAGGATGGCCATGTGCGCCTGTCAAACTACTCGGTAGCGGCGAAGACCGGCACCGCCCAGATTGCCAATCCGGCCGGGGGAGGGTATTATCCTGACCAATACTTACACTCCTTCTTCGGCTACTTCCCGAGCTATGATCCGCGCTTTCTCATCTTCCTCTATACTTATTATCCGAAAGGTGTACAGTATGCATCCGAAACTCTTACCGACAGCTTCATTAATCTCACCAAGTTCCTCATCAGCTACTACAACATTGCTCCCGACAGGCAAGCTCCCCCGCCTCCGATCGTCAAATAAAGTATGAGAGATATTTTCAGAAGAATAGTGGTCGTAATCCTGCAGTGGGAGGCCAAAGCGGTGTTGAAAAGGTACAAGCCTTCCATTATCGGCATTACCGGCACGGTTGGAAAAACATCTACCAAGGAAGCGGTTTATACAGCTCTGTCACAATTCGAAAGCGTCAGAAGAAGCCCCAAGAGTTTCAACAGCGACTTCGGCGTGCCTCTGGCTATCCTCGGACAGAAGGGGCCGGCTGATGTGACGGATATGGCTGGATGGCTGAAGGTTTTCCTCGAAGGTCTGATTGTACTTATCTTCCCCCACCATTATCCGAGATGGCTTATTCTTGAAATAGGTACGGACAGGCCGGGTGATATACGCGAGCTGACACAATGGATCAAGCCGGATGTGGTCATCGTTACCAAACTTGCCGAGGTTCCGGTGCATGTGGAGGCCTTCGGTTCTCCGGAGGACCTCTTTGCCGAGAAGGCGCACCTGGTGAAGGCTCTTAAGCCCGGCGGTACGCTTATACTCAATGCCGATGACAGCGATGTAGTAGCTTTCAGAAATTATTCGGAAGAGAGGGTGATCCTCTTCGGCAATTCGGCCGGCTCGGATGTCAGCGCCGCCAACTACAAAATTATTTATGATGATAAGAAGATTCCCAGAGGTGTACAGTTCGAAGTATTTACCGCCGGCCATGAATCCGAACCTGTAACCGTCGCCCTTTCCGGTACTCTCGGCGAGAGCCATGCCTATCACGTCCTGGCGGCGCTCTCGGTTATAAAATTGCTTAACGAAAATATGGCCGCCGCCGCCAAGAGCTTTTCCCGCGAGAGCCCTCCGCCGGGCCGGGTGAGGATCATCGAGGGCCTCAAAGATTCCATCATCATTGACGACACCTACAACTCTTCACCGGTAGCCGTGGAAGAAGCTCTGAAGATCCTGAAATCGGTCAGGTTGCCCGTGAGAGGAGGAAGGCGGATCGCCATACTCGGCGACATGCTCGAACTCGGGCGTTACACCATAGATGCGCACAAAAATATCGGCAAGAAAGCTGCCAAGATAGCAGACTTGCTAGCCGTAGTCGGCATCCGCTCGCGCGCCACGGTTGAAGAAGCTCGGAGTGCCGGTCTCGGCGAATCGGAAGTGTTCCATTTTGACGACTCTATAGAAGCCGGGAAGTTCATGAAGGATCTGATAAAAAAAGGAGATATAATCTTAGTCAAAGGCTCCCAAGGCATGCGCATGGAGCGCGTAGTCGAAGAGCTTATGGCACACCCGGAAGACAAAGAAAAACTCCTGGTCCGCCAGGATGAGGAGTGGAGGAACAGATAGTTGATTTTTGGTTTCAGAAATGGTGATATAGGCAAAGACAGAGAGGAGAGACCGTGACAATAGAGAAAAGCGGCAGGGAACTGCTCTTGGAAGCCGTGAGGAAGAAGGACGGCTCAGGAGTCTTCTATATCTACGGAAGCAACGAAGAGGAGAAGCGGAGGATCGTGAAGTTTGTCAGTCTCGAGGCCCCGGATGAGATGTGCCGAGATTTCAATTTCGCCGAGAGAGATGCTCGGGAGTTAAACGGCGAGCTCTTCGCCGAGCTTCTGTCCCAGCCGATTTATCTCGCAGGCCGCCGGGTAGTCATAATCCAGTGTGCCGATAAGCTCTCGGACGAGGCTCGTCATGCTTGGGCGCGATTTCCTGAAGTTGCGATTGAAGAGGTATTGCTCCTCTTGGTCAATACTCCCCATACTGATCGTGACGAATCCCTCGCCAGGCTAGAGGGAATTGTTCTCGTAGAGTGCAAGTAATCCCGCTTTGGCGGGATTTTTATTACCTTATGACAAACGAGGTGATGGTGTGGCCGGTCTGATCCGAGGAAGTGTAAGTGAAGTCGGCAGTGTATGCGTTGTGGCCGTCTTCATACGAGACTACGCCCTTGCCGTCGGCGGCAGTAATACTAGTGACGTAGAATTTTCCGCCTAACTGCTCTTTGACAGGGGAGAGAGCGGAAATATTTTGAGTAATATAATTCTCGATAGACATGAGCTTGCCCTGCGAAGCAATATTTTCCTCCGGTACATTCAAGTGCACATTTGGCCACCACATATAGACAGCCGCGCCAATGGCGATGATCACTATAACAAGAAAAAGTATTGATTTATTCATGAGCTGATTATATCAAAGCCTGTGACCCAAGTGGGACAAAGTTGGAACCAGCTTGTAGGAGAACTTAGCGCCTGGTACCAACTTGGTCAAGACCTACAAGGATATTCAAATCATAGCCGAAAGATGGCCCTTCAGCCAGCTTAGCCGACTACCCAGTAGGATTAGAACATATAGGGTTATTATCGAGGCGTTGAGGCTTTTGAGGGTTTAAGGGGCTTGTAAGGACTCCAGAAACCTCTCCGTAGACTACTCGCTAAACCAAATGGCTGTGAATAATGATTTTATGGCTATAAATATGGCCTATCCAGAAGTTAATAAACAAACGGCATCGAATAAAGCGAGTGATTTCGGTGGTAAATCCGAGCCTTATTAAGGGGTAGCTGTAAGCGATACAATCTGAGGGATTACTGCAGCGGCTGAAGCGAGCCTCTCTTCGTCGATCTTTACAACAAGCTCATCCAGTACGCTATAAACAGCTGGGAGATCTTTGCTATAGCTAGCTGTATAGTTTCCTGTCTCTACAACCTTTGCCTTAGAAGAAAGATCTAAGGCTTTAATAGCAGCCGAGTTACTCCTCCAGTATTCAGCCAATCTGATTCGATCAATCACTTTAGTAAACTCTGGAACATGAGGGGTATACTCTCGTCCCGTGACTGACGAGAAGCTAGTAGAAAGGTTCATGAGCAGATAATCCAATAAGTACTCATATCCTTCTGGTGAGGGACCAAAGCACTTATCAAAGAGGTAATCATTCATTGCTTCTGCAATACCACCGTCATCCTCGTTGCCGCTCTCATCATAATAACCACACCCAATACCGTGGCTAATGTCCGTATTCCCTAACTGATAAATGGTAAACGACTTAATCCTTGATTTAAGTTGTGCGAGTGATTTATCAGCGTCTTCTTGGCTAAGTTTGCCTGAAGCGATCTGTGCTTTTAAATAGTCAAAATAATCTCCACTTATATCCTCGAGAGTAAGATCGTCGACTATAGAAAAGAAGTTCATGTCGGTGGTTATATATCGGCTCTTGAATATACCAAACACACGCTGCGACATCTCCCTCATTTCTTCAATAACTATATTACGTGTTGAGCCTTCGGTTGGAGCGGATGGGCTACCATGTTTTGATAATGCGCGAGTAAGATTAAATATATCTCCGCCCCTATCAGCATTGCAGAATAATCTGAAGGCTATCAAATCATATAAACCCAACACCCCACGTTGCTCCTGACTAAGAATATCGAGAATCCCTTCACCACTATGCCTAGACTCTCCAAATATCCACTCTGCAATCTCTGCCACATTCTTTTCGACATTATTCCTGTGCTGATCGTTCTCATCTGCCCAACCTGCAGTATCGAGAAGCTTTATTAGGAAGAAATCTAGATCATCTCTAAATCCAAGTCCAATCTTTTCGTTCGTAAACAGCGAGTAGCGTTGGATATTGTTAACTAAGTAAAGTATCAGTTTGCGGCCATAGCTCCCGCCCACATCATATAAGCTATTTACCAACACTCTCCAGAGTTGCTCCTGCGAGGATTCTCCCAGAGAAGTTGAAAACACTTCGTCTGATAAGACCTCTTCCATAGTTTTTCCTCCCACAATCTCATTCTTGGCTCTCAAGTAAAATCTGTGCTGATTTTGCTTCTGTGGCTTAGATAGATTAACAATGAGCTGGAGATAATCAGTCAGATTTTGACCACCTGCCCAAGGACCCCCATTGAAACAAGCTAGCGTCCTCTTAACCTCTTCGGGCACATCATCAATCTTTACTGTTTCTATAGCCTTACCATCAACCTTTGCCTTAGGGAGGCGCTGCAAAACATTGAAAACTTTATCAACAAGAAACTTCGGGTTTGGTGTGAGTTTCTCAGCATACTCGGTATAGAGAGTAGAGTTTGCGTATAAACTATCACTGAATCTATCTCGAGGTCCTCTAGTCCCAGGCGGATAGTTATCATCGTACGGTATCACTACTGAGAAAAAGCCTCTCTTACCATTGGTCTCTGTATCATAGATCTTTCTAAAAACATTTGGATAGTTGATATAAATCAAAAGCAGATGGATAAGGTCCTTTTGATCAAAGTCACTGTTGTCAAAATCTGTCTTCTGAACTTCGAGCAGCAGAAGGGTGTTTAGGAGTCTCTTGAGCTTTCTCACATCTCCAACGAATGGGAGATAGTTATGGTACTCATCGGAGTTAAGTATCTCGGTTAAGCCTCCCAAAGCCTTAGATACAAGAATGGGATCCGCCTCAGAGTTTCCATCTAAAGCTTTGCCAATATTCTCTGTTATGTATCTAACTAAAGTACTACTTTCAAGATATAGGCTAGTCTTTACATTCACAAACTTCTCAAGAAACTCTGTGACCTTCTCGGTATTTGAGTCCTTGTCTTCTAAGGCCTTTATGTTGTCTGTGTCGTAGCAAAGCACATAAGAAATATTTGGCAGAAGGAAACTCTTTTTTATAACAAATAGAACGTCCTTGATAGCCTTAAAAGTTAGGCGGTCAAGATCATCCACTACTAT
>JAIFWN010000016.1 GCA_019658995.1 Candidatus Parcubacteria bacterium
GAGAGGAGGTCAGGCAAACCGCTCACTATTGTCGGCGATGGCAAGCAGACAAGAGATTTCGTAAATATAAAAGACGTGGTCAGAGCCAATATATCTGCCATGGTTAACGCCAGTGTCGGAAAAGGGGAAAGTATAAATATAGCGAGCGGAAGATCCGTCCCCATAAACGAAATCGCGAGCATTATAGGCGGCCCGGCGGACCACTTACCGCCGCGTCTCGAGATCAAAGACAGCCTGGCCGACATAACTCTTGCCAGAAAGCTTCTAAACTGGCAACCGATGGTCGGGCTTGAGGATGGTCTTAAGGAGCTTCTCAAATAGCCGCTTTTCTGTATAATCAGCCGACACATGTCCGCACGGAAGTACATCGTCTGGTCGCTCATACTCATACTGGTATTCGGCCTTCTGGGCTATTTTCTGGTGCGACAGGAGAGGCCGGGGGCTAAATACCCCTTCCGCTTAGGGCTCGATCTCAAGAGCGGTACAGAACTCGTATATAGGGCCGATACCTCAAAGGTCGAAGACGTGGGCGGAGCCATGGAAAGTCTCAGAACTACTATTGAGAGAAGGATCAACGCTTTCGGAGTGGCCGAACCAATCATACAGACCGAAAGCGCCGGATTAGTTTCGGGTAACAAAGAGGAGCGGCTTATTGTGGAGCTGCCGGGTGTTACGGATATCGAAGAAGCCAAAAATCTCATAGGTAAGACTCCGGTACTCGAGTTCTACCTGGCCAAGCCAAACGGCCAGGCAATACTCGAAGCCAATCCCAACGCTTCTCTCGACGAGCTCTTCACTCCGACCGGCCTGACCGGGCGCTATCTCTCAAGAGCGAGTGTGATATTCGACCCTACCACTCAGGCAGCGCTTGTCGGCCTCAACTTCAACAGCGAAGGGGCGGACCTCTTTGCCAAACTGACCCGCGAACACAAGGGCGAGATACTGGCCATCGTACTGGACGGGGCGGTGCTCTCTGCTCCGGTTATACAGGATGAGATCACCAACGGCCAGGCCCAGATCACCGGACGGTTTACTCCGGACGAGGCCAAGACTCTGGTGCGCGATCTCAACTACGGCGCGTTGCCGGTGCCGATCTCTCTCTCGACCTCACAGACCATAGGGGCATCGCTCGGAGAAGCGGCTCTCTACTCTGGAGTACGAGCAGGCATCATAGGCTTTCTGGCTTTGGCACTTTTCCTCATACTCTGGTATCGCTTACCGGGACTCCTGGCCTCGCTCGCTTTGGTCTCATACATAGTTCTATCACTCGTCATTTTCAAAATGATTCCGGTGACGCTGACTGCGGCGGGGCTCGCCGGCTTCATACTCTCCATAGGCATGGCTGTCGATGCCAATGTGCTCATCTTCGAGCGCACCAAGGAAGAGCTGAAGAAGGGCAAAGGTATCCGCGAGTCTCTCCACGAGGGCTTCCATCGCGCCTGGCTCTCGATAAGGGACAGCAACATTGCCTCTATTATTACGGCGATAGTACTCTTCTGGCTCGGCACGAGTGCTGTTAAGGGTTTTGCCCTCACCCTAGGCATCGGAGTGCTGGTCTCGATGTTCACGGCTATCACTGTTTCCCGGACTTTCCTCTTCGCTATTGCACCTAGAAACGAATCCGGATTCAAGAGATTCTTATTCAGTAATGGCTTTCACGTAAAATAAAATGTTTGTCGTAAAATACAGGAAAATATGGTTCGCCCTCTCGGCTATTCTTCTCGCCTTCTCGCTTTTCTCTATGGTCCGTTACGGGTTCAACACTTCGATCGATTTTACAGGCGGGACTTTAACTGAGATAAGTTATGAGGGTAGTGATCGGGCAAAAGGCCAAATCGAGGGAGTCTTAACGAGACTTGATATCGGCGGTTACTCGATGCGTCCATCCGGCAATGACAGATACGTTGTCCGCACCCATTTCCTCACCGATCAGGAAAGCAAAAAATTTAGCGACTCCCTGCTTGGGATAAGCAGCACCAAGTTTACTATCGAGCGGCAGAACTCTATCGGTCCAGTTGCGGGTGCGGAGCTGAAAAGCAAAGCGGTGAAGGCGGTCGTAGTTGTCATAATCATGATAGTGCTCTTCATCACCTTCGCCTTCCGCCGGGTCTCCAAACCTGTTTCTTCATGGAAGTACGGACTGGCTACCATCATTGCTCTGGCCCATGACGTTATCATTCCTACGGGTATCTTCGCTTTCCTCGGGCACTTCTACGGCACGGAGATTGATCTCCTGTTCGTCACCGGACTCCTGGCAATATTGGGTTATTCCGTGCATGACACGATTGTGGTCTTCGACCGCGTACGCGAGAATCTAACTCTCGGCAAGAACGAACCATTCGAAGAAACGGTAGGCAAGTCGGTCCAGCAGACCTTCGGCCGATCCATCAACACTTCGCTCACCATATTCATCACTCTTCTTGCCCTCTATATATTCGGTCCATCCACTACCAAAGAATTTGCCTTACTCCTCACAATTGGAGTTGTCATTGGTACCTACTCCTCGATCTTCGTAGCCTCGCCTCTCCTCGTGACCTTCCAAAAGTGGCAGAAGAAAGGATAAAACCTTCATATTGACTTTGCAAAAAGTCATGACAGAATACGCATTGCAGAGCGTCTTTATGTACAGACGAGCTTCGGAGGTCATATGTCCGCAACCTATTTCATTCCGGCAAGCTGGACCAGGATGCAAAGGTTTGGCGCCGCTCATGCCTTGGAGAGGACATACAAAGTGATAGAGAAAATTGAGGTCAAACTCGATAACCGCCTAGGCTTGAAGATCACTACGGAAACACCGGTTTCTGAAAGTGACCAGCAGACCTACGGCCTCGTGCCGGTAGAGGAAAACGAGCTCATAAACACTCCCTAATGCCCCGCTTGACGGGGTATTTTATATGGCTATAATAGACCCCACGCTCTAACTACAACCAACTCGGCCGGAAAGGGGCGAGTTGACCTTAGAGCTTGCACATTGAAAAGACATTGAGAACGTATTCGAATTGAATACAATACACAAAAATCGTCCCGCTTTACGCGCGGGACGTGCAAGTTGTTTGTTCTATAGGATCGAAAAGGAGCTGAAGAGAAATATCGTTTTCTTTTTTGTTCCGTTCATTTCAAATTAGAGTTTGATCCTAGCTCAGGATGAACGCTGGCGGCGTGGATAAGGCATGCAAGTCAAACGGACACTTATGCGATTACATCAAGTTTGTGTTAGTGGCAGACGAGGTAGTAACACGTAGGAACCTCCCCCCGAGACGGGAATAACTAGTCGAAAGACTGGCTAATACCCGATAGTCTCTCACGAGTAAAGTCGCAAGACGCTCAGGGAAGGGCCTGCGGGCTATCAGCTAGATGGTAGGGTAACGGCCTACCATGGCTATGACGGCTAGGGGAGCTGAGAGGCTGACCCCCACCGATGGGACTGAGACACGGCCCATACACCTACGGGTGGCTGCAGTCGAGA
>JAIFWN010000017.1 GCA_019658995.1 Candidatus Parcubacteria bacterium
TTCACCCTTCTGGAAAGCGTGGAATGTATTGAATGAAAAATATGTCTCATCAAGCAGTACAGAGAAAGTAACTGATGAAGACCGAGTTTGGGGAGCGATAAAGGGACTGACCGCATCTCTGGGTGATCCATATACCGTCTTTTTCCCACCGGTAGAGTCTGAACTATTCGAATCAGATATTCGTGGTAATTTCGAAGGGGTAGGCATGGAAGTGGCTGCGAAGGATGGTGTCATTGTCGTCGTCGCACCACTCAAGGGTAGCCCGGCAGAAACAGCAGGTATCAGAGCCGGCGATAGAATCATTAAGATCGATGGCAAAGAAACCTCGAGCCTTTCTACCGAAGAGGCGGTGAAGCTCATCAGGGGAGTAAGGGGCACCAAGGTAACATTCACCATCTTCCGAGTAGGAAAGAAGGAGCCGCTTGAGATTTCAGTAACTCGAGACGTCATCAATATACCAACTATCAATACGAAGGAACTTGGCAATGGTATCTTCGACATCGAGCTATACAGCTTCACTGCACCATCTCCAAACTTATTTCGCGCCGCTCTAAGGGAATTCATAATGTCAGGCAATAAGAAACTTATTCTTGATCTCCGAGGCAATCCAGGTGGATATCTTGAGGCGGCTATTGACATGGCAAGCTGGTTCCTCGCTCCAGGAAAGATAGTGGTGAAGGAAGATTTTGGCGGGGCCAAAGATGAAACAATTTACCGAAGTAAGGGTTATGACATATTTAATGATGGCCTACCATTTGTCATCCTTGTCGACGGAGGGTCTGCATCAGCGGCGGAAATTCTAGCAGGAGCACTAAGTGAGCAGGGTAAGGCGACCCTTGTGGGAGATAAAACCTTCGGTAAGGGTTCCGTTCAGGAACTTGTGACTATCACGCCGGATACATCACTCAAGGTAACTATTGCCAGATGGCTAACGCCAAATGGCAACTCCATATCCGAGACGGGAATTACACCAGAGTATGTTGTTAAGAGAACCCAAGCCGACCTTGACGCTGGTCGTGATCCACAGCTCGACAAAGCAATAGAAATTTTAAACAGATAATCCAAGTTGTGATATGAAAGTAATATTGCTCAAAGATGTTAAGGGGGTAGGGAAGAGGTATGAGGAGAAGAATATCTCTGATGGTTATGCCACGAACTTCCTCATCCCTAAGAAACTTGCTGTGCCTGCGGGTAGTAGTGCCGCAGCGCAGGTCAAGGCGCTCAAGGATCAAGAAGAGGAAACAGTGGAGAAAGGTCTCGAGGCTTTAAAAAAGGGTGCCGCTAAGATTTCAAATCTTGAAGTGAAAGTGAATATGAAAGCGAATGAGAAGAATCATCTCTTCGCCTCTATCACAAAGGAGAAGATCGGAGATATTTTAAAAAAAGAGGCTGGAGTTACAATTGATCCCGAGTATATCGTACTAGAACATCCGATAAAAGAGACCGGCACACACCAAGTGACCGTACTAGTCCCTGGAGGGAAAGGAATCCATTTCACACTTGTAGTAGAACCACTTTAGACTCGGGGCAAGATGCTCAAAACCTTCTTCTTCATCACCGTATTATCGAAGTGAGTTTTTCTCTTGTAGCCGAGAGTAACCGTGCCCGATACTAGGGCGAAGAGAGTGTGATCCTTGCCCATGCCGACATTTCTACCTGGAAGAACATCAGTACCTCTCTGGCGCACTAGAACAGAACCGACAGAAGTCTCGGTGCCTGGAGTAACCTTGATACCCAAATATTTTGGGTTAGAATCTCGGCCGTTTTTAGTTGTTCCTGCTGATTTTTTATGTGCCATGGTGTATAAATAGGCTATGAGTATACGGGATTTCTTCAAAAAAGGCAATACCGAGACCATCGCCTTCGACGAGAGTGGGGAAGTGAGGAATTGGTCATTCTTAAGACCTTTTTTTCTCTCTCTCGTAATCATTCTTGTTTCCACCCTCTCCTATGGTATTGGCAGACTCTCCACAACGAGCACGAGTGAGCCTATTAAGATTGAATATGATGAGAGCCTTTCTGCTCTTCAATCTAGTGCCTCGGCTATGAACGCTTTTGAAAAAAGTGCTGTGACTGAATCTACATCAGACACTTCAGTGGTAGCCTCAAGTAAGGGGACTAAATATCATTACTCATATTGCCCAGGAGCAAAGCAGATTTCGGAGAAGAATAAGATCACCTTCGCCTCCGCAGCCGCCGCAGAAGCATCCGGCTATACCCTCGCCGCGAACTGCTCACCAAGATAAAAATAAAAAAACCAGTGATTAGCTGGTTATGCCTCGAACCCGAAGATTTTGCGGCGAGAACATCGCTCGATAAATGTCCTCTTGATTTGTATCCGCAATCTTCAAGGCGTCATCGCTGCTGAGAAACTGCATGTCGACGAGAACTGCCAACATAAGTGCCTCATCGACCTTCTCCGGGAAACCAGAGATTGAACAAATGAGGCTCTCTCCTCTTACGGCTCCGGTCCATTGATCGAGAGCTTCATCGCGACTCTCTCGACTTGTCATGTGTTCTGGATGTGACAACAGGCGACGACCCTTCTCTTCCGAGTACCCATACTTCTCGTCAAGGTCCGCCGGCGGAATGTATCCGACTACCGCTTGGAGAACTGGTCTCTCAGGAAGTGGGGACTTCGAGTCAAACACAGAGAACACCGCTCCCTTACGTTTGCCGAGGTGGTCCCTTAGTGCTCGGATTCCCAAATCAAGGGATTCCAGCATTCTGGCCCACCCACCAGGTCAATAATCAAGCTTCGTCTTCAAGGCTCCCTCCATGTGATGGAATTCGCTAACTTTCCGTAAGTTATATTGATACAACTTCAAAAAAATGTCAAATAAAAAGACCATCCGAAGATGGCTTGTTAGCGAGACTTGATTCTCTCGACCCTCTTCC
>JAIFWN010000002.1 GCA_019658995.1 Candidatus Parcubacteria bacterium
GCAAACCGCCTGGAACTGCATAAGACTACCGACTTCATGCCTAAGACTCTATCATAAATAAAAAAGCCCGTTTATAAGGGCTGGTTTTTGATCTTGTCGAGCGAGCCAGCTACCACCAGCTGGCGTATCAGCTCGTCGAGTGTGGTCTTGTGGCAAAGAGCCATGGCCGAGAGATGCAAGAGGATGGCTACATTCTCATCTTCTTCGTTATTTATCATCCAAGTTTGTTCCTGACGAAGAATGGCGAAGTCCTCCGGAGCTGCGTCTTGGAGCATGCCTGAGATGATACCCGCACGATGGCGGTTTTCATCCACTAGATCGACAGCGCACAAGAGGCAGGCCGACATTTCCATCTGCCTGCCAAAGCCTGTATGGGGCCGCTCGTGCTTTTCACAGTACAGGCCAGATTTCTTGGCACATTTGAGACAGGCCATGCTGGCGAGGTATCCGCCGGGCCGCGTCTTCGCGATAATAACAATAACTTTGCCGATATCATTCCCACACAATTGGCAATTCACAGCTTTCTCCGGTTACATTCTGCAGCCATATTACACAATTGGAACAAATAAAAAAGCCGCACTAGGCGGCGGGGTGCAGACGGAAGAAGTAATCTCTCGCTCTGTTACTCATTCGCAATGACCAAAGGCGGAAGGTCGTCCATCTTGTTTTGTACGGACGGAGACCTTGACCAGCCCTGACGAATGAGGTTCCGCAGCAATGGTAGTACACCCTGTCCGGCTCGACAATGCTGGCAAAGCGATTTGATCCGCACCTCGGGCAGTATGTCCAGCTAGGCTTGGGCATAGTGTCTCTCGAGTACTGGTCCCCTGCTCGTCCTCCATCCGAGTTCGAGACCGAAATCTTTCCCCCTTTCCCTCATGCGCTTGTACGCATCGAGCCAGGCGAAGATTTCGGAAGGGCCGCGGCCGAGGGCAAAGACCAGATTCGTCCCTTCCCTTTTCCACTCCTGCCTGCAGTGTGGACAGGGGTCGGTGTGGTGTTCCTTCTCCTTGATCGAGTAGTGACCACCGCCCTCGTAGTAGAGGAAAGCGGTTGGGTGCATCTTCTTCACTCGCCGCTCGGCAGTGGCGGCATCGATGAATCTCAAGGTTCTCACTTGGTCTCCCTGTTGAACTTCTGCAGTTACTCTACTCCCCGGCCTCGCTATGTCAAATAAAAAGGCCGCCATCAGAGAGGGGCGGCTTCAGGGTACATTTGCTTGCGGACCCAGATCAGTCTGTCGATAACATTCTGGTTCGTGATCCTCACAAAGCGCGGGCCGGAGTATCCCGCCCTTCGAATCGTGCCAGTGAACATCTTGAGTGGGCGAAGCTCGAACGGCCTGCCGGGGATAGGCGTCGGATGCTCATAGAGCTGGCGGTAAATGACCATGAGCTCAGGGTTCTCATCCTTGCTCTCGGTCATACGCCCTACGCCTACCACTTCGTATGCTCCCTCATTTATCGGCCCGTCTCGAGTGTGTTTGAAGTGATAGTAGAAGCCGTTCTTCGGCCAGTCAGCTGGTCTCTCGGATCCGGATTTCTTCGGCATTCCACTCTCCCAGATATCGGTTTCCGCTCATATGAAAACATTCCGAAAGTTAATTGTCAAATAAAAAGGTCCGTCAGAGATTGACGGACCCGCTCCTGGAGCAGTCTTCGCAGGCGGTGGCGCTCGAGGAGATAACCTTGCCGCAGAGACAGCGAGAGTAGCAGCGCACACCATCTGGAGTGACTTTCCGAAGGACTGTCAGATCGAACATAGGACCGCGGTAGGTGTTGCTCACATACCATCTCTCGAAAATCATTTTGGCTTCCCGGATCATTCCCCAACCGATGATGAGGGTGATCAAAGCCACGGCAAGCCACCAGCAGATGAGCGGAAACTCGCCTCTCCGGAGCTCTTCTGAGATTCCCCAGTTCAGGTAATACCACAGTTCGCTTAACATCTTGCCTCCTGATATGCCTCTAAGGCCATATTACACCTATGAAGAAAAAGGGAAAGTCTGGGCGTTAGTATCCTCCGGTCGCCTGAGATGAGGCCGGAGGGATGTATGCAGAGGCTGGAGTCTCATAAATCGGAGAGTAGCTTGCCGGTGTCGGTGCCATATATGCCGAACCTGTCGAGGAACCGCCCGCAAAGAACTGGACTCCGGACGGTATGGATGATCCCGGGATAACCGAGAAGATCCAGGTCTTGTTCTCACCAAGGTATGAGCCCTCGCCGAAGTAAGTCGGCCCGGTGCCCTGCTTTGCATTCATTGTCTCCTGTATGCGTATGTCGTTCCACTGCTCCTTGCTCCAGACATTAATCTGGAAGGCATGTACTCCGCCCTGGTAGAAGTGGAGTGAAGCCGTATCGGATACCCCGGCGTAGGCATCACGGCCGACAGTGACCGAATGTGAGCCTGGTACGGTAAGGCCGAAGGAGGCATTGCGGTAGGCAGTGCCGCTGTACCCTATATATGCGGAAGCACTTTGGCCGGAGCTGCTCGCTCGAGGTTTAGTAGCGGGAGCGGTAGCCTGGGATCTATTGTAGAGGGTAGTAGTGGTAGATACGTAGCTTGTGGTGGTAGTCGCTACATAAATTATCTCTGTCTCCGGTTGGCTATTTCCATATGAGACCTCCACCGGATTTTTATATGCATAGACGCCGAATACCGCTAGTACAAGCACTACAAAGGCTACTACGCCTATCACAACGCCCGAGGCCGAACCTTTCTCTCCCTGTGTCATGCATAGAGAGACGTAAAATGCAGCCTATTCTAACAGCCCCTCCCACCACTTAAGGGTATAGTTCAGGAGGAGTATGGCCGGCACGTATATGGGTATGAGGATGAAGAAAAGCACCTTTTTCATAGGCGCTTATCATATCCGTGCATAGCCTGCTAATCAAGGTCAGATAGATGGAGACTGAACTATTGGAAGTTCTACTCCCTGGCCCATATGGATGAGGTTCTGGAAGTTGTCATATGCAAGCTTGAGTATCGGCCAGATGATCTTACTCCAGACGAAGACTGCCGGGCCGGAGATGTAGTGCCAGACGGTATCGATGATACTCTTGACGTAGCCGACCGTGCTCTGACCTTGCGGGGTCTCGGCGGCGCTGAAGACATCGAAGTTGAGGAAATATTTGGCGAGTGCCAGGGCGACGATGATGAGTACTATCGTGCCGATAAATCCTCTGTTCATCTCCTAATTCTATTAGAAGCCGGGCAGGTAAGCCAGCGGGTCCAGATAATCCTGGGGATTGGCGAGAGGTATGGCTACGTTCTTGCAGTTGATGCTTGAGGTGTATTGCGATACCTGAACGCCGACTGTGACGAAGAGGCCCAAGTGGAGATGCGGACCGGTGGAGTATCCGGATCCGTAAGCTCTCGGCTGTCCGCCGGAGTAGCCTATTATCTGTCCGGCTGTGACCACCTGACCCTGGGTAATTATGGATGCCGACAGGTGCGCATAAAGGGAGGAGAGGCCGTTGTCATGCCGTATGAGAACCCATCTGCCGTAAGAGTAACAGCCTCTCTGGTCATCGGTATTGCCCATTGCCTCGACTACCCCACCGCGTACGCTCTTCACCGGCGTACCTACGGAAGCCCTGAAGTCTATGCCGTTGTGTGTTCCCGACGAGTAGAGCCGTCCTGATGAGCTTGTAAGGCCGAACTGCTGGGTGACGATAACGCTGTCCAAGGGCCAGCTGAGTACACCTTTTCTTGCTATGGGAATGGCGGTAACATCAGCCGCTTTTATCTGAGATTCAAACTGGAAGAGGAGCTTCTCGAATTCTTTCTCCCTGGCGATATTCTCCGCGAGCATCTGTTGGTAAAGAGCTTCCTTGTTTTTTGTCTCAGCCAGGAGTTTTGCCTGGGCGGTGCGGGTCTCATCCGCAACCTGTTTCTGGCCCTTGAGCTCACGGGAGAGGCTTATGAGTTCGAGCTGTTTTAGTTCCTTCTCCGATCTGTTCCTTATGAGATCCTGCTGGGACTCCTCGAGCTCGGATATCTCTTCGGTGATCTTGTCCTGAAGATCGGTGAGATCCGCAGTGTCATGCCAGACATCATCAAGGGTGTTGTATGAGAGAAGTGCGTAGACCATCGAGTAGGAGTCATAAGTCTTCAGCCTCTTTAAGGATTCTCTGATAGCTTCCCTGTGGTTTTCGATTTCGGTTTTGTTCTTGTTGATGTCGCCCTCGAGCTTCTGGATCTGGAGATTCGATGCGTTGATACCGGTCTGAGTAATCTTCAGGTCAGTGGCCAGTTTGCTGCGCGCCGCATCGAGGGATTTGACGGTGCCCGTGAGCGTCTGACCCTCTTTGTTGAGTTCGTCGAGAGCGGTCTGGAGCTTTCTCTGCTCGAGGAGGAGTGCGTCACGCTCGCGCTTGGTCTGGTCTATCCTCTGCTGGAGTTCGGTGTCGGTTTGCGCGATACCCGAAAACGGCATAAAAAAAGTTGAGACCAGCGAAAACGCTATAAAAATATGCAAAAACTTTTTCATTATATTTGTTCAATCGCTTTGAGTATGCGTTTCTTAGACTCTTCCGTACCCAGTATGGCAATGAGGGTGAAGGGGTCAGGTGATTTCTCCGCCCCGGTAAGCGCATAGCGCACAGGCCAGAGGACGTTTCCCTTCCCTTCCCTTTCCGCGTAGCTCATTATTTCATCTTTGTTTCCGATAATGCTCAGAACTTTTTCCAAATGTTTTTTGGTTTCTTCTTTCGGCGTTTCCTTCCAGTTGATCCTGTTCATATCCAGATGCAGCTCGCTCTTCATATAGGGTTCGTTCTCGATAGACTTTCTGAGCAGATTTATCTGCTCCTCCGGAGGCAGGCGCTTGATGTGTTCCTTGTTAACCCATTCGAGCTTCTTCTCGTCAAAAATTGCTCCGCCTTTCTGAATCTTTTTCAAATCGAAAGCTTTGATTAATTCCTCGAGGGTGAAGATCTCCTGCTCTGTTCCCGGGTTCCAGCCGAGGAGAGCCAGATAATTAAGGAGTGCTTGCGGCAAGATTCCTCTATTTTTGTATTCGATGACAGATACGGCTCCATGGCGTTTGGAGAGCTTAGAGCGATCCGGGGCAAGGATAAGCGGTATATGGGCAAATATAGGCCTTTTAGCCCCTATAGCTTCCATAATGAGAATCTGCCTCGGGGTGTTGGAGAGATGTTCCTCTCCGCGTATTACATGGGTTATACCCATTTCGTGATCATCGATGACATTGGCCAAATGGAACACCGGTTCCTCCAGGCTCTTGGCTATCACGACATCTCCGAGTTCGGTAGTATCGAATTCAACCGTCCCGCGTACAAGATCATCGAAGGCTATTTTTTTGTTCGGATTCTTCAGCCTGATGACCTCTTCTCTCTGACCTTCTTCCTGCGGAACCTCTTTGGATACATAGGCGCTGCCATCATCGAGCATCTTCCTTATGTACTTGGCATATAACTCCAATCTGTCTGACTGTCGGTGCGTCTCATCAAAGGTAATACCAGCCCACTCGAAACTCTCCAGGAGATTTCTCTCAAATTCGGGTTTGGATCGTTCGCGGTCAGTGTCTTCAATGCGCAAAATATATTTGGCATCATGCTGTTTGGCAAAAAGATAGTTGAAAAGAGCTGTGCGCAAGCCGCCAATATGCAAGTTCCCTGTTGGCGAGGGAGCCATTCTGACTACGGATTTACTCATGCTATTTCATGCGAAAGGGCGATCTTAAGGATTTCTTCGGCAACATTTTTTGCGGCATTCGGCTTGTCGAAGGCTTTGGCGGACATCATCATCTTTTCCCGCAGGGCATCATTGGTTGTGAGCCGGATAATCTCCGAAGTGAGTATATGGTCGGTCAGGTTATTTTCTTCTATGACTTCACAGGCTCCGGCTCGGGCGTACGCAAAAGCGTTCGACTTCTGGTCGTGGCTAACCTCTTCGCTTATAGGGATAATGATCGAAGGCACTCCCCACGCCGCAATTTCAAAGATCGTGGAGCCTGCGCGCGAAACCACTACCGAGGCCACGCCCGCGGCCATCCGGAGGGCCAGAGGGTTAAGGTAGTCAAAAGGCTTGTATCGGTCCTTGTGTTCAGATTTATATAAGACAGCCTCACCGGTTTCTTTGGCTGAAGTGATGTTTTTCTTGCCGGTCTGGTGGACTATCGCATAGCTTCCGACCAATGCCGGCAGGGC
Organism: Candidatus Parcubacteria bacterium; assembly: GCA_019658995.1. Classification (GTDB taxonomy): domain Bacteria; phylum Patescibacteriota; class Minisyncoccia; order Phycocordibacterales; family Zambryskibacteraceae; genus JAIFWN01. The sequence continues at coordinate 6,175 of JAIFWN010000002.1, forward strand.
TTCTATGAGCGCTTCATTAATCGTTTCCGCCCCCTGTGATCCGCCGAGGACGAGCACTACGGGCACTCCCTCATCAATTTTGAGAAATTCTCTGGCTCCGCTTGAAATGGGCTCGCGTATCTCCTTCCTTATTGGCTGGCCGGTGTGAGCTACCTTGCCCTGCGGAAAATATTTTGCCGCCTCGGCCCAGGAAACCGCCACGCTTCGGGCAAACTTCCCTGCCCAGGCATTGACCCTCCCTGGCACCGAGTCGGACTCGTGTATGACTACCGGTATGCGGAGAATTTTAGCCGCCATAAGGACGGGAAAACTGGCATACCCTCCCTTGCCGAAGACAACATCAGGATAAAGTCGGTAAACTTTGTACAGGGCGGAAATAACTCCCCATCCGGTTTTGAAGAAGTCGAAGAAGTTCAGAATGGAGAAATATCTTCGGAGCTTGCCCGCTCTCACCTTCCTGTATTCGATGCCGTGCTCAAAGAGAACTGACTCGTTGTATGGAGTCGGCGACATATAAAAAAACTCCGGCTCGATGAGCCTGTTATCCTTGACGAGCTGTTTGAGTTCTTCGGCTATGGCGATTATGGGGTAGAAGTGCCCGCCTGTGCCGCCTCCAGTGAAGAGAATTCTCATCTTTTATTTCTTTGGTGTTTAGAAACGGAGAGTACGATACCCGCCTCGAGAAGGGTGACGAAGAGTGATGTGCCGCCGTGCGATACGAACGGCAGTGTTATGCCGGAAAGAGGCAGGATCCCGAGCATAGCGCCGATATTGACGAAGGCTTGGGCGGTAATCATTATAACAAGCCCGACGACGAGCAGTCTACCGAAGGGGTCCGGAGACTCCGAGGCGATTTTGAGCCCGCGTATGGCAAAGAAAACGAAGAGAATGATGAGTGCCGCAGCTCCGACGAAGCCGAACTCCTCAGCCTCGACGGCAAAGATCGAATCTCCTATGGGCTCAGGCAGGAAATTGAACTTCTGTACGCTCTGGCCGAAGCCGCGTCCGAAGACTCCCCCGCTCCCTATGGCTATGAGAGACTGCTGGATCTGGTAACTTGCTCCCTGGGATTCGGTCTCGGGATGGAGATAGGTATTGATGCGCTGCATCACGTAAGGTCTAGTAAAGGCCAGGAAAGTGATGCCGATGACCCCTGCCAAGAGAAGCATCAGAACATATTTCCACTTCCCTCCCGCTGCGATGAAGATTGCCAGACCTGCTGCAATAAGCATCATGAAGGTATCGGTGTCAGGCTGTTTCAAAAGCAGTCCGCCGGATAAAGCGAGAAGGACAAGAAGCGGCAAGAAGCCTTCTTTGAAATTCTCCATCCTGCCCTTCATACCCGCCGCCCAGGCCGCGAAGTAAACTACGAAGGCGAGCTTCAGGAGCTCCGATGTCTGGAAGGAGAGCCCGCCGAGGACTATCCATCGCCTGGCGCCCCCATGCTCAAACCCGATCTGCGGGAAAAGCACCAGAATATTGAGTACTACGGCCGCTCCGAGGAGCCAGAAGGCAAGTCTCTTCCAGATCTTGTAATCCAGGTAGCTAGTGAGGAGCATTGCCAAAGTGCCCAGGAAGAGGCCCAAAACGGCTTGGGAGAAAGTCACAGAGGAGTATTCGGCACTGTTTTTGGCCAGGAGTCCAAGTGAAGCGGAATAGAAGATGACGAACCCCGCCGCCATGAGAATTACTACGGAAGAGAGGAACGGCTTATCAACCTTCCATTTGGAACGTGCCATTTAGGCAATTATAGCAGAGGTTCAGCCGAGAAGAACGAGGACCAGGCCGAGCATGCCGCAGAAGACGCCAATGATCCAATAGCGCATGACGACGGTCGAAGCCGGCCAGCCGAGAGCCTGGAAATGGTGATGGAGAGGAGCAACTTTGAAGATCTTCTTCCCTCCCCTGAATCTTTTAGACAAAAGCTGGAGCGAACTCGATGCGGATGATATTACTAATGGAAAAGCGATGATAGGCAGGAGAAGAACTTGCTGGGTGAGGAAGGCTACCACTGCCAGGGTCATGGTCAGAGCCATAATACCGGTCTCAGACATGAAGAAGCGTGCCGGCGGAATGTTATACCAGAGAAAGGCCAGAAGCGCTCCGACAAGAACGAAGCAGAAAGCCGCCAGGTCAATCTGATTTTGCAGAAAGGCGATCATTCCGTATGTACTGAAGATGATGCCGAAGACTCCGCCTGACAAACCATCGAGCCCGTCTATCACCCCTCCGGAGTATGTACCGAGCATTACGATTATAAAGAAGGGTATGAATAACCAGCCGATGTTCCAGACATCGCCGAAAGGCACCATGATGCTCGTCATCTCAAGTTTGCTGTAAAACCACCACGCACCGATGATGGCTACGGTCGTTACCATGACGATTCGCTTTTTGAAGGAGAGCCCGCCGGCCTTCTGATCGTAAACCTCGGTGACGCTCCAGTAATCGTCCAAGAGTCCGACCAGGGCACCGATGAAGAGGGTGAATACCGGCAGCCAGGTCTGATTGCGGGAGAGGAAGTTCAGCTTCTCAAAGAGCGGTCCGCTGTACTGCCCCGCTATCCAGAAGAGTAAGATAGTCAGGAGCGCGCTTGACCAGATGATCACTCCTCCCATGCGCGGAGTCTTACGCTCTTCATCGGCGTGGAGAGCCTGAGTAATGCTTGCTGTGCCGCCATCAGTAGCTACGACCACACTCTTCTTTTTCCAAAGCTTGTGTTTGACCAGAAAATCGGAGACAAATGGGGTGATAGCTATGCCGAAGCCGAAGGCAAAGAGCGACGGAATGAATATCTTTACGACGTCTATGATCATTGGTGTGATTCTACACTATTTTGAACACTCGCCAAACTCGCCCTCATCAGTGTCAGGCAGTCATCGAAACGTCCTTCGGAACTGCTCCCGAGTATGGAGATGATGATCGGGTGGCCAACCTCAGGATCGAAGGCTATTACCAGGTTGCCTCCGGCAAGATCGGTGAAGCCGGTCTTAGATGCAACCAGGCCGGGAATCTTGTTTACGATCATATCTGTGTTCCTGGCCGTATGGGCTATGCCGTCGAGAGACAGGATATTCAAAGTAGACTCTTTGGTTGCCGAAAGCAGATTGGGGTTATTTTTCAGAATGTATGCGAAGAGTGCTGTCATATCCCTTGCCGTACCGTATGCACCGCTTTTTTCTCTCGATTCGTCGAGGCCCGTATCATTGAAGAAATAGGTATTTTTCATCCCTAAGATATCGGCTTTGTTGTTCATCATATGTACGAAGTCGTTTACTATGGCCTCGCTTGATGTCGTGGAGTTCGCCAGCGAACCGAGTGCCAGGGCTATCGCTCTCACTCCGTCGTTGGCCGAACTTATGAGCGAGAAGTTCAGGAGGTCCTTGAGCGACCAGCGCTCGCCCGGGAGAAGTCCGGCATCTCCGTCAATATGTATCGCTTCCCTGCTCACAACAACGGTGCTGTACTCCGGTGCGAGTTCGCTTGCTACGAGGGCGCTCATGACCTTGGTGAGAGAGGCCAGCGGCAGTCTCTCATCTGCGTTCTTGGCATAAAGTATGGTATCAGTCTCCAGGTCATATACGTAAGCTGCCCTGGCATTTATGGAAATATTTTCAAGAGGCATTGGCACACCAACTCTTGCGGACGAGAAAGTGTCATCAGGCCTGCGATGGCCGAATATATAAGTAAACACCAGAAATACGAAGAGTACGAAAGCAAGAGAAGAAAAAAATATGATTTCCTGCCGGTTAGTCAGCATTTTCCGGAGAGTTTTTTATGAAGTCCTCGATCTTTGCCAGGGCAGTGCCGTATTCGGGCAGGTCTTCCCTCCTCTTGACCCCAAGATAGCGCAGAAGCTCGAGGGTCGGCTTATAACTGTAGCTTCTCTCTCCGGAAAGCGGATCGGACCTCTCAATGAGCCCGCGTATAAGCAGGTTCCTCAGTATGAAGCCGGAGTTGACTCCGCGTATATAATCGATCTCCCTGCGGCTGACCGGGCCTTTGTATAAAATAATGGAGAGAGTCTCCAGCCCGGCACGCCCGAGATCCCGCGAGAGTTCTTCTTTCATAATCTTTTCTATCAGGCCTGAGGCGTTCGGATGCGTCCCGAGACTCAGCGAGCCACCGTCGTCTACGATCACAAATCCCCTGTCTTTGTGGAACTCCTGCAGATCTCTCACGGTCCTTCTGATATTGTCCACGCTATCATCAAGGAGCTTGGCGAGTTCTTTGTAGCTCACCGGCTCGTTTTTGAAAAGCAGTATGGCTTCGATTTTCTGTTCGAGATTCATATCAGGCGTAATTAGGCACCTTAAGATTCTCCGTTTCTAACTCTATCTCTCCGTGCCTGGCCTCCTGGCTGACCCGCAGGATCCCCCTCTTCACAAGTTCCAGCACCGCCAGAAAGCCGACAATGGTATTGATCTTTTCTTCCTTTTTGTACACGTCGCTGAATTTCATCTTCAATCCCTTGGATATTCTTTCCGCGAGATTCTCAATCATTTCTTCCAATGTGACAATTCTGCGTACGGTGGTCTTCGGCATTGGCTCCTTCTTGGGCAACGTCTCGAGTACCCGCATGAGTGCACTGGAAAGGTTGTCCACGTCAGTCTTGGAATCCGGTGAAAAGAAAACCACTTCCTTGGAACCTGGCTGCTTCTCAAATATGATATTTTTCCCGAAGAGCTTTTTGATCTCTGCCGAAAGATCCTTGACCTTCTGGTAGAGTCTAAGTCTGTGCTCCAGATCCTCCATGGAAGCTGTTTCCTCCTCCGTAAGAGGAAGGCTCGGCAATAGCGAGCGGCTCTTGATGAGCATCAGGGTCGAGGCTACCACTATGAACTCGGCACTCTCGTCGAGCGGGAACTTATCATGAGTTTCTATATAGCGTACGAAGTCGTCGGTAACCTCAGAGAGGGATACATCAGAGACGAATAGCTTGCGCCTCTCTATAAGATCAAGAAGAAGGTCCAAAGGACCTTCAAAGACAGCGGTCTTGACCGAGTAATCCATTTGTGAAATCTTAGCATTTTCAGGCCATTTTATAAACAAAAAAGATCCCGATGTCGGGACCTACGGAATTCTCACCCTGGCCAAGAACTCAGTCGACTTCACGTGATCACTCGTGCTGAGTGAAATGTCATAAGTTACCTTGGTAGAACCACTGCCGGTACCGGTGACTTTCGTAGTCATGTACCAGGCTGCCCGGAGATTGCAGTACACCGCATCGGCTTCACCGTCATGCTGTGGTTTCAGCGACTCAATCCTGACGATGTCCTTCACCTGGGCGGTTACCTTAACGCTCGGCAGAGCGCCCTGCGGTATGCATATGGCAAGCACATTTGGAGCCGTACTGTCCCTGCGCAAATCCATTTCGTTGGGGCTGACTGCCAGAATCTTGATGCTGTCGCCCGGGGGCTGTCTGGGTGTTTCAGGTGTCCTGACTATATCGTACCAATGGCATCCTCCAATCATGAGGATCAAGGCGGCAATCCAGATACTTCGGTTTGGCATCCGACCCTCCAGGCCAGAAGATTAATGTTCGGTTTACCTCACTGTGTTCCTCTTGGATGAGCTTGTCAATCGGTAGCAAAAAGCCCTGCGTGTGCAGGGCTTTCGCTTAAGCGTTATCTGGGTGTAACTTCTCCGTTGGCTTCTCTGAAGAGGCTGGCTGTGGCGATGACCTTGTACGGATAACCGGACGAGTCGTCGTGGAGCTTCTTGGTGAACTCCTGCACGGACGGATCCTCGAGGAGCATATGGATGTTAATGCCGCGAGTCTCGACATAGGCACGGAGAGCGGCTGAGTTCTCAACACCCGGAAGTTCGAGATTGTCATTGGCTCTGGCATAGATTTTCAGAGCCTTGGCAACGTTACCCTCGCCGGCGTGATATGCCCAGGTAGCAAGACCCCAGTCGCCGAAGCGCTCGTAGTTGCTGCGGAGGTAACTGATTCCGGCTTCGATGGACTTTTCCGGATTCTTGCGGTCGTCGACGGTCTTTGTAACCGTAAGGCCGAGGTTCTTGGCCGTACCGGGCATGAGCTGGTAAATACCCATGGCGCCGGCCGGAGACTTGGCAGTTTCGGAACCGCCGTTCTCAAGAAGGGCCACTCCTATGGCTACGTCCTCGGGAACATTATGCTGAGCTGCCACTGATTTGATCGTACCTGCGTGCTTCTCCACCACTGCAAGGGAGGCCGGATACGCTTCGCGCGTACTGACGAACTCCTTCTTCTTCTCAATCATGATCTGGTTCTCCGGGGTGGAAGCGTCGCCAAGGAAGGCGCTTGCTATCGCGATACCGGGGATTACCTTGTTGACCTCATGACTGATACCCTGCGGCAGTAAGGACTCTATCGCCGGCATGGCCGGTACCTGCAGAAGTGCTATGAGAATGGCTCCGGAGATGATGTGCTTGCTCATCTGTTGGATTCTGATAAACGAATTTTGGAATGTATGCATTGTGTGGAGTTACGAACTTGGTACGAATTCACGAAGAAGCCTTTTCCGTATCTGTCTCTCTTCGCAAACTCGCATAAACCCGCAATCTCTTCCACCCGCCTAAGCTCATCCATTAGGACCAAATAAAATGGCCCCGTCGCCGAGGTCACTAACAGACGCTATTTGATTTGTTAACTAGAAGTTTACCAGACTGGACAGATATTGCAAGCTCAACCATACATTACACAACAGGTCAATACTGCTGAGCTTACGGATTCAGACGTTTAACATCTCTCGGCAGATAAGTGGCTTCGCGGACGTTTGGAAGATCAAGAATCTTCATGATAAAGCGGCCGGGGCCGATGCCTGCCCCGCCGTGTGGTGGTATACCGTAGCGGAAGAAGTTGAGATAATCTTTGAGAGACTCCAGATCCATCCCCTTTTCCTCAGCCTGCTTCTCAAGTACTTCTATGCGATGCTCGCGCTGTGCGAGAGTGGTAACCTCTATTCCTTTATACAAGAGATCAGCCCTTCGGCTTCGCTCAGGATCCTCTTCTGTACGCATGTGGTAGAAGGCGCTCTTGGATTTGTGATAGTCAGTGACGAATACGAAATCGTGGTTGTACTCTCTCTTGATATACTCCGAGAGCGCTCGCTCCTCTTCTGGCGAGAGATCGTGCTCTTCCCCGCTCTCTACGCCCTGATCCTTTAGAATCTTCTTGGCCTCGACCATTTTAAGGCGAGGGAAAGGTCTCTCGGGCACGGTGATATCTAAATCGGGAAAAGATTCTTTAAGCTGCTTGAAGCCGGAGACGATCATTCCCTCCTCGGCATCCATCACATCATGATGACTCTCGACGTATGCCATCTCGAAGTCCCAGCCGGTAAACTCGGTGAGGTGACGGGTGGTGAAGGAGGGCTCAGCTCGGAAAACCGGCCCAACCATAAAAACCTTTTCAAAACCGCTGGCTATACCCATCTGCTTGTAGAACTGTGGTGACTGAGCGAGATAAGCTTTCCTATCAAAGTAGTTTACTTCGAAGACATCGGCTCCGCTCTCTGACGGAGTAGACATGAAGGAAGGCGCATAGAGCTGTACGAAACCGTTTTCATCCCAATATTTGCGCCAGCCCTTCTCAAACTCGGTCCAGACCTTGAAGATATTAGCCTTCTCAGGTTTTCGGAGATCGAGCCAGCGGTAGTCGAAGCGTATTGGAGCCTCCGTCTCTTCCCCGCCCTTCAAGGTCACTATCGGTATCGGGAGCTCCGGCGCAGCCATAGAGAGCACTTCTATACTCTGGGGATGCATTTCTGACCCTCCGGGGGCCTGTGGAGCCTCCTTCATCTCACCAGAGGCTCGGATAACTGACTCCAGAGTAAGACTTTTAGCCTTTTCGAACTCCGGGTTGTCTGCTGTGACCACAATCTGCGTCAAACCCTCCATATTGCGGAGGATAATGAAGATTATCTTTGACTGCACTCTGAGTGCCTGTATGAAGCCTTGAAGCATTTTATTCGTGATGGATTAAACCGACCTTGTTCCTGACATCTACCATTTTCTTGTGCACTACTTCACGCATCCGCATGCCGCCTTCAGAAATAAACTTATCGACTTCGTCAGGTCTGGCAGCCCATTCACTCCTCAGTTCACGCATAGGGCCGATAAACTGCTGCAGATCACCGATGAGGGCCTCTTTAAGTTCTTTGTATTTGCCCTTCTTCTCTTCATAAAGTTTATCTAAGGAGCTCTTGTCGCGGACGAGAGAGTGTATAGCATAGACATTCCTAGGCACATCCGACGAAGAGTCAGTCACGATACTCATCACCGCACTCTCAATCTCTTCGTCTGTAGCAAAGAGCGGGATAATGTTGTTGTAACTCTTGCTCATCTTCTGCCCATCGGTGCCCGGCACAGTTGCGACACTCTCAAGTATAAGAGGTTCAGGAAGTTTGAAGGTCTCACCAAAAGTACGGTTGAATTTTTCCGCGGTATCACGTGTAATCTCGAGGTGCTGCTTCTGGTCTTGCCCTACCGGCACGACGTCGGCATCGTGTACAAGAATGTCAGCGGCCATGAGGAGCGGATAATTGAAGACTCCGGCATTGATCTCCTTGTTTTTGGCCTCGGCATCTTTGAAGGCGTGAGCGCGCATCAGATACGGTATGGTGGTGATACTCTCAAAGATCCATGCGAGTTCGGCCACATGCGGCACATCTGACTGATAGTAGAGAGTAGTCTTTTGCGGATCGAGGCCGATGCCCAGGAAATCGAGCACGATTTCGCGGGAACTCCTCAGAAGCTCTTCCTTATTCTGCACCGTAGTAAGCGCATGGAGATTGGCTACGAAAATTCTGGATTCGTATTTATTCTGAAGTTCGACGAACTGCTTCATGGCGCCGAAGTAGTTGCCAATGTGAGGTCGCCCGGTAGGCTTGACCCCACTAACCAGTATCTTAGACATGGAAATATGTTAACAAATAAGCTCTGCCTTTGAAATGACTCTCTCCCCTACTCTTGACTTTATACTACATAAGTGATATTATGTAAGGTTAGACAGAACTATACATCCAACACAGAGCCCTCGGAGGCAAGGTGAATAAGAGATTCGTACCTGCACGCAAGGCCTGGGAACTTTTCCAACCTTTTCGCAAGCAGATCGGTGTCGTTCTCGTACTTCTGGCATCGATACAGGTAATATCACTCCTGTCGCCCTACCTCTTCGGTAAAGTGCTCAACGCCATCCAGGAGCACCAGCAGCCCGATGACATCATCATGCTGATTGGACTGACTTTTCTGATGTGGGTTTTCCATGTGAGGCTGCACCACATGAAGGATATCTACGAGCTTAGGCGAGTAGACTTTCTTGTGTGGTCGCACCTCACCGAAGAGACCATGTCGAAGATTCTCGGTCTCTCAATTGGTCAGCATCGAAGCCAGAACTCGGGAATTACGCATAGCGTGATCAGCAAGGGTCAAAGCTCTCTCGAGCAGATGACCTTTCTGCTGCTTTACACTATCCTTCCGGTACTGGTCTACGTGCTGATCACGGTAGTGCTTCTGCTGTCGTTCAATTTGCAGGCCGGGATGATCGTGTTTGCGGGTACTGCCGGCTACTGCTGGCTTACTCTCAGAAACAATCGCCGGTTTTGGCCCGGGATCAAGAGCAATCTTGACCTCGGACACAAAAACAGCAAGTTCTACACGGAGATCTTGAGGAACACCCCGCTCGTGCAGACAAACTCGCAGGAGAAGCGTGTGCAAGGTGAACAGAATGAGCGCAACCAGGAGTTGGTGAAGAGTAGTCAGGACATCTGGATCCCATTCAACATCGCTGCTTGGAATAAGCACCTCCTGATCATCCTGACTCGATTTGCCGTGCTCTCTCTCGGTGCATATCTCGTGTACAAGCACAACTATCGTTATGGTGACTTCGTCATTACTTGGCTGTGGGCCAATCAGGCCACGGGCGAGATCGGCAATATCGGCCGGCTTCAGCGCGAGTGGCTCAGACTCTGGGGAGAAGCGAGGAAATACTTCGCTATTCTGGATGTTGAGCCTGCGATCAAGATCGATCGAAATCCGGTGCGAATCGAGAAGCTGGAAGGCCGAGTAGAATTCAGAAACGTATCATTCACTTACCCCAACCAACGTTATGTTGAAGTCGATGATGATGAGGGCCAGGAAGAGCAGAAGAAGCGTCTCCCGGCTCTCGTCGATGTCAGCTTCAAGATCGAACCTGGTGAGCGAGTCGCCTTTGTGGGCGAGTCCGGCGCAGGTAAGTCCACCATCGTGAATCTCCTGCTTCGTGGCTACGATCCTGACACCGGTGAGATTAGAGTTGACGATTGCGATCTTAGATTGGTAGATCTGCAACTTTTTCGTCGGCAGGTCGGCCTAGTGGAGCAGAACGTAGTCCTCTTCGATAACACTCTACGGTATAACACCCTCTTCGGCCTTAATGGCCAGGCAGCAAGCGTCACGGAGATGGATCTCGAGAGAGTGTCACATGAAGCTCGGATTGACGGCTTCAGCCATCGGCTGACGAATGGCTGGGACACGCCTATCGGCGAGAATGGTCTTAAGCTCTCCGGCGGCGAACGTCAGAGGGTCGGCATTGCTCGGGCCCTGATCAAGAACTCGAGGATTCTGATTCTCGACGAGGCTACATCGAATATCGATGCCAAGAACGAGCGGTTGATCAAGGAGGCGGTACATAACGCTTCCATCGGGCGGACGACGATCATCATCGCCCACCGGCTCTCGACCGTCCGAGACGTGGACAAGATCTTTGTGATGGATAAGGGGAAAATTGTGGATGAGGGACGGCATGAAATACTTTGCGAGACCTGCGGTATATACCGCGAGCTTGTCGAGAGTCAGCTCGTTCCACTCTAACTATTTGGTCATAAACAATTGCAAGAGAGCCTTACCGGCTCTCTTTTTCTTACAAAAAACCGCCCTTAGGCGGCTTGAGATTCTGACTCGATGAACACCATGGGATCCAGTGCTTCTGGCGAGTCCCTGAGTTCGAGTCCACAGGCTATGATACGCGGTAGGTACTTACTGTCGAACTCCATCAAGTTCATGATGGTTGGCAGTTCCCAGAAGTCGAAATGCTGTACCGGAGATCCGATGGTAGGGGCATTGAGTTTGTGCAGAAACTTCAACCGCGCGGGTTTCGTGGTCTGGTACTCGATGTTCAGGTATTTCAGAGCCAGGCCTTCTGCTTCTGGATTCAAAACCTGATCCTCTGGCGGAAGAAAGAAGTAGACATGGTACCGACGACTCTGGCCATGTTCGTGTTGGTTTACGATAGCCACGAGCCGAAGCTCACCATTGCCCACATTGAATTCCCCTCTCCAGCCGCCCCAGATCTCACCGTACCGGGTAAGCGAAACGAGTCCTCCCTCGATCGGGTAGATAATATTAGTGATTTGCATCAAAGATCCTTGAGTAGGTTCCGGCTACTTATTTTACACCCAAATATGAAAATAAAAATCCCGCCGAGACACGTCATTGTGTCCCTGCGGGGTTGTTGCTACCTCAGGCCGTATTGCCTCTGGAGGCCGAGATTGTGGTCGACGGCGGTGTTGTTCGCCCGTACGAGTCCCCAGATGCGTCCTCCGGCGTACGTCAGCATGCCAAGAGGTAGGAAGACGCCGGACTCGTGATGACAGCTGTAGCTATTGTTGAGCACGTATCCGTCGCAGGTCATCTTGCTGGCCTTGGCCACGCCCACGATAGTGAGAGCGAGTCCGGCCGCCGAGACTGCGAGCGGCGTGTAGCCGCGGCTCTTGTTGCCGGCGTAAGCGTTGCCCCAGAGAGGCAAGATCGCCTCCTTGAAGACCGCTTCGAGCGTGCTCTTCTTCTCCGCGTTGTAGCGGGAGAGGGCGACGTCGCCGTTCGCAGACTGCTGTGTGACAGCTGACGTCGTGCGAGCCTGCGCCATGGCCACCCTCGGCATGAGCGAGGCGACGGCGAAGATGATCGCGATCATGATTAGCGTCTGAATCAGACTGAGCCGGAACCGAACGACATGCATGCGACACTCTCCTGTGAGGGATGAAAGGTGCTTCAGGAACAAGGAATTTCTGATTCAGTTCTACCAGACCTGCCTGGAAGTGTCAATCAGGGTGCCTTAAGCGAGGCACCAAAAGCATTGAACCCGAGGCCCCGAACGAGAGTCCCCTTGCCTGTTGCCACATCTATGGTGATGAGTTTCCCAAAGCTTGATACCGGATCGGAAGTGAGTCCGTACAATACATTGCCTACGAAGGATATGCCCCAGGCGTTCGTGAACCCGATTGTCGCTGCCGATACAAGTTTGATCCTGCCATTTTCCAGATCGACTGTAGCAAGAGCGCTTTGACTTCTGTCATCTTCGACAACGGCGTAGAGTATTCCTCCCGGTGAGAATGCTAAATCTCCTGACGAGTGTAGCGTAGGGCCGAACTCACCTCGGAAAAAGATTCTCAGCGGAGATATCTCCAGACCGACGATCTTGCCATCGGTACTCGCCGCGTAAATCCTGCCTTTCGTATCGAAGGTCATGGCATTCATCGGAGAATCAAACTTGAAGACTCCCTCAATTATTCCTGTTTCCCTGTTTACTCTGTAGAGAGAGTCATATGACACTGCCCAGAGTGATCCGTCCGGATGTTCAGCGAGATCGGTTATGGCCGGTTCTGAACCTGACTTGTTTTTGAGTCTGGCGATTTTGGTATCAGCACCATCTGAGAGCGGCGAGACAGACCAGAGATCGCTTGGGCCTGAAGTAAGGCCGCCAGAAAGCCTACCACTCGAGGCGTAGATTAGCCCACCTCTTGGTTTCTGACACTCAGGATTTTTCTCCAGCGTAGCGACATCATTTGAGATGATACTCGCGATTTTCACCCTCGATTCTGGAGCTGCGAGGTAGCTCGATCCCATCTGATGGAGTGAGAATTCGCCAAAGAATTTGTAAGCAATTGCAAAGGCTGGACTGACAATACCAAGAAGATCGAAGTCCTTATCTGCTGATTTGGTAAGGCTGGTCGGGAATCTCTCGAAGTCATTTTGACCAAGATCTAAAATGAAATCTCTCATTCTATCTCCGGCTACTACGAATCCAGAGGGAACCTCTTTCCAGCTTGATTTCCCGAGTGGGCCAGCGATTGAGATCGACAGCACACATTTGTCTGACTCGGAGACTCTGAGTGCTTCCTGTATTAGGAGAGTACCCTGAGAGTGCCCGAGCATGATCACTGCTCTGCCGGTGCTTCTCTCCTCAGTAATGATCTGTGCCAGGGCTCTGGACTTGGGAAGTTCTTCATTCGGCAATGAGTTGGAAAGAGTGGTTATTTGATGCAAGGATTCAGACAGGTCACCAACTCTTGGGCAATCCATCAGTTCCTTAAAACTTTTTAACTCGACAGTCTTGACCAAACAGCGTTTAAGCCCGGATGGTTCATAGGTCAAGCTAGCGTTGTAGAAGTTGTACACCCCTACTTTACTAGCTGACCCAGATTCCCTAATTATTCCTTCAATTTCCTTGATCGAAATAATAGGACCATCAACCCAATTCCAAATTCCATTGACGAAGATGAGCGTAATCTGCGGTGTTGAAGCGCTGGCTTTCACTGCCGAGAGAGAGCTAGTCGAGAAGAGCCGTCCGGACAAAGCTCTTTCAGCCCTATCCATGTCGGTAATACTCGACTTCTCGAGAACATTTGAGTAAGCTGCCAAGGCCAAATCCCTTGCATGAGAAGGATCCCTAGTATATAGATCTCCCAACTCTGCAAGATGCTGACTATAGGCGCTTATAATCGAGGCCGAATCCTTGGCTGCCACGAACTTCGCGATACCTGCACCCAAAGTCTGAGACTCGGGCAGAAGTACAGGCGTAAGTTCGGCGACAGCAAACAATTTCCTATCTGCGGACATTACAATGTTGCCTGAGATGGGCAGAGACTTTCCATCTTCCTCGGCAACCACATTTCGGTATCCTGCCCCAGCAGTGAAGCTGTACGGGATAGATTTGCCGGCCGGGTACTTATATGTGCCGACCTTTGGGCTACTTACTACCCCATTACCAGCAACTACCTCAAGCGTGTACTCGACTTTCGGCGCCGTGGAGTCCTTGCTACAAGCAAGAACCATAACGACGGCCCAAACAGCCATTCGCTTTTGCATTTTCTTTCCTCACTTTTGATGTAAAGGACAATAGGTCTATATCTACCCTAGCTCCTTTTGATTTTCTTTACAATTTTGGATCCAGAAACCAGGGACCAAATACCGGCTACAGGCAGAGAGAAGCCTAAAAGAACGAAAAAAACGGACACTATATTTGCTGAAGTATTTTGGAGTAGGGAGTTCGGGTCATTGATTGTAGCTACTAGTATCCCGCCTGCTAGGAAAATTGCAGGTATAGAGAGGGCGAGAAGCAAAATGCCAACCACAAATAAAAATATAGCTTTTGTCATGCCAGTGGTAATTCCATATAAAACGTCGAGCCTTTACCGGTACCAGAAGATGTGGCCCAGACACGGCCTTTGTGAGCTTCCACAACGCCCTTTACGAAGGCTAGGCCATAGCCGGTGGAGTTAACGTTATATTTGAGGGAATCCTTTCCTCGGCTTCCCTTTTGGAAAAGTCTTGGCATATCTTCAGCCGTTATACCGATGCCAGTGTCGGAGATTGAGAGTAGGGCTTTGCCATTCATACTCTGTAATTTGAGAGTGATGCTTCCAGACAGTGTGTAGCTGATAGAGTTGTTTATAAGATTTTTAACGGATTCTTTCAACTGCAATTCATCGCCCATAATGTTGTATTTTCCATCTTCTAGTTTTAGGTCATATTTCAAATTTTTCTTTTGCGCCTCCCCCCTTTGTTTTTCAGCCGCCTCATGAACAAGCGCTTTAAAGTCCAAAGGCTTCATGCTGTATGAAAGTGTGCCCTTGGCAGCACTTGAACCCTGTAGTACTTGCTGAACGAACTCCACTCCCTCCGAAACTGACTTAAGCCCCTCTTCAAGCATTGGTTTGGCCGAATCTGAAGCACAGTATTCCGGCTCGCTTGAGAGCTCAGCAAAGATATTCCGAGCTTTACCCAAGTAACCCTTGATCTGGTGATTCATGATATGTATAAGGTTCTCCTGACCTTCGTTGGCAACAGCAAGAGCTTCTCTTTGTTTTACTTCAGTTTGTACACTTTTTATAAGTAACGCGCCGAGGATCGTGAATAGGAACAAGGTGATGCCAACCACAATACGGACAAGATCAATTTGATTCAGAAATAGAATAGCTAAGGTAAGTATCCAGATGGCGGTGACAAGAATCTGGGTGCCGATCACCTTTAAGTTGAATACATGATACTTCACTATTAAATAAGACAGCATAGCCACGAAAATTGGGATACCGAAGAGTCCATATTGACCAATCTGCCAATCGACTAGGAGACTTCCAACAACATTTCCCATAGCAAAGGAGAGAAGGAAGAGAACTGCTCCAATAGTGACTAGGGTTATTTTCTTTTTTTCAATGCCGTCCTTAGATTTGCTAAATCTGTCCATTCCTAATATCAAGATCCAGAGCGCGAAAACTACCTCAACGACGTAACTATAATATGGGAGTACTCCCTCAATTGCCTCACGGTAACAATTAGTTAGATCATATACTGAAAGATTGAAATTCGTTGATGCAAAAACCACTGGAGGTAGTAATAGTACAAAAATAGCTAATTTCGATTTGAACCCAGGATCTCGATCATCAATAAATGAGTATGTAAAGAAAAGCATACCGGCATAAATCATTGGTTCAAGCATGTTCACTATGGACCAAAAAAACATTGTATACGCAGGTTTTTCGGTAGCCCAGAGTATTAAATCTAAGAACAACCAAAACGATAGGGTAATAATTGTTATCAATAGCCACTTAGTTGCAGATAACTTTCTGTTACTGAAAAAAATAAACAGAGCAAGAACTAAAGAAACGGCTAGCGGAAGTAAATGAGAATAATAAACTAGATGACCAAATACATTATCAGAAAATATGAGAAATTTTGCTGAATCCCAGTTACACATCTTTATATATTCTGAGATTGATCGTTCCATGCTATTCCTCTAAAAGAGCTGTCTGAAAGGCGTTCTCGTCGGTTTCGTAAGAAATGTTTTGTAGAAAAATATATCTATAGTAAGTTGTCACTATAGAAGCTAGAACTATTATTGAAAACGCAATTGTAAGTGCTTTTGATTTTTTGTCCATCTAAGTCAGCTTGCGACTTTTATTATACACCTGCATAAAGTAACGCGGTACAAATGGCATGTAATGCTTGTAGATATTAACAGGCAAAGACTGGACAGATTTAATAACTTTTCGGCAATTTCTAGCTCCACAATTGCATTTCATATGCCATCTGGGATCAGCTTCATTTATAGAATAATCGAATGTCAACTCTTCTCCTTTTCGGATGTTTTTTAATGCGCAGAAAGTAACCCTCCCTTTTATACCCATATTTGGATCACACGAATGGTTGATAAAGTGAAAATCCCTAATAGGATCAATCCAAGTATTTTTATCTATACCAATAGAATCAGGATTTGCAAATGTATCTTGGACATTTTTATTGTCGCGTTTGTAGACCCTACCCTTAAAAATAAAAATTATGTCTCCTTTTTCAAAATCTTTTGTTGCGAAGGCTCCTTTTCCATGAATTTTGCTTTGGTTGGTAATAAAATTTCTCGTCATATTAAAAAATAATATAAGAAAAACTGCCAAGAGTCTAGCTCTTGGCAGTTGTTTTGCTTGAGAGATACCACACAACCCCGTGCAAAGTGAAGCACGAGACCGGGTAGAAGAGCTCCCATGGAGTTTCAAGCCGTAGCAGGATCGCTGCTGTCCAGATACCATATGCGATGGTCCAGGTTTTCCACGGTTTGGGCTGCTCGCTTGACGGGTCTGACCATACATCCCGAACCATCGGAATGAAAGTGACACCCGTGTCGATAGCCAGCAGAAGGTTTGACCATCCTGCTTCTCCACTGACAAACCAGTAGAGCACTACCGCAGTATCTAGCGCTATTGTGAAGTAATCTAGCCTATCCGGCCTCTTGAGCATTTTCTTTTTCGCATAAGCTGCGAATAAAATGAATGCTGAAGCTGAACATAGAGCAGGTAGGACTTCTTTCACCCAGTCATGCGTGAGATCCCTCAGGAAGAATACGGCCAGCAAAGAGCCTATACCCCAGAGACCCCAAGAGGTGCCGTTCGGCTCCTTGATGAGACCTTCTTGCACCTTGCGGTTGTATGTCCAGTATCCGAAGACCTGGACCACGCCCGCGACCACTCCAAGGAGAGTCGAGAATGTGAGCACAGGTCACTCCGGTTGAAGTTAAAGAACTCTTATAATAGTATCACAGTTAGTATTGAAAGTCAAGGGGATAATTAGGGCTTGGTTAGGCCAAACTCAGGATATAATGTTTTCCTATGCTCATGGTTAAGACTAGGCTCGGGCCTAGCAAGATACACGGTATCGGTCTCTTTGCAGATCAGTTCATCCCAAAAGGAGCACTGACCTGGAGGTTTGTGCCGGGATTTGATTTAAAAATTGAGCCAGATGAACTCCTTCGATTATCAGAGCCAGCTAGGAAACTCTTCTGGCAATACGCTTATGTCGATAAAAATAATGGACATTATATACTCTGCTTCGATGATGAACGTTTTATAAATCACTCTGAAGAACCGAACATAATACAAAAAAGAATTGGAAGAGAAGTGGAAGGAAGAGAGGTAGCATCCAGAGACATTCAGCCTGGTGAGGAGTTAACAGTTAATTACTACGACTTTGATAAGGATGCTGAGAGGAAGCTAAAAAATCTCGGCGTATATGGTGGTTTTTATGATTAAATCCCTTGCTTTTTTAGCTCTTCGATAAGCTTCTTAGATTCTTTGGAAAGTTTCTCCGGGAAGAGCACTTTTATACGCACATAGAGGTCTCCGCGGCGGTTCTCTGAAGTCGGTACGCCCTTCCCTTTCACTCTTAAAATTGTTCCGGAACTGGTACCGGAAGGAATCTTGAGCACTATGTCGCCATCGAGAGTGGCAATCTGCTTCTCGGCGCCTAGGAGTGCCTCAGTGAGTTTGATACTCAGATCCATGACAAGGTTGTAACCCTCCTTGCGCAGAGTCGGATGCCTGCGTACATGCACCTTCACATACAAGTCGCCGGGAACGCCACTCTCAATAGTTTCTCCCATCCCGCTCATGCGTATCATCTGGCCCTCGTCGATACCGGCCGGAGTCTTAATGGTTACTTCCTTCTGTTTTACCAGCCGAGAGTTAATCACAACTTTGCGCTCCGCGCCGAAGATGGACTCGTGGAAGGAGAGCTCGATATCCACGGCAATGTCGCGTCCCCTGCGTACCCTCCTGCCGCCGAAGATAGACGATAGGATGTCCCCAAGGTCGCCCGTTTCAAATCCTGCCTGAGTGAAGTTGGAGAAGTCGAAGCCGAAGTCCGATGCATTGAAGCCTCCTGCCCCACCCATTCCTCCGAAGTTAGATGAGCCGAAGGTGTCATATTGTCTGCGTTTTTCCTTATCGGAGAGGATTGTGTAGGCTTCGTTCAATTCTTTGAACTTGGCTTCATCACCACTTTTCTTATCCGGATGATATTGATGCGCCATTTTGCGGAAAGCCTTCTTGATATCTTCCTCAGAGGCGCTCCTCTCCACACCCAATATTTTGTAGTAATCCTTGGCCATTACTTTGTTTCTGCGTCTTTGATATCAGGATTTTCTGGAGGTTTTTGGTCATTAGGCGTTTGGCCCTGAGACTTATTCATATGCTCCCCGATCTTCTGAATCTCCTGTGATAGTTCCTGAGTGGCAGATTTGATAGCCTCGATGTCACTGCCGTCCTTGACCTTCCTAAGCGCTTCTATTTTGCCATTCACACCGGTCTTGATATCTTCCGGGATGGAGGAGGCATCCCTCAAGGCTTTTTCGGAAGTGTATATGAGCTGTTCGGCCAGGTTCTTGGCGTCCACAAGATCCTTCTTTTTTGCGTCCTCGGCGGCATTGGCTTCGGCATCTTTTTGCATCTTCTCGATTTCCTCCTTTGACAGGCCGGAAGAGGCTTCGATGCGGATGGATTGTTCCTTGCCGCTCGCCTTATCCTTGGCCTTTACTGAGAGAATGCCGTTAGCATCTATGTCGAAGGTCACCTCAATCTGGGGCATGCCTCTTGGAGCCGGAGGTATGCCGTCGAGCACGAACTTACCGAGAGATTTGTTATCCGCAGCCATAGCGCGTTCGCCCTGTACTACGTGTATTTCCACACTGGTCTGGTTGTCAGCGGCGGTCGAGAAGATCTGAGACTTAGCGGCCGGGATGGTCGTGTTCTTCTCTATAAGTTTGGTAGCTACGCCGCCCATAGTCTCTATGCCAAAGGAAAGGGGTATGACGTCAAGGAGCAAAATATCCTTGATATCTCCGGAGAGGATTGCGCCCTGCACAGCTGCGCCGAGGGCTACGACCTCGTCGGGATTAATAGACTTATTGGGTTCTTTGCCGAAGAAGTTCCTGACGCTCTCAGAGATCTTCGGCATCCTGGTCTGCCCCCCGACAAGAAGCACCTCGTTTATGTCGCCCACCTTGAATGGAGAGGCATCCATAGCGCGTTTGGTAATGCTCATAGCACGGTCTATAAACTCCTGAGCGAGTTCCTCGAGCTTAGCACGGGTCATTTTGAGAAGAAGGTGCCTTGGGCCGGATGCATCTGAGGTGATGAACGGAATATTAATCTCTGTCTCCATGGCGCTGGAGAGTTCGATCTTGGCTTTCTCCGCCGCCTCATCGAGGCGCTGGAGAGCCAGAGCATCGCTTCTTACATCTATACCCGACTCCTTCTTATACTCATCGGCGATCCAGTTGAGGATTTTCTGATCTATGTCCTTACCTCCAAGATGGGAGTCTCCGTCGGTCGACTTAACCTCCACCACGTCATCCCCCACTTCGAGTATCGAGATGTCGAAAGTGCCTCCGCCGAAGTCAAAGACTGCTATCTTCTCATTTTTCTTCTTATTCAAACCGTAAGCGAGTGCGGCGGCCGTAGGCTCGTTGATGATGCGCTTCACATCAAGACCAGCTATCTGACCCGCATCCTTGGTGGCTTGTCTCTGGGCATCATTGAAATATGCCGGGACGGTAATGACCGCTTCGGTAATCTTTTCCCCGAGCTTAGCCTCGGCGTCGTTCTTCAGCTTCTGCAGGATCATTGCAGATATTTCTTCCGGTCGAAAATCTTTATCGCCCATTTTCACCAATACACCGCCTGAAGGACCCTCTTTAACTTCATACGGAACAGCTGCTTTGTCCTTCTGCACCGAAGGTTCGGAAAAATTGTGGCCGATAAAGCGCTTAATACCGTAGACAGTATTCTTGGGATTTGTTACGGCCTGACGCTTAGCCAGGAGCCCTACGAGTCGTTCCCCCGTCTTAGATACCGCGACGATGGATGGAGTGGTACGAGCGCCCTCGCTGTTCTCAATAATCTTCGGACTCCCCGCCTCCATTACAGCCACAGCGGAGAAAGTCGTACCCAAATCTATACCGATGATTTTTGCCATGGTGGTGTACTAATATCTGTTAATTTTATACTCCCCGATCCGCACCTTCGCTGGACGGATCACTTTGCCCGATAGTATATATCCTTTTTGCACAACTTCAAGAATTTGATGGTCTTCCTCGGAATTTTCGGTCTGAACCACTCCTATAGCCTCGTGGAGCTTGGGGTCGAAAGTTTGATGCGCTGGATTTACCTCTTCCAAACCATGCTGAGAGAGAGTCTTCATCAGTAATTTGTAAAGAGGTTCGACGCCCTCTATGCCGTGAGACACTGCCTGGTTAAAGCCGTCGAGCACAGGGATTAATTCGCCCAAGACATCTGACTTAGCGAACTTCACAAACTCCTGCTTAGCTTCCTCATCGCGCTTACGCATATTGACGAAGTCGGCCTTGGCCCTCTGGAGCTCTCCTAAATATTCCTTAGCCTTCTCTTCCGCAGCCTTCAGCTTATCTCTAAGCTTCTTGATTGTCTCAGCTTGATGTTCCTCAGCCACAATTGAGTCATCCAAGTTTTCGCCGGAGTCGTCGAACACAATTTCATCGTTGGTGTCAGGCATATCTGTATTATAGACGAACGATTAACGCTTGCTCCACTGAGGAGCCTTGCGGGCTTTTTTGAGGCCGAACTTGCGGCGCTCTTTGGCGCGAGGATCGCGCTTGAGGAAGCCCTTGACCTTCAGCTTGCCTCTGAGTTCCTTGTCATAAGCCTCAAGAGCACGCGCTACGCCGTGAGATATGGCTACAGACTGGCTAGAGATGCCTCCGCCACTCACCTTCACGGTCACCTTGAACTTCTGTGTCAGCTCTGTTGCGTCAAAGGTAGAAGTGATGTTCCTGCGGAGTTCGGCCACCGGGAAGTAGTTATCAAAATCGCGGCCGTTCACCTCCATCGAGAACTTCGAGGCCGGAGTGATGCGCACGCGGGCTATCGAAGTCTTTCTTCGCCCCGTTGCTCCTATGTATCTTTCTGCAGTTTTTTCAGCCATAAAATTAATCGGTTATTTTCACACGCTTGATCATCTGCGGGCGAAGCTTGTTCTTCGGAAGCATGCCAAGCACAGCTCTCCTGAGTATTTCCTTGCCTCCTTTCTTGTCCAAGACCTCTTGCATGTTCGGGAGCTTCAGGGATCCCGGATAACCGGAGTGGCTGGCATAAGTCTTATCGCGAAGCTTGTTGGCATCGAAAGACATAAGGTTGGCATTGGTGACCTCTATTTCAACATCCGGGATTTTGTTTTTGGCAAAGTCTGCGCGATTCTTGCCCATAAGAAGCACCGCCACCTCTGTGGCGAGGCGTCCAGGCTTCTTATTCGTAGCATCGAAAGTGTATTTCATAATTAGACGAATTCTATAACAGCCATCTTTGCGCCGTCGGATGCGCGGCGTACGAGCTTGGTGATACGGGTATAGCCGCCCTTGCGGTCCTTATAGGTCTCGGCAAACGAGCTTGCGAGCTTATCTCCCGCCATCTTGCCTACTCGTGACACCAGCAAACGCTTGGAGGCCGGAGTGCCCGACTTGCCCGTGGTTATGAGCTTCTCGACGAATGGGCGGAGTTCCTTGGCTTTGGCTTCGGTGGTTTTGATCTTACCTTTGAGTACCAGGTTGTGCGCCAGAGACTTCATCAGAGCTTTTCTCTGGTTTCTCTCTCTTCCGAATTTCCTGTTGTGATTGCCGTGACGCATAACCGAGAAGCTATTCTATATTATTTGAGGGTGATTCCAAACTCTCCGAGAGCCTTCTTGATTTCCTGTATGCCCTTCTGGCCAAGACCTTCGATCTCAAGAAGGTCGCGCTCTTTCTTCCTGGCGAGGCCGCCGACGGTACGGATATTACCGTTGGCCAAGGCGTTCTGGGTTCGGGCGGAGAGGTCAAGCGACTCAACACGGGTCTTCAAAACCTCAGGATCTATCTCAGAACGGTTCATGGCCGGTTCTGCCCCGTGAGGAGCCGAAGTCATGATCACCTCGTCTTCCTTGAAGCCGACTATGGCCTTGAGCTGGTTTATCATGATCTCGATGGATTTAGTCAGAGCGTCGTTCGGAGAGATAGTACCGTCCGTCTCGATGAAGAGCTTCAGTTTATTGAAGTCTGTCCGGTCTCCGACACGCATGTTCTCCACCTCGTAGCTCGCGCGGCGGATAGGGGTGAAGATGGCATCGAGGGCGATGGAGCCAATTTCCACCCTGTCCTTCTGGAGCATTTCCTTCTGGATGAAGCCCAGACCTTTCTCGGCGCGTATCTCGATCTCGAGAGTGGTGTTCCTGCCCGTGACGGTAGCTATATGCTGGTCCGGGTTCAATATTTCGACCTGGCCCGGTACCTCTATATCGGAAGCCTTTACCTCTTTATCGCCTTTGATCTTAAGGGTCATAGTCTGCGGTTCCTCCGTGGAGAAGCGCATACGAACCTTCTTGAGGTTGAGCAAAATAGTAATGACGTCTTCCTTGACGCCATCGATGACCGAAAACTCATGTGAGACACCCGGAATCTTGACCGAGGTAATGGCCACACCCGGGAGAGAAGAAAGGATTATGCGACGAAGAGAGTTGCCCAAGGTGTGACCGTAACCCGGGTAGAGTCCCTCTATTTCGTAAACGCCGGTTACCCCTTCCTCGGAGACGATCCGCGGTTTCGAAGGAAGAAGAATTGTGTAATCAGCCATAATGTTTTAATTATTTAAATTATCTGCTATAGAACTCGATGACCTGTCCGAGATCGAATACCGCCTGGTTCGGAACGTAAACCGGTTTGCCAACCACTTTTGCCTCGAGATTCTCAGGACTTACGGTGAGCCATGCCGGAATCGCGCCGGCTTTTATACGCTCACCCGCCTCGCCGAAAAGGGCGCTAGCTCTGCTGCCCTCTCTCACACCGACAGTGTCACCCTCCTTGAGCGAGATCGAGGGGATGGTTACCCTGCGGCCGTTGACCGTCGCGTGTCCGTGGGCCGCCATCTGGCGCGCCTGGAGACGGGTCTTGGCAAAGCCAGCTCTGTAGAGGATATTATCCAGCCGGGATTCGAGAAATTGGAAGAGTTTCTGGGTCGGTTCGGTTGAGTTTAGGGACAGCTTCACATACTTGGCAAACTGCCTTTCGGTAATGCCGTACGAGAAGCGCGCCTTCTGCTTCTCTATGAGCTGCTTGCCGAACTCCGACTTCGGCCTTGTTGGCATCTGATCGTTCTTCTCCTTGCGCGAAAGCGAGAGCGCATATCTCTGCGTCTGAGTCTTTTCGAATATGGGTGCCCCGAGGCGGCGAGCAAGTTTGTATTTTGGTCCGATTCTCATATGTTTATTGAAATTTTATGCGCGTCGCGGCTTAGGCTTCTTGGGACCGTTATGCGGCACGGGTGTCACATCGCTTATAGTGGTGAGGTTGATTCCCTTGGAAATAAAACCCCGGATCGCTGATTCGCGTCCGGAGCCTACACCCTTTACCTTTACCTGCACCTCCTTGACACCAAAGGTGGCCGCCTTGTCTCCAATGGTCTCGCCAATCTTAGCCGCAGCGAAGGGGGTGCCCTTCTTCGCCCCCTTGAATCCGAGAGCTCCTGAGGTTGACCATGCCAGAGTGTTGCCCTTCATATCGGTAAGAACGAGCTTGGTATTGTTGTATGTAGACTCAATGCTGAGGATTCCGCTCTCCACGCGTTTCTTCTGGGTTGATTTGACTGCGGTAGAAGCATCAGCCGCTTTTGCCGCCTCCTCACCCTTCTCTCCTGTTTCTATGATTCTTTTCTTTCCCATTTTTATTTTATGTCTTCTCTACCACACGGCGGCCCGTACCCATGGTCTTTCTGACATTGCCTCGGCGTGTGCGGGAGTTAGTCTTGGTACGCTGACCGCGGACCGGAAGACCTCTCTGATGCCGTACTCCCCGGTACGCCTTAATGTCCTTGAGCCTCTTGATGTTGCCCGCCACTTCGCGCTTCAGATCTCCTTCGAGAGTGAGCTTCTCCACCAGAGTGCGGATACGATTCTCCTCCTCAATTGAAATATCTTTGGGCTTCTTTGCGACGTCGACCTTAGCCTCAGCGAGGATGTCCGAAGCGCGAGATCTGCCAATGCCAAAGAGGACCGTTAGGCCGATATCAATACGCTTCTCCTCTGGGATAGTTATGCCTAATATTCTCATTAACCCTGTCGCTGTTTATGCCTCTGGTTAGCTTTGCAAATAACGTATACGTATCCTTTTCGCCTCACGATCTGGCATTTGGAGCACATTTTCTTGACCGATGCCTTGACTTTCATAGGTGAACGAATATTCTAACCGACCCTTAGTTTCCTGTCAATATTCACTTTATAGACGTTTGATGATACGAGCTTTGCCTCCGTATGGCTCGAGTTCCAAGACCACCTTGTCACCCACGAGGACCCGTATACGGTGAAGGCGCATTTTACCGGAAAGGTAGGCCAAAATCTCCTCTTCTGCTCCGTCGAGTTTGACCCTGAACATGATATTAGGGAGTGCTTCCGTGACTATGCCGGTACGCTCTAGCTCTTGTTTTTCAGCCATTAGTATTCGGCTACTATCTTAATCTTTGCAGAGTCATTTGGAAAGGCCGACTTCCAGAAGGGCCTGATCATGGTTCTCGCACTCTCTATGGAAGGATAGTTCTTAAGGACTTTATCAACATCATCCCTCTGCACTCCTATGAGGTCGGATGCCAGGGCCGGCTCATCTGTAATGAAGCGGAGCTGGGCCGTTCCGGCCGCTTTTATCCGGATAGGTCCGCCACTGGCGAGGTCGGGCGCATTCGGTCCGGAGAAGGTTATATCGATTTTGGAAAAGTCCGGGATCTCTACCTGGCTGCCGACATTCTGGGCACCAAGTTTCTGAAGTGCGAGATACTGGGCAAGATCTCCTCTCTTGAAGATTGCGGCCGAGAGATCCCCGCGCTCTTTGACGGTTGCGGTATTGTCTGCGGAGGCCTCGGCCGGCAGGATTTCATAAGTAATAGTTGCAAGCCCGGGGAAAAGCACGTAATCGGACGGCATCTGGGCTCTTGCCTGATTCAGAAGTTCGCTCCTAAGTTCCTCGTCCAGAGTATCTTTAGCCTTGGCTACGTCTGCCGGACTGGCTTTCTTCCTAGTTCCGGTGAATCCGCCGGCCATGGCCGTTTTGCTCCTGGCATAGACCAGCTCATACCGCGGACCGCCCTTGAGACCGGGCAGTGTGAAGTCGGAGAGAGGAATGTTATACGAGGCACCGGGTTCTGCGGCAACCGCCAGGGTTTCCAGACTTCCCTTGGCCGGGATGCTTACATCGCTTTGTATTCTGTAGATTTTTCCATCGGTAGTTTCGAGTCTGGTGGTTTTTACGAGCTTCTGCACGGTATCCTGCTGGTTGTAGATGATGACGGTACCCCTGGCGGATTCCTCGACAGTCTCTTCTCCGGAGGCTGGTATGCTCTGGCTCTTCTCACCGGAGAGCTTGATGATGCTATATGCAAGCTGTCCGAAAGCGGCCGACTGATACGCCGTGTATGCGTCACCGCTGAATGCAAGGTCAGACATTTTCGGCTTATAAGCAAGGGTGGCACCGCTCATGAGAGAGAAAGCGATAAGAGCTATGACAAGCACGGCGACTACGCCGCTGATCCAGAGATTCCTGTTCTTATGATTTTTATGCTTCCTGGGTGTGAGGATTTCCTCCGGTTCGGTCACCTGAGATACTGAGACCGGCTCTATGCGTCTGACTGGCACACTGACATCCCTTATGGATCTCCTCCTCGGCGGCACCATGTCTTCGATGTTCTTCGGCATTTTTATTAATTTTATATTATTTCAGCAGGTTTGAGAAGGAGGAAAGCAGCAATATCTTCTCATCACCCAGCATCTCCGGCGACGCCCTTACAAGTTCTCTTGTGAAAGTGTTGGTATCTCCAAGGAGAATGATGCGTCGCCCGGTGAGAACGCTCTCCAAAAATGTTTTCATCAGCTTTTCGAAGCCGCTTGGCACCACCAGGAAGACTGAATACGGCACAGCGCTGCCTTCGGGAATACTCTCATCCATCTGGCGCCACAGCGATATCCATTTTTCCTCGACTTCTATGAATACACTGTCTATGGCTCCGGTTGTAGCCTGATCCAAAACTCCGGAGGCAAAGAGCGAGAGGTACGAATATGCGAGCTGGATCGGTATTCCGAGCTTTTCCGCCACGGCCTTGGCTATGGATGCCGGGCCGAAGGCGAGCGTCGCGGCAAAGGCGGAACTTCCATGCCGCAGAAACAATACATCAGTAAATTCTAAAGTCATATCTATGAGCAGAGCCGAGTGCAGACTCTGGAATGAATGCGATAAAACCTTGAAGAAAGCGA
This sequence comes from Candidatus Parcubacteria bacterium, assembly GCA_019658995.1. GTDB lineage: Bacteria > Patescibacteriota > Minisyncoccia > Phycocordibacterales > Zambryskibacteraceae > JAIFWN01. The sequence goes on from JAIFWN010000002.1 coordinate 33,040, forward strand.
ACATGAAGCTATGCGTCGCCATACCCCTTCTTATACCGATTGATTTTACAAGCTCGCTTCCTACACTGCGCAGCAGATCCCTGCTGGCGGCACTGAGAAGAAAGCTTACTTCTGCTTTCTCGACCCTGTCGCTCAGCGGAGCCTCAGACTCATATCCGTTCAGGTACAGATTGGTAATGGCGGATTCGAATATTTCATCTTGCGAACTATTGTCGTTCCTGAGTCTTTCCCTGAAGAGTACTTCCTCCTCACTTATAACATTCCTTAACATACTTTTATCAAGAACAAACCCCCCGGGCTTAGCCAGAATCACGGTTTTAAGATGGGAGCGGAGCCATGGTGAAGAGAAAGTCACAAGAGCCCTGTGTACAGCACTGCCATAACCGCTTTTGGAAAGATTCGGTATATCTTTGGCGATGGATGCAAGAGTTGTTCGCAGTGAAGCGAGCATCGGAACTTCCGGGTATTCTTCTGCGGGATTACTCCCGGTCGTAAACGGTGTACGAATCTTGGACGTTAGCGCGGGAGTGCCCTTGGGATCGGTATGTACAAGCGCGGCCGCGGTCGATCCGGAGGATATATCGACCACAAGGATGTTTTCACCGGAATCTTTCCGATTCAAAAAACTCATTATCCTATTGTAGCACCGCTTTGATACGGCGAACTCCTACGGAAACCGCTTCTTCCTTCTGGATTTTGAATATTCCCAATTCACTCGTATTTGAGACGTGCGGCCCGCCGCAAAGCTCTTTGGAGTAAGTGCCAATTGAGTAGACAGAAACTTGATCCGGATACTTTTGGTCAAAGAAGTGGAGTGCCCCGGACTTAATAGCTTCATTTTTATCCATAGTCACATTTTGCACCGGTATAGCCTCCTTGATCTTCTTATTTACGATATCCTCAACTCTCAACTTCTCCTCATCGGTCATTTTGCGTGGGAAGGCAAAATCGAAACGCAGCCGCTCTGGTGTGATGTTACTTCCCTCTTGCTGTACCTCTGGCCCAAGTACGTCTCTTAGCGCTTGATGCAACAGGTGTGTAGTGGTGTGATATTTAACTTCTACGTCCGAATGTCCAGCCAATCCACCTTTGAATTTCTGCTCTGCACCTGCACGAGATAGCTCTCGATGCTTTTCAATTTCTTGATTGAACTCACTTTGTAGCCTCTTATAATCTTGAGGGAAAAAATAATGCTTGTTATGTGATTTTAATTCCTCGAGTGTCATTTCGAATGGAAACCCAAATGTCTGATAGAAATCAAACAACCATTTTCCTGTGACCTCAGATGGTGGAAAATCCCACATCTGAATATCATCCGGACCATGCACAAGGCTTACATGATGAACTTTATAAGTCTGTCCTGGTCTACCTATCTGAGCCTCAATTTTTCTATGTAAAATTTTGAGGCCCTTTTCGAGAGTTTTCCTAAATTTATGCTCTTCCTCTAAAATTACCTCTCTTATGTACTCTTCGTCACCAAAATCATAGACTCCTCTATATTTATTTGTTACCAAGTCAATTACTTCTCCAATTGCGTGCATTTCCACACCTAATTTGTCCGCATAACGCACAGCCCTTCTTATTATGCGTCTTAATACATAACCTTTATCAGTATTCGCAGGAATTACATGATCGGCGATTATAAATACTGACGTTCGGATATGATCGGCAACTATTCTTTCGGATCTTATATCTGAGCTCTTTTTTAGTTCATCAATTTTAGACATTATTGAAATGAAGAGGTCTGTATCAAAGATGCTATCCTTCTTTTGCAAAACCATTGCTAAGCGCTCGAGACCTGCACCGGTGTCGACATTTCGACTAGGAAGCTTCCCAACTACTTTGCCATCCTTCTTTTCATATTCCATGAAGACATCATTCCAGATCTCAACAATTTTTTGTTCATTATCAGCCTTTAGAAATTCCTCATGAGTTAGATCACCGAGTCCCTCTGGTGTTATGTCGTAATACATTTCAGTATCTGGACCGGACGGACCATTGTCCCCAGCGCTCCACCAGTTCTTATCGGCTGGCAGGAAATAGATACGATTTTCAGGTATATATTTCTTCCATATTTCCGCAGCTTCGTTATCACGTGGTGCATTTTCGTCTCCAGCGAACACTGTTATATAAAGCCTATTCGGATCAAGGCCGAAACCCTCTTCTTTATCAGTTAGTAATTCGTAACTCCATTTAATTGCATCTTCCTTGAAATAATCTCCGAGTGACCAGTTCCCTAGCATTTCAAAGAAGGTGTCATGGGTTTTGTCTCCAACCTCCTCAATATCCTGAGTCCTGACGCTTTTCTGCACATTAGCAAGCCTTTTACCTTTTGGATGATCTTTGCCAAGGAGATACGGGATAAGGGGCTGCATGCCGGCAGAAATAAAGAGAGTTTTATTGGTCTTCTCCGACTCATCAGGCGCAACTAACGAGGCTGAAGGGATAATGGCGTGTCCCCTCTTTTCAAAAAAAGCGAGAAATCGCTTGCGGATTTCCTGTGATTCCATGGCAAGATACTAGCAGTTTGAAGAACAAAGAAAAAGACCCGACTTAACGAGCCTTCTTTTTATGGATAACTGCTCTCCAGCGGTCGACACCCTCGCTCGAAAATCTGGCAATGTTTTCGATAGTGAAATAGACGGGCATGCTCGCATTGAGCGTATCCGCAATCGTGGATTCGATTGCCCTCAGCCCAGCTTCACAGGCGTTTTTGCTCACTCCAGCACCAGCTTCAAGCTGGCGGAGGAGTTGCTCTCGCTCGAGTTCCGGGAATCGCGAATCCTCATCGTGAGCATCTTTCTTCAGGAGGTAGTAGAGGGTATCACGTCTCTTATTCATGCCGTTGAGCGCCTTAAGTGACAGGGTGGTCGCGAAAACGGATACGAATGCCTCGATTTCTACAAATGCCACGTCATGAACCGCTTGCTGAATTGCCCTTCCAGCTAAGACAAAAGTCTGCTCGTAGGTAATCGTCCGTGAACTTGGCATTGATCTCCCTATGGAATCATTCTGCCGGCAGATTAGCACTTGTCGGCCCGGATATCAAATGAGAGTTTTAAGAACCTTAAAATCTTCAATTAACGTAGATTTGAGATGCTGGTTATAGATTGCTGCGGCGGGGTGGAAGAGGGGTACAACCTTAACCTTTTGTCCTTCGATCTCAGTGTCAAAGACTTTGCCATGTAAGTTCGAGATCGGACCAAGTTCCCAGTCTAGGCTGTACCTATTCATTACATACTGCATTGAGAAGCGGCCTAGGGTAGCTATGACCTTGGGCTTGATAATCTCAATCTGACGATCCATGAAGGGTGCATAGAGAGCAATCTCCTCAGGAAATGGGTCTCTGTTCTTAGGAGGGCGATCCTTAACTATATTTGTTATGTAGACTTCTTCTCTCGGGATTCCAACAGAAGCCAGAAGTTCGTCCAGGAACTTCCCAGCCCGCCCCACGAACGGTCTGCCGGTCTTGGCTTCATTCTCCCCCGGAGCTTCTCCTATAAATATTATTGAGGCATCGTGACTCCCCTCCCCTATAACTGGGAAATATTTCTCTTTCTTACGCAGATCAGCAAGATCACCGGAGATCTTGATTACCTCGTCCTTAATTTTCTTTAGCTCCTCAGTCTTACTCATGCTAGAACGGAGCCGATTCTGTATTCGGCAAGTCCTCAAAAGTCATACGCTTATATACAGCCCTGACAGTTTCTACATCTCGCATGCAATATTCGCAAATCTCTTTAACTTTTCCTTCTTTATAAAACTTCCACACCTCTGAGCCATCGATACCATCCTTAGGAGTCGGTATACCCAGAGCGAGCGATATATGCTCGATAGTTTTGTTGCTCCATTTCTCTCTCCAATTGTTCCACTCCCATTGGGTGTCGAAGATCGGGAGATTCATATAACGCGCAAAATCCAGATATTTTACCCCGGCAGGGAGTCTAAATTTGCTAACGCCTAAAGTTAAATATTTATCCCAGCTCGGTCTTACACCGAGAATGACAGATCGCTGCATGATGAATGGTAAATCGAAATCTCGAATATTGTGGCCGACGAATAGATCGGCGCGGCCGGCAACTTCCCAGAATTTTCTTACCATCTCTGTCTCGTCTCCTGAGAAAGATTGCACAGGTTCATTATTGAGCGCATAAGCTATGGTACATATACGGCCATATGTCCCGTCAAAAGAAGTTTGCTCAAAAAATTCCTCAAACGTCATGAACTCTTCTTCCCCATCTCTTTCTTTATGTTTCTTCTGCTTTCGCTCATACAAATAGCGAAGTGTTTTTTCTGCGCTCTCGGGCGCGGGAATGGTTTCGATATCGAAATACAGCTTATTCATTCTTCTTATTTATTTTTCCGGGCGATCATTTGCTCAACAAACCATAGGGCGGTAAAAACAAGGAGCGTAACCACTGTAGTGAAAACAGCCAGGGAGATCTGACCGAATCCGACGGCCATACCGACGCCGGCGGTGAGCCAGAGCCCGGCAGCGGTAGTGAGGCCAGAGAGCTGGTGGTTTTGGAAGATAATGACGCCTCCGCACAGGAATCCTATACCCATAATAATGGCCGCCGCCGTGCGCATAGGATCGAAGCTGTACAGATTACTGCCAGAGACCACCAATTCCGAGAGTATAACGAAGAGAGATGACCCCATGGCCACAAGACCGTAAGTGCGCATGCCGGCGGTCTTGTGGGCAAAGGTGCGCTCAAGTCCGATGGCCAGACCCAGTCCGAGTGCAATGAGAATCCTGACAAATGCGACGGTCATCATATGATTTTCGCTGGAGTATTCTTATAAATAATATTCAGGAGATGCGGGCAGTCGAGTATCATGTCTTCCAGGTTACCTTTCTCCGGATAGTTCCATCCTATCATAGTCAAGTTCTGGCAGATTCCGTAATGGATAGCTGTCGAGGAGAACTTGGTGTTCGTAATAAGCCAGCCTTCGGAAAGTTTCCTGTCTCTGCCTCCATAGCTGAAAGTGTTTTCCTTAAGATCGTCGATGCGCGCCTTCACATATAGAGCAACCTTGAGATCAGTCTTTGTGCCAAGTTCGTTATGAAATTTGGCTTCGACCATAATGAGCTTCTTATCATTCCACGCGACTACATCCACTTCGTGCGGCACGCATCCGCCGAGAACCGTCTGGTCGGTAAGAGTCTCGAAACCCTGACCCTTAAGAACCTCTGCTATCAGATTCTCGAATGGAAATCCGGTCGGCCCCATCTCCATAAGCGCGCGGCGCAGACTGTACTTCTGAGCTACCGGCTTCTTCCAATCACTTAAAATTTTGAAGGCGTGGTTATAGATATCTTTGGTGGTCATGCCGTCCTTAAGCTCGTTCATCATGTGGGCCATTACGGCGGCCACGGCATCCTCATCCGCTCCGGCACGCAGGAGCGAAGCCCGCAATTTGGCGGGTTCGAAAGCTTCCCGCATTCCGCTCTCCTTCACTATTTCGATCTGCTTCTCGGCAGTGGCTAGCATTTACCCAATTATACCACCACCCAAACATGCCTCACCGTCGTAAAAAACTATGGATTGGCCCGGGGCGGCAGTTTGCGGGTGGCTGAATTCCACCTCTTTTTGATGCAGAATTACCGGAAATTTGTCCTGCCTGTATCTGATACGGGCTTCTAAGTGCTTGCTTTTGGGTTCTATAAGCCAGTTTGTATGTTCAAGACCGACTTTGCCAGGTAAGTATGAAGAAACCGTATGCGGATTATCAGAAACGATGACAGTATTCTTCACCACATCTTTGGCAACTACGAAATATGGCTTTGATTCCGGAGCCTTCTTGGTGATTTCCAGCCCATGGCGCTCACCGATAGTGTAGAGCAATGCCCCATTATGCTTACCTATGACCTCGCCGTTTGTATCTAACACTTCACCAGGCTCAGTATGGATAAAGTGTGAGAGGAATTCCTCTATATCCACGTCTCCGAGGAAGCAGATACCCTGGCTGTCCTTCTTATCCGCTGTCGGTAAACCAAATTTCTTAGCTAGTTTACGCACTTCTTCCTTATGCAAGTGTCCGACCGGAAAAAGCACATGCTCAAGGTCTCCCGGGGTCAAAGTCCAGAGGAAGTAGCTCTGATCCTTGTCTTTGTCTGTGCCTTCGAGTAATTTGCCATCGACATTACGGGCATAATGGCCTGTGGCGATGTAATTCGCACCCATCTCCTTAGCACTTTTCCAAAAAGCTCCGAACTTGATTTCCTTGTTGCACATTACATCCGGGTTAGGCGTATGGCCCTTCCGATATTCTTCGATCATGTAATCCGCTACACCCCTTTTGTACTCGTCGGAAAAGTCAAAGAAAAGAAAAGGGATGTCGAGCCGTGCCGCCACTCTCATGGCATCTCTTCTCTCCTCTCTCCAAGTACAGGGTAAAAAGTCCGGTTGCCAGACCTTTATGAAAACCCCGGTGACATCGTAGCCCCGCTCTTTTAAGAGTGCCGCCGAGACGGCGCTGTCTACGCCCCCGGAGAGGCCGACGAATACCTTATCTTTAGAGATATTTCTGGATATTTCTTGTGTGCTCTTCAAGGGTCTTAGCATAGTGGGTATTGCCTTCTTTGTCACTGAGGAAGTAGAGGTATGGAGAAGTTTCGGGATTTGCAGCGGCTTTGATGGATACAAGGCCCGGGTTGTTGATGGGTTTTGGAGGCAGGCCCGCTGTCCTGTAAGTATCAGGCGCAGCATCAACCTGGAGAGGCATACCTATGGAAATGCGCTTCCAGAGAATGCCGGAGACAAGCCTTTTATCCCTCTCTGTCTGGACTTCGGCCTCTATGACGGAGGCCATCCTGATGATTTCATCCTTCGAGCGTTTGGAGTCCGAGATTTCTTTCTCTAAAGTTGCGATTTTTTTATCGAAGTTGCTTTGCATAAGCTCTATGACAGATCCAGCTGTAGCGTTTATTTGTATGAAATAAGTATCCGGGAACATGTACCCCTCGGGTGCAAGGGATTTAAAGATATCCTTATCGAAGAACGGAAACCTTTCGTCGAAAAGAGGTGCAATCTCGCTGACTTTGTATCCCTCGGGTATCGTGACCTTTACCAGAGTCAGATCGTGAGAGCCTCTGACCATTCTCCAGGCTAAAGTTACAGCATTTTGGGGCTTTCTCAGATTATAGTCGCCCGCCTGTACACCCCTCTCTCCTCCCATGGTGATAACTGCGGCACGGAACCACAAAGCCGAGCGCACGACATTTTGCTTTTCGAGCTCGTGAGAGAGCGCCGCGAGGCTGGCACCCTTTTTAATCGTTATGATATTCCCTGCTGGAAAATATCTGGGAGCGGCAAACGCCAGGACAAAACACAAATTAAACAAAAAAAGCCCCCCGAATACGTATAGCCTCCAGTCCCGCAAAGTTTCCTTCCAAGTCATATCAAATGGGCAAGTTAGCCGGCGCCTCGGCCTTCTTCGAAGGTATACGCTGAAGTGTCGGCGTAGCCGCAACCCCACCCGGGAAGTGGAAAATGGTAGCCAGCTCCTCGGTAGTTAGAATGAACGGCTTGCCGTTGAAATTTTTGAACGGCGGAGCGAAGAAGGATCGCCTCTTGTAGGCTTCGAGAAGCTGCCTCTCTCTCTGGGCTTTTTCTTTGCCGAAAGGATCCTGCCACGGGTATTCGAAAGACGCGCTAAAACCGGGCTTGAAACCGTTCAGGGCGCCGGAACCGAACTGGGACATACTGCCTATGAGCCCTCCGATATTGGTAGGACTGTAGACTTCCTTGTCAGCAAAGTAAGTTGCCCGAATCATTGTATCGAAGGCAGTCTTACCTGTAGTGCGTTCGATAGCAGATATCACGTCCTTTTGACCCTGGCTCAAGTGTTTCGTAGAGTCTACCGTCTTGTCGTCCTTATCCTTGAGAATGCCTTCCTTCAAAATTTTCTTGATCTCCTTTTTTACATTATCTCTCCAGTCTGGTTTCGTAATGATTCTTCCGAGTTTCAGTCCCTCCTTGGTGTGCGCCCGTATGAGTATCTGTATCCAGGCTTGCTCCCCCTTCCTCATAGAACCCAGGAACTCAAGAACAGCCACAAGAGGATCGTTCTTGAACTCCTCCTTTGGATCCTTATCGAGTCCGTAATCCACATATGTCTTAATGGGATACGGATCCGGTTTGGTGAGAGCAAATTGCCCGAACCAGCCGAAAGTTATCTTTTCCGGATCCCTATGCACACCGAGCGAATAATCGGATGCCTCATGTATTTCTATATTTGGGAACTGGGCATAGAGCTGAGCCTCCACCCTTCTCCTGTATCCCTCGTGACACCAGATGAAGAAGTGCACAGAACCTCCGATCGAAACCAGCTCGAGAGAGAACCACGGGCGCATTGCTCCCTCTACATACACCTTGATAAGACTCCCGGAGATCGGGTTATAAAGAGTGTTCAAAAAGAGTTCCATGGCCTGAGGTGATTTACTCATTTCCCGCGGAAGTTTGATCTCAAGGAGCACGCTACCCTGTTTGCGTACCCACTCGCGCCGCTTGAGCTCTATCCAGATATCAAAAAGAAAGCCCACCACAAAGGCTGTTATCCAGAGAGGCGAGGTCACCCTGGCAATGTGAAGGAAGTTGCGTACGAACTCAGTATCGAAAGAGGCAGAGAGCGCATCTAGCATCTATTTATATTAGCACGCCCGCCTGCGCAGGCAGGAATCCTAGACGGCGTGGTAGCGTCCGGAAGGATCCTTCTTAAAATATTTTGGATTCTGAAGGTTAACCATAATGGTGTTTTCCTTGACGTAACGCTCCTTCAGCACTTTTTTGATCACCTCGTCCTTAGTTAAAGGGCCCTCCTTCTCCAGAATTTTCTTGATCACGTCTTTGACCACACCGGACATGTAACCCCATTCGGCAAGAGCATAAAGTCCGCGACCGACGAGGACGAAACGCGGATCCTTTATAAGCTCGTTGTGAGTAGTTGCTACGTGGGCCTTCTTATCAAAATACTGGGAAATTGCCTTAGCCACCTCCTTAAAATGTATAGGTGAGCCATGTTTTCTTATGACCAGAAAAGCATAGTCACGCATGCCTTTGGCATTGACGTTAGGCGAAGTGGCACGTCCCCACTCTCCCAGAGGATTCTTGCCAATCTTGTTCGATATTGAGAGCCAACGCTTGATGACCTCCTCGTTCTTGTACTTGTCATTCAGATCCTTTACCTCTTCGAGGAAGTCATCTATGAGGTCGCTCTCGAGCACCAGCTCATCATCGGAAAGTTTGGAATAAAGCTTGCGAAGGGCTCCCTGTATGCGCTTGGCGAGCTCCGGATCGACATGCCAGCGGTGCTTGAACTCCTCGTCCTCCTTCTCGCGTATAAACTCCTCACCGATAACCAGGAGAAAGTTCAAATGATTCTGGGTGGACTGGTCTTTGGACAAATGCTTGAGGAGATCCTTTTCCGAAACAATGCCCCCGAGCTCAAGCACCAGGGCCTTAAGCTCGTCGAACACCGGGCGGAGATCCTTATACTCCTTAGATTTCCTTATGATTGTGAGAGAGTGGTTCTCTATCTGCCGTACACGCTCGCGGGTAATCTCGTATTTCTTGCCGATGGCATCCAGAGTCATCCTTGTGGCTTTAACGCCGAGGCCGTATCTGTTTTCGATTACATCTTGACCGCGTTTGGAGAGGACGGAAAGCAGGCGCTTCGTGACCGCCTTAGGTTTGAAACTAAGTGTGAACTTATCACTCATGACTTCTGCTATTTCTATCACCCCCCGCTATCCATGTCAAGTACTAGTCAAGAAACGACAAAGTTGATGATTTTACCCGGCACTATAATAACTTTTTTGACTTCCCTATTCTCAAGCCACTTGCTAACTTCTGGCAGATCTTTTGTTAATTTCTCGAGCTCATCTTTAGAAATTTCCTTAGGGACAGTCAAGCTTGCGCGTACCTTGCCGTTTACCTGTATAGCTACTGTGATTTCATCCCTTATCAGTTTAGATTCATCATATTTGGGCCAGATTTCCTTCTGTAACGAAGATCGGTGGCCAAGTATCTCCCAGAGTTCCTCGGTAATGTGGGGAGCGAATGGTGAGAGTACAAGTAAAAAGTTTTGAAATTCCTCCATGGATATCTTCTCTTTCTTCTCGAGCAAGTTGGCCCAGACCATCATCGCTGAAACTGCGGTGTTGAAACCCATACTTTCTATGTCTTCGGACACTTTTTTTATAGTTGAATGCATTGCTTGCTCGTCTGAGACCCCGCCGAGCTTGTCCTGCAGCCTCCAAACACGCTCCAGAAATCTTCTCGGACCTACAAGCGCGTCATCGTTCCATTGAATCGCCTGCTCGAACGGGCCCATGAACATCTCATAGAGCCGCAGGGTATCGGCGCCGAAACGGTCTATTATCGAATCGGGATTAACTACATTACCCTTAGATTTGCTCATCTTGTCCCCCTGAGGCGCTAGTATTACTCCTTGAGAGGTACGCTTTTTATAAGGTTCGCTCGTGGGCACGAGACCGAGATCGAATAAGAACTTATTCCAGAAACGGGAGTACAGAAGATGGAGCGTGGTGTGTTCCATGCCACCGTTATACCAATCAATAGGCATCCAATGTTTAAGTTTACTCTTTGATGCAAACTCCTGGTCATTTTTCGGATCCGTATAACGGTAGAAATACCATGAAGAACCAGCCCAATTTGGCATGACGTCCGTCTCTCTTTTGGCTTCGCCACTACATTTAGGACACTTAATATTTACCCACTCCTCCACATTGGCCAGAGGTGACTCGCCGGTATCGGTAGGTTGGTACTTGTCTATCTTAGGCAGTTCTACGGGTAAATCCTTCTCTGGAACTGCCACGTAACCACACTTCTCGCAATGTATTATTGGTATCGGCTCGCCCCAGTACCGCTGGCGGGAAAAAATCCAGTCGCGGAGTTTGTATCGAGTCACCTTTTTGCCAAACTTCTCGGCGATCTTCAGTCGTGCTTCATCGATTGGCATACCATCGAACTCACCGGAATTCATGAGGAAGCCGATCTCTTCGAACTTACCACCCTCGGTCGAGCCAGCTGCGGCGTATAAGTTATTGCCCCGGGATCTGTTCCAGGCCAGACGCATATCCGGATTGGTTATGAAAGATTCCATCTCTTCAGGAGTCAGCCAGAAGAGTCGGTGGAGCTTGCGCTCTTCTTCCGCGACATTTGCCATGTCACCATCTTTTAATTTGTATAGAACTGGTTCGAAGTGGGCAAAGCGATTCACGTTCTTCTCAGTTTGGAAGAATTGGGCATGGATCTTACCAGGTATTACCTTCATGATCTCCGGATTTTTGTATCCCGTCTCTTCCACTATCTCGCGCAGACCGGCATCAGCCGCGCTCTCACCCTCTTCGATACCCCCGATACTGAAACCTCTCCAGCCGGTGGTACCCCAATCTACTCCGAGATATTTGTCCTCTGACCAGTGCTTGATAATTGAAACTACGGCGCGACGCTCCTTTACCGGCACATCGGTGCGAAACCCGTCCTTGCCGCCGATCTTTCTCACCAACGGTTCGATAACTTCTTTAAGCGGCAAAACGTGTTTCCTAGCAAACTCGTAGTCTCGCTCGTCGTGCGCGGGCACGCCCATAATAGCTCCTGTGCCGTAGTCGGCCATCACATACTCAGATTCCCAGACTGGGATTTTTTCTTTCGTAGCCGGATTGGTCACATATTGGCCGGTAAACCTGTCTTCCTTCCCCGCCTTAACGATAAAAGTAGCTCCGAAGATCGTGTCCGGTCTCGTGGTAAAGACCTCGATATCATCAAACTTAACTAAAGCCCCTTCGCTCCTTCCTATCCAGTTTCTCTGCTGAGCCTTAACGCTCTCCGGATAATCCACATCATCCAGATCCTTCAAAAGTCTCTCGGCATATTTGGTAATAGCGAGCATCCACTGCTCCTTCTCGCGCTTTTCCACTACCGTGCCGCAACGTTCGCAGCGACCATCGACCACCTCCTCATTTGCGAGCACTATTTTATCTTTAGGACACCAGTTCACCTCCGTCTTGGCCTTGTACGCCAAACCTTTTTCGAAAAACTTCAGGAATATCCACTGCGTCCACTTGTAATACTTGGGATCAGTCGTGTTTACCTCGCGCGACCAATCGAAGGACAAGCCGAGTGACTTCATCTGCTTCCGGAAGTTGTCAGTATTCTCTTTTGTGATCTCCGCGGGTTGGCGTCCGGTCTTAATAGCGTAGTTTTCCGTCGGCAGACCGAAGGCGTCCCAGCCTATCGGATATAGAACGTTATAGCCCTGCATACGTCGCTTGCGCGAGACTATATCTAAAGCGGTGTAGCTTCGTACATGGCCCACATGCAACCCGTCTCCGGAGGGATACGGGAACTCGATAAGCGAATACCACTTAGGCTTCTTACCGAGAATTGGGAAAGGGCTCGGATCTTTGGCTTCAAATGCCTTTTCCTCCTCCCATTTCCTCTGCCACTTCTGCTCTATCTCTTTAGGTTCATATTCTCTCATCGGAGATTATCTCTTGATCGGAGGATAGAAGTCGGGATCGATAGTGCGATCATAGCAATAGTGCCCAGCCGGGTGCGCCCAGTTATTCTGGCCCTTCATCATCGCCGGTTCGGAAGACATTGTTGCGCGGAAAGGCATCATTGGATAAACACCGCCGCCGTAGTTTATATTCTCGGGAGTTTCGCGGTCGAAATAAGCACAGAGCTTGAAGGAGAGATTCCCGGTTTTCTGATATTCGTAAGGTAAGCCAGAAGCCGGGTCGGAAGGAATATTCCAACCGGAGAGCTCGTTTTTGGCCAGATCGTCCATGCTTACGGGCAAAGCTTCTTTCTGCTGCCAGTAGCTTATAACTTGCCACTGGATATTCTCGAGATGCATTACTCTGTCGGAGTCGCGACGGTATGCTCTCTGCGTTGCTGGCGAGCCAAGGACGACGAATCCGGCAATTATCGAACCTGCCACAAGCACAGTGGCGAGGATCCTCCAGGCCATTCTGTTTCGTGCAGTCAGCTTATTCCAGAGATCCTGCAGATAGTAAACAAAGACGGTGCCGGCGACGACCAGCACTGCGAGAACCTTAAGCAGAAAGCCGGTAGTGATCTCCTGTCCGTCAAGGAACTGGTAAACCAGAGTAATGAGATCTATAGCTACGGCGATGCCGGCGAAGAAGAGGGTTACATACACGAGCCACTTGCGGAGTGCCGCATCACGGAGCGAAGGATCGCTCTGATAGCTTCTTTGCACCAGCCAGGAGAGGACGATGAAGAGCGGAAAGACGATAATCAGGGTTGCTACCGGGAGGCTTATGGGGCTCGAGACGTAGTAGTACGAGGCGTACTCGGGCATCCTCGGAAATGCGGTATCAATGATTCTGAATAAGAGATTTATAAGTGCAATGGCTCCTGCATAAAGTGCAGCCAGAGCTCCAATCTGCAAAAAGAAATCCTTGGCGGTGATTTTGGTATTCATAGGTCTATTATATCAAAAACTCGACTACGTCGCCGTCTTGCACGATATACTCTTTGCCTTCCGTACGTACCCAGCCTTTGGCCTTAGCAGCGGGATATGATCCGGCTTCCAGAAGTTTGTCGTAGTGTATTACTTCTGCCCGTATAAACTTCTCCATGAAGTCCGTGTGGATCGATTTGGCTGCGAATGGTGCAGTGGCTCCACGCTTCCCTGGTCCAGGCTCTAGACTCCTTCTCCCCCGTAGTGAAGAAAGTGATGAGATTTAGGAGGTCGTAGCTGGCTTGTACGAGTTTATCGAGACCCGTGCCGAAGATCGGATCTATTTCTATATACGGTCCTGGGATCTTGTCTAAAATTTCCCTGTGGTTGTCCGCCGCTTCGGAAGTGTTCACTACATAGAGTATGGGCTTGTCGATGCCGGCAGCCTTGAGCTCCATATTGATAATCTCGATATCGAAGAGCGGATCGACTTTGTCGTACACATGAATGATGTCTTTGTCTTCAAAAATTCTGACTACTTCTATAATTGCGTCGACTTCTCGGATATGAGAGAGGAATTTGTTACCCAGGCCCGCCCCCTCACTTGCTCCTTTAACTAAGCCAGCAATGTCGACGAATTCGACTACGGCTGGGATAGTCTTCTTCGATTTGCTCATGGCCGAAAGCTTATCCAGGCGCTCGTCCGGCACAGGCACGATACCGACAGACGGATCTATGGTGCAGAAGGGGTAATTCTCCGCCGGCACGCTCTTCTTGGTAAGCGCATTGAAGAGCGTGCTCTTCCCAACATTCGGCAATCCTACGATACCAATTGACAGAGACATATTGAATCAGTATTGTAGCGAAAGAAAACAACAACCACAAGGATGTCTCATGCTGGGTCAAGCTTCCGTTTTGTTCCTCCAATACCGAGTGCCTGGAGATTGGATTTCCCTTCTGGTAATCGCGCTCATATCTTGCCTGCTGTATTTGGCGAGCGATCAGTCAAATCGGAAGAAACTGTGGTATCTAGGCTGTGTTCTACTCTCGATGTACGGCCTAGCCTTGATCATCAGTTTCGATTGGCTGATAGGCCTGATTCTTTGTGTAGCCGGTATTTGGTTTGCCTTTCTTACGCATACGTACTGGCCACAACCATCATCTAATGTACCGCGGTCGTCATGACTGCGGTTGTTTTAACTAAATTAGCTTGACTTATTATACAATAAATAGTACTCTACGTATAGACTCAGAGATGGGAGAACCCCATGGCGACCCAGGCCGGCCCTAGATTGCATGTCCACACGAACGGTGGATTCGTAACCCTCGAGAAGACGCCCCGCGGCACCATATCCTTCAAAGTTGAAGGTGGCAGCATGTTCGGGGGCCAAGCCTCTTCGAGACCGAGCGAGTGCGATCAAAGGGATACCGAGGAAGTAGCACAGTGGTTTCGGGAGCAATTCCCCGCCACTCAGAGCTACTGACCTGAATACGAAAGACCGCGACGAGGCGGTCTTTTTTACTACTTAGCTTTTCTGCCTAAGTTGAAAACTTTGCGCTTGATGCGCTCGCGGCGGCCAGTAGTGCCGAAGTGCTTCAAATATCCAAATTGTTTCTTGCGGATGGGGCTGAAGCCGGCAAACCAGAGGATACCCTTCCGGAGCTCGTTGGTGGTATCGCCAAAGACAAGCCATTGGGCGAGGGGGATGGTGTCTGAGGTAATGATCATGCGGGCCGACTTTCCCTTCATGAGCTTCTTCCAGCTGAAGTCACCGGTGAAGTTGAAGGCGAAGCCAGGCAGCCATACCCTGTCGAAGAGTCCCTTCAAAAGAGCCGGCATGGTAGACCACCAAGATGGATAAAGGACGACGAAGTGGTCGCACCAGCGCATGTTCTCCTGGAAGGCCAGGAGGTCCGGCTCGAGCTCCTGCCGCACCTTGTAGCCATGATGGAGGATGGGATCGAACTGCATGTCCCCGATATTCATCCGGCGCACTTCATGTCCGGCCCCAGAGGCTCCGCGCTCATATTCGGAGGCCAGAGTACTATTAAAGGAATCCTTGTCAGGGTGACCAAGGAGTATAAATACTTTCTTTTGTTTCATCGCATTAACTTCTGAAATTCTGCCTGGTGCTCGCGCATCACGGCCATAGTAGCCTCCATCTCGCTCTGTCCGCTCTTCTTGCGCTTCTCCACCTCCTTGCCAATTTTTTTAAAAAATTCTGGATTTCTCTCCATCACGCCCATGATCATATCTCTCTGGGCTTCAGGTACCCCCTTGAGCTTGTGCTTCAGCACCTGCCTCAGCATAAAATCTTTTATTCCCATGATTGTATTATATACCATTAGCCAAAGCGCCCTGACCGTAAGGTCCAGGGCGCTTTTTTAATCCTTCAACCTTTAAACTAGGCGTTCTTGGGGAGAATCTTATACATGCCGGTACCACAGACGGTGCAGGTACCCTTAGCAGCCGGACGGCCGGGCTTTATCTCAACCCTCTTCACGTCCTTCATTTCGCGCTTCTCTTTGCATTTAACGCAGTATCCTATTACTTTTTCTTCAGCCATAAATCTTTATTGCTTATAATTACCTTGTAAAGCCTAGCACAGCCCGGGGAAAAATGGGTGGACCCTATCGGATTCGAACCGATGACCTCCTCATTGCAAATGAGGCGCTCTACCAACTAAGCTAAGGGCCCGTAAAGACCTATATTACTCGACGGTGTCTATAAATTCAAGCAGAATAAGGCCAAAAAGAGGCTTACCCCCATTTCTACCCTGTATACAAGAGTTCATAGGCTATGAAAGTTTCCCGCTCAAATTAACCACGTTTGACAACCTGCTGGTAGGCTTGTATTGTGAAAAAGGACTATCCAAGCCCGAGGTTTGCATGATTCTTCCCGATTCCGCCCCAGATGTCATCCCCGCACTGGTACTTGGAACTCTCGGCAGTGTTGTCCTCGCCAAAAGCGTTCACTTTGTAGTGAGAACCGCGAAGTGGAAGCCTCTTCCTCAGGATATAGGCTCGCGGGACCGAGAGTGTCCATCAAGATTCAGCCTCCCGAAGGCAAGACAAGGTGAACCCGTCACGTGACGGGTTATTTTATACTGCAAGAGACACTACATGCTCGATAAATTCCTTAGGCGAGATGCCAACCGATGAGAGTGAGGCCGACAAGGCCGAATCTTGGTCGAATTCAGGCAGAGCGTTAGTTTCCAGTATATAAATTCTTCCCTTGGATGTAACGACAAAATCCGAGGATGAATAATGCCTGAGGCCGAGAGACTTATGTGCCTCTCTGGCCATATGCTCGATTTGTTTATGAATACTTGGCTTAAATTCATTCGGAGAGGGTATAAGTGTGTATAAGTCCTGATCTCTGAACCTTTCCATTACTGCGCAGCTGGCTTCTGTGCCTCGTATATACTCCTCGACCATTACTCTTTCGGCATGGCTGAAGGCTCCGGCTACCGCGTGCTTCAGTTCCTCGAAACTATGCACCATCTCCTCTCCGAGAGAGAATCTCCCGTGTACCGGCTTTACCATTACCGGATGAACATAGGTGCGAAAAATATGCAGAAGATCATCTAAGGATGCGTCATGGGTGACTACTTCATGTTTCGGTGTAAGCAGTCCGCTCTTGGCATAGATGTTCTTGGCAAGATCTTTACTGAAAGAGATGGTCAGCCCCAGAGTTCCTGAACCTGTATGCGGCATGTTTAAGTTGGAGAGCAGTCTGCTCACCTCGCCATCTTCGCCATAATTTCCATGAAGAGCGTTCCAAACCAGGTCTATATGTATAAGAGCCTTTTGCGGATCCTGCCTGCGACCCATGATGTGCCACTCGCCGTTCTTCGATATAAAAACATCCACTGGCTCATACTTCTCCGGCATCTCACGCAGAAGCGAGAGGACGTGTCCGCCCGTCTTAAGGGAGTTCTCATAATGTGCGGACGGCCCGCCGCGAAGAACTGCTATGCGCATCCATAGATTATATCCTAAAACCTTTGCCGCGCAGTTTGCGGTGATAGCCAATAGCAAAGCGATGCGCGTCGGCATTGGCCAGAAGTATCGATTTACCCCAAGCTTTTATAATTTTTTCATCTCCAAGAATATGTTTGGCCTTGTGCCTCTCATCCTTCACTACCGCGACAACCTCGATCTTCTGATTCTTGAAAACTTCTTTAGCAGCGTTTAGCTGGCCGACTCCTCCGTCTATCACCACTACCTGCGGCATGTCCCACTCCGGGTGGTTAAGCCTTCTGGTGATAACCTCCTTCAAATTCCCTACATCATCGTTTTTATCTACTCTGATTTTGAATTTACGGTACTGGCTCTTATTGAGCTCTCCGTCTTCTACCACGACCATCACACCCACTGCTTGCTTGCCGCTCATGTGAGCAATGTCATAGGCTTCAATACGCACCGTGTCTGCAGAGTGAGTGCGCTCTATGTCGCGTTTGATGAGAGCCATGTCCTGAATATGCTCAAGGGCATAGAGAGTGTGCTTAATCTTATCGGCCTCCTCGAATTTCTGCTCCTTAGCTAAGGACTTCATCTCCTTCTCCAGATCTTTGATAAGTTCGACCTTCTTGCCTTCAAAGAAGAGCTGAATGCGCTTCACTTGCTTTCGATACTCGCGTTTAGTAATCCAACCGGCACAAGGACCTGGGCAAAGACCGATCTGGGCATTGAAGCAGGGTTTGCCGGCTCGCCCCGCCGTGGCGGGGTAAACTTTACACTTCTCATCCCGATACGGGAATATTCTGCGAATAATTTTGAGTGCCTCTCGAAGCTCACTCCCATGCGGAAAGGGTCCGTACACCGCTTTCGACTTGTAACCTTTTTCCTCAAGCTTCTGCTCAAGGCCGCGGCCCCTGATCACTATCAATCTAGGAAAGTCTTCATCGGTGATAATTACGTAGTTGCTGCTCTTATCATCCCGATCCTTGGAGTTGTAATAGGGTTTATGTTTCTTGATCTGGTGAGCCTCTAGCATCAGAGCCTCGAGCACGGAGTCGGTAGTAGTGTGAGCGATGGTGACTGCCTCACCGATCATTTTTACCAAAAGCGGACCGCGAGTGTGTATAAGATCTGAACCGAAGTAGCTCTTGACCCTGTCTTTAAGCGAAGTGGCTTTACCTATATACAAAATCTCCTTCTTTGGCCCAAAGAAATAGTAAACACCCGGACAATCCGGCAGATCGAGTTTCTGTAGCTCTTGACTTTTCATTTGTGATATATTACTATATGGACAGAACACACACAAACTCAACTGGAGAGAACATGAAAAGACATGGAATCGCCAGGTCGAGAACGAAGAGGGATAAGCGGAATCGACGTGCCCAGGTGGAGCTTCAAGAGTCTACGACCGAGAAGGAACTCGAGAGAGAATCTCAGAGCCTCTGCCCGAGTGTCGAAGAGATCGCCGCGGGTTCGTCCGGACTTCTAACTCAGTCCATGGAGGATCTGATGGGTCAGGACCATGGAGCGCCTCCCGCACAACAGAGCAGCACAGACGAGGGTTGGCGACCTTTTGATGACGGTCCTGGATTCGATGGGCGTGGATGGGGACGAGATCCCACGCGAGATGTCCTCTAGCTATCCTGAGTGCGTAGGCAAGACCTGCGCACTTTTCTTTTTATTTCCTCTTACTCTTTCCTAAAACCTTCCGCAGATACTCCCCTGTATGCGTGTCAGTATTGGCCACCTCTTCCGGCGTGCCTTTGGCTACGAGCTTCCCTCCCCCGTCGCCGCCATCCGGGCCGATATCTATCACATAGTCAGCACTTTTTATGAAGTCCAGATTATGTTCGATGACCACTACAGTATTGCCGCTCTGTACCAGCTTCTGCAGAATTTCGATCAGCTTCTTCACATCTTCATAATGCAAGCCGATAGTCGGCTCGTCCAAGAGATAAATCGTCTTTTGCAGATGCGGACGATAGAGTTCCGAGGCGATCTTAACTCTCTGGGCCTCGCCGCCTGAGAGCGTTGTGGCGCTCTGACCGAGTTTCAAGTATCCGAGGCCCACATCATTAAGAGTTTTCAGCCTGTCATATATGCTCGGTATGTCTTCGAAGAACCCGATTGCTTCTTCTACAGTCATCTCCAGAATGTCATAGATGGACTTCTTTTTATAGTGCACCTCGAGAGTCTCCTTCATGAACCTTTTTCCCCTACATACATCGCAGGGTACGTAGACGGTTGGCAAGAAGTGCATCTCTACCTCAATCATGCCGTTACCCTGACATGTCTCGCATCGGCCGCCCTTGACATTGAAACTGAAGCGGTTGGCTTTCCAACCTCTGGCCCTGGCTTCTTCGGACGTGGCGAACAATTCACGGATAAATGTGAAGGCGCCTGTATATGTGGCAGGGTTACTTCTTGGAGTTCTGCCGATCGCTGACTGATCTATGAGAATTGCACGGCTCAAATACTCCGTGCCGGTAAAGCTCTGGGCATTGTAGGTAGCCGCACTTCTGTACTTCTTCTCCAATCTTGCCTGCAGGTTTTTGTAAAGAATTTCATAAACGAAAGAGGATTTGCCTGAGCCTGATACTCCAGTGACAGCAATGAGCCGGCCGAGCGGAACATCGACGTTCATGTGTTTTATATTGAAGATCTTGCCTCCGCGTATTTGTACCATACCCTTCTCGCTTTCCCTCCTTTCCTCGGGAATTTCTATCTTTTCCTCGCCACGGAGATACGCAAGCGTGAGCGAACCCGAAGTATTTTTCTTCGCAGTCAGGAGTTCCTCTAGATCACCGGATACCACTACCTCTCCGCCGTGTCTGCCCGCACCGGGACCGATATCTACAATGTAATCAGAGGAGTAAATAGTGTCCTCGTCGTGCTCGACCACGATAATAGTGTTGCCGAGATCGCGGAGATCTATAAGGGTTTTAATGAGCCTTGCGTTGTCACGAGAGTGGAGACCGATAGTCGGTTCGTCCAAAACATATAGAGCACCGACCAATCCCGAACCGAGCTGGCTAGCCAAGCGTATGCGCTGGGCCTCACCGCCGGAGAGGGTATGGGCTCGGCGGTCGAGCGAGAGATACTCGATGCCGACATTTAGCATAAACTCGAGCCTCGCGCTTATCTCTTTGGTCACGACGCTTGAAATTCCCTTCTCTCTTGCAGTCAGCCTTAATTTCTTGAAGAATTCATCGCACTCTTTGATGGAGAGAGCTGTAATCTCGACAATGTTCTTGCCGCCGACCAAAACTTTCAAAGCCTCTTCGCGCAGTCTCTGGCCCTTGCACTTCGGACACGGCTCATGGCTGAAGAAATACTTCGTACCCAGACCATTGCACTCCGGACAGGCTCCGTAAGGCGAGTTGAATGAGAAGAGTCTCGGTTCGATCTCCGGGAAGGAGAAACCGTCGAAGGGACACGACCACTTGGCAGACATTAGAAACTCTTCCGGATTTTCCTGCTTATTGGCCATATCCCTGAATCGCAGGACTACAAGACCCTCGGACTCGTGGATAGCCTTCTCTATAGATTCAGAAAGCCGCTCCTCAGCGCTCTTTGGATCGGTTTTAAATTCATTTAGGCTGACGGCGTCCACAAGTACCGATATGGAATGCTGTTTGGTCTTCGTAAGCTCTATGCGCTCGCGTAAGTTCTTCCTCACGTTGTCTACCAGGACTTCGCCGTAGCCCTTGCCCAAGAGATCATAGAGAAGCTGGTAGTACTCGCCCTTCCTGCCGCGTACAATGGGAGAGAATATTTCGGCATATACTGGCAGATCGATCTTCTTGCCCTTAGGCATAGTGGCCATCTTCTCCCCGATTTTGGCCAATATAAAATTCTTGATCTCTTCATTAGACAGTTTCTGAATCTCGCGGCCGCAGACAAGGCAGTGCGGGCGGCCGATACGTGCGTATAGAATACGCAGATAATCATAAATCTCGGTGATGGTAGCCACCGTCGAGCGAGGGTTATTGGAGCGTGACTTCTGGTCAATCGAGATAGCTGGCGAGAGGCCGATAATCTCATCGACATCGGGCTTTTGCATCTGATGCAAGAACTGGCGGGCATATGAGGAGAGACTTTCAACGTAGCGCCTCTGACCCTCGGCAAAGATAGTATCGAAGGCGAGCGATGATTTGCCCGATCCGGAAAGACCGGTGAAAACCACCATTTTACCTCGCGGCATCTCAACCGTAATGTTCTTAAGGTTGTGCGTCCTGGCGCCCTTCACTATGATTTTCTCCTCTGAGAGGTTCTTTTTGTCTTTTGACATAGCAGCTGGCCCCTGGGGCAGGCCCTAGGGGTTAATATAGGCATTTTAACACACTCCTCTACTCTTTTCCTGGCTTTTTCATCCTAGCTTCAAGGGCACGGATTTCATCTCGAAGGATCGCGGCGGACTCGAAATCGAGGTCATGCACGGCTTCTTCCATCTCTTTCATTTTCGACTTTATCAGTTTCTTCGGATTCTTTTTGAAAAATTCTTCATCGGTTGCCAGGAGTATGTCCACCGCCTGGTGATGCTCACGCTCGAGGGTGTCGGTAATGTCTTTAATTTTTTTAAGTATAGTCTTCGGAGTAATCCCATGCTTTTTGTTGTACTCGAGCTGTATCTTTCTCCTGCGATTGGTCTCTCCTATAGCCCTCTCAATAGAGCCTGTGACATTGTCCGCATACAGGTAAACCCGGCCCTCGATGTTACGGGCTGCGCGGCCAATGATCTGGATAAGCGAAGTCTCAGAGCGCAAGAATCCTTCCTTATCGGCATCGAGAATACCGATAAACATTACCTCAGGTAGGTCGAGTCCTTCGCGTAGGAGATTCACCCCCACCAGCACATCGAACTCGCCACGGCGAAACTGGGTAAGAATCTCGATGCGCTCTATGGTCTTGATATCGCTGTGAAGGTAAGCGGCCTTGATCTTCCTCTCTTTGAGGTATTCCGAGAGATCTTCGGCCATGCGCTTGGTGAGGGTCGTTGCAATGGCCCGGCCGCCTTTGGCAATGACCTTCTCGGCCTCTTCGATGAAGTCAAAAATCTGGCCTCTATAATTTCCCTTTTCCTGTATCGGACGCACAGTCACCTCGGGATCAATGAGACCTGTAGGCCGGATGACTTGTTCTACAACTTTTCCGGATTTCTCTTTCTCGAATTTGCCCGGTGTAGCTGAAGTGAAAATAATTTGATTCGTCCTCTCCAGGAATTCCTCAAATCTAAGTGGTCTGTTGTCGAGTGCGCTAGGCAATCTGAAGCCGTGCTCGATAAGCGTCTCCTTGCGTGACTTATCACCGGCATACATGCCTCCGATCTGCGATACTGTCACATGAGACTCATCTATGACAGTCAGAAAATCCTTTGGGAAATACGAGAGCAAGGTATCAGGAGCTTCTCCGGGTTTACGACCGCTGAAGTGGCGTGAATAATTCTCTATACCATTCGTGTATCCGATTTCGCGGATGAGGGCAAGATCGTAAGTAGTTCTCCTCTTTAATCTCTCTGCTTCCAAAATTTTCCCTCCTTTCTTCAGCTCCTCAAGCCTGTCTTCCAATTCACTCTTAATACTCTGAAGCGCCCTCTTTGCCTGATCATCCTGGGTGATGAAGTGTTTGGCCGGGAATATGAAGTAGTTCTCGGGCTCGGAAACGATTGTGCGGGAGGTTGCATCAATGCGCTTGATAGCGGCGATCCGGCCCTCCTCAATTTCAATCCTATAAATCATCCTCTCCCCAGTGGGCATAATCTCAATGGCGTTGCCAAGGGCTCGAAATTGCCCGGGCTTCACATCGAGACTGGTACGGGAGAAGTGAATGCGTATGAGTTCGCGGATAAAGTCAGCACGGCTGATATCCTGACCAACTTTCACCTTGATATTTACCTTTTCATACTCCTCGGGAGAGCCAAGACCGTATATGCAGGAAACAGAGGCTACGATAATCACATCTTTGCGTGTCAGGAGAGCCTGAGTCGAGGCGTGACGAAGACGATCTATTTCCTCATTTATCATGGCTTCTTTCTCTATATAAGTATCTGTCACCGGCATGTAAGCCTCCGGCTGGTAATAGTCGTAATAGGAGACGAAGTAGTGCACGGCGTTCTCAGGGAAAAACTCTCTATACTCCTGGGCAAGCTGGGCTGCCAAGGTCTTGTTGTGCGCAATGACAAGGGTGGGCTTGCCAATGTTTTGTATGACATTAGCCGCGGTGAAAGTCTTGCCCGAGCCGGTAACACCCAGAAGGGTCTGGAATTTGTGACCCTCCTTGATGCCTTCTGTGAGCTCCTTGATAGCTTTGGGCTGATCACCCGCCGGCTCCCACTCCTTCTTAATCTTAAAAACTGACATCTCCGTAGTATAAACTTTTGCTTCAGTGAAAACAAAAAAGCCCCTTAGGGGCTAGAATGGAACATCATCGTCGTCATCGAGAGAGCCCCAAGGATCGCCAGTCTGAATGCCAATGGGAGCCCTTCCTTGTGGTGGCGGAATGAAGGGCTTCTTCCGTGTCTGGTGCCGCAACTGTGCATACTCGGAGAAAACCTTGGTCTCGAGCCTATTGCGCGGTCTAGAAGCATCGGTAGAGGCTTGCAAGAGCCCGATCATGCCATGAACTCTCTGGAGCAGTTTGGGATCCTCCGAGCGCTCCGCTACATGCATGAGACCGCGGATTTTGTACAGATACCAGCGCGGCAGATACACCCGGCCGCCGTATTCAAGCCCGATACCGTTGATCTCAATACGATGCTTCTTGAGATCGAGGACTCGGCTCTTGTGGTGGCCGATACGTAATCCAGACAGCGATATGAGCTCGCGGATCTTCTCCCTCTTGCGTGCTCCGATCACCTGTTTTGATGAGAACGTCAGATCGTCAAGATACCGACTGTAGGTAACCTCATGACGTAGGCAATACTCGCGCATTTGCCCATCCATAAGAACAGCACAATAGATGTTGAAGAGATCCGGAGAGCTCGGTGAACCGGTAATGAGCCCTCCCTGCTCGGTCATGCAGAACTGACGGAGAAAGGCGTACACCTCAGATTCTCTGACCTGAGTGTCCAGACCGGCGAGCACTGCGGCTAGCCGGTGGCTATCCACAGAGTCGAAGGCGCTAGAGATATCCGTCAAATAGAAATATCGGTTGTGCCGATGCCTCAGTACATTGCGCAGTGCACTACCGCCTGGCTTCGAGGCAGCAGAGGTGAGATCCACCGCCTTAATACGCCGCAAATTGATCACAAGCCGATCGTGCAGGTACTTCATCGCCTCGTTCGGCGTGTGCAATGTTCTCATCCTGGAGGTACGTCCAAGAGGATTGACATCGCGCTTCTGCCAGGCCTTGAACTCGGCCTTCGTGCCTGATCGAGGCAGATCGATGCCGTCAAAGATCATGCATCCTCCTTATGTGTCTAGCGCCATGCTATCGCGCCACTATGTCATTTGCAAGAAAAATCCCGCAAAGCGGGGTGTGGCTCGGGGGTTCTGGGAGATGAAGCTCTTATGCGGTTTCCCTAGTACCGGTGTGAACCGATACATATCGAGAAAGAGGATCGGGTGCACGTTCTCCGTCTTCGGGAGAAGAGGAGAGCGCGAACGCTCGGGGAGATCGCCTTGAGGCAATTCCCTCTTCGCTGTGAATACAGCGAACGTGATGGTTGAACATGTGTGGACACCAGTACTACTCTACCTTCAAACAAACACTGCACCTGCTCTCCCAGAACCGCATATCTTGGTCTAAGCTGAGCTTAACACACCATAAGTTCCCAGAAAACTTGACTTAAACTCTTCAAATTTTCCTTCTAAAATTGCCTGGCGCATGCATCTGACCAGGTTTATTACGAAGTAGAGGTTATGTATCGAGCCAAGTGTGCCACCGAGCATTTCATGAGCGCGGAAGAGGTGGCAGAGATAAGCCCGGGAGAAATTTTTGCATGTGTAGCACGAGCAACCAGGGTCCAGGGGTGAGGTGTCCTCTCTATATTCCGCATTCCGAATATTTATTTTGCCCCAGTGAGTATAAAGAGTGCCTCCCCTGCCGTTTCTAGTCGGTGCAACGCAGTCGAAGAGATCTACTCCATTCTCTACACCCATAAATAGATCCTCCGGCTCGCCAATGCCAAGCAAGTGTCTAGGTTTTTCTTCCGGCAAGATTTCATTGACCCACTTCACGGCAGTTTCCATATCCTCTTTGGCAAAAGAGCCGCCGATGCCGAAGCCGTCAAAATCTAAACTTGAGATATATTCCGCAGACTTCTTCCTCAAACTCTCTTCCCTGCCGCCCTGTACGATGCCGAAGAGGGCTTGCCTTTCGGAGTTTGGTTTGGATTTATGAAAGTCGAGAGACTTCTTCGCCCATCTGTGAGTACGCTCGAGGGCCTCTTCCTGATATCTGAAATCCTCGGCTGGTGAAGTACATTCATCGAAAGCAAAGATGATATCGGCGCCGAGATTGTGCTGAATCTCGATTGATTTCTCGGGAGTAATGTAGTGTAGCGAGCCGTCGTGGTGCGAACGGAAAGAAACTCCATCCGCGCCGATTGTGGCCAGTCTCGGGATTTCTCCATCCAGGGAGCGTTCTTGAAGAATTTGCTCAGGATTGGTGATCTTTACCACCTTGGAAAGCTCTTTGCCATACGCAGCACCCAGGGAAAAGACCTGGAAGCCGCCTGAGTCAGTCATAGTCGGGCCATGCCAGTTCATAAATTTGTGCAGACCTCCGAAGTTTTTTACCTTTTCACTCCCGGGCTGTAGATATAAATGATAAGTATTGGCGAGCACAACTTGTGCCCCGGTATCCCTGAGCTGTTCCGGAGTCAAAGCTTTGACGGTTGCCTTGGTAGCAACTGGTACGAAGGCCGGCGTCTCGATATCCCCATGCTGAGTGTGGATAACACCCGCACGGCCGAGCTTGCCTTGAATTTTTTTGAGAATAGAATATTCAATCGGTCCCATTCAGTTCTTTACCATAGCATACGTCATGGATGAGCCTTTCATCCGTCTACTTGGGCGGATAGTACCTTCCCAAAACCCTCCCAGGAGGTACTCTTGCTAATGGCTGTACCCCAGGCTTCGTTAGAACGGTCGCCCAAAAGCCCCGACCATATTCCAGATACTTCAAGGATCAGGAATACTGCCGCCGAGATCATGTTCAGACACGATCGGGAAGCAGAGGATCTCGATGATCGAATGTATCTCTCCAAATGGAGCCTCACGAATCACAGTACCCGCCTCTCGATGATTATGGGGACGATTTGCCGGAAACGGAATCTTGCTCCCATGCTTGTGCAGCTTGGTGAGGATATGGGTTTTCTCCACGATGTGAGCAAGGCGCACCCTGCAAACAGCAAGCATCGTGAACGTCGTGAATGGAGCGAGAGTGAGCGGGTAGAATTTCGCTGCCGGCACCCAGCCGATTCGGCCCTCTGGATCGAGAGCTTTCGGAACCAGGTGTGCATCGATGACTGGTCACCCTACTACGAATGGCTGATAACCGGTGTTACATGCCACCACGACCCTAGCGGCATCAAAGACCCGCCATGGCTCATCCAGATGGTCTACGATGTCTGTTTCGCGGATAAATTCGAAAGCGCGATGGAGGATCGAGAAAACCCAAAGATGGGCCAGGGCGGAGCGGTTGAGTTCGTGCAGAGTTACGAGATCGAGCGTGAGAATCCGAATCACTCTTTGAGATTGCGCTACATATTTTCATCGAAGCTCATCATCGCAGAGCTCTATGGGTTGAATCTTGAGGAGCTGGACGCCTAATTTGCGTCCGGTTTTTTATTTGACAAAGCCAGTTTTTATGATAATTTGACGAGAGACTCACTCAACCTATGGGGCTTCTATGAAGGAGCTTCCTTCATCCACTAGAGATCTGAAACTCCTCTTTAAATCAGCAACAAGAGAATCTGTATTACGAGGCGGAACCCGCAGCAGAGAACAGCTCGAGGAAATCGAGCAGAGGTGGAGGCAGGCATCCACCATAGAGCTCACAGTTGCATCAAGTAAGGAAGAGTTGTTCTCCGCTTGTGAGAACTCCTCACCTTACGTGCAGGAGCTTCTGCCGGCGTTACGCCGCCTTATGGATCTCTGTGATTCCTCAGAAGATGGGATTCGGCTTCTGCCTTTGATGGGTGATGCCCCTGAGAGCATCAGGAGAAAAATACTCGTCAAAGCATTCAAGTTGACCCCTCACTCGACTGCCAGGACAATCAGCAAATTGCTAAGGGAAAAAGAAGGCTTTTATACTCCGGACGACTAACCCTCGTCCGGTTTTTTATTTGACAAAGCCAGTTTTTATGATAATTTGTAGAAGGATGTCCATCACAACTCCTACTGGAGAAAATTATGAGCCCGGTGTGGATTATCGTTGCCTTTCTGCTTGCTCCGACTTACCTGTGGTTCAGAGACCGTAAGGATGGGAAGTTACTTCGCTTGCTGGAGAACATTTTCGCTAAGGGAGACGTCGAGTACGCTTTATCGCAGCTCGAAAATGTATCACCCTACAAAAATACGATCTGGAAAGCGCTCGTCATGTGGATCATCACATTCGCAGACAAGGCCTATTTGCTGAAAGACCTTTGGCACGATGAGACGAAGCGAATCCATTGGGATACATATCCCTACTCACGTATCGAACCGATCCTCTTCGCTAGATGGGATATGCTTTCGGCACAAGAGCTGTCAAGGATTGCTGAGGACAGGAATTGGAACGTCGCCTTCAATACCTTTCTGAATACCAGAGAAGGCAGCACTCCTCAGCTTAACGCCTTCGGACTTCTACTCGAGTGGACCAGGAGTTTTGCGGAGGGCTATACACTAGCATGCTCCTGCAATAGCGAGAGTGCTTATCGCAGTCATGCTGCCAAGCGCGCCTCGGAGTTCGCTACGAATCCCGAGGAAATCCGGCAGCTTCTGGATTTGGAGGGCCTATCGGAGAATCCAGATCTATGGGCAAAGTTCGCCGAGCTCATAGACAGCTCTGACAGGCTCTCTTACATCATGGCCAAAACTCCGGTGAGCAGCCGGGCATGGATGATAGCCTTCGAGAAGCTCAAGGCCATGGAAGATCCGGCACAAGAGCACTCCAGCACCTTCGCAGCGCCTTAACCGGCGCTGTTTTTTATTTTTTAGCGATTATAGATTTTTTATAGATATCCAGATGCTGGAGAGCGATACCGGTGCCTAGAGCTACGCAGTATAAAGCATCTTTGGCTAGAATGGCTTTCACTCCGGTGCGGCGTAAAACCAGTTCGGGAAAATTTCGGAGCTGAGAAGAGCCGCCGGTCATAATAATGCCCTTATCTATAATGTCCGATGAGAGTTCCGGCGGAGTGTCCTGGAAAACATCCTTGATAGCCCCGATCATATCTCGAAGCTCGCGCGATATGGCCTTGGTAACCTCATTAGTTTTCAGCTCCACAGTACGCGGCAAACCGAGGACGAAGTCGCGCCCGTTGACCTTCATAGTAAGCTCATCCTCGATCGGTATGGCACTCCCGATCTGAATCTTGATTTCTTCCGCAGTCTTATCCCCTATTGAAAGATTATATGTGCGTTTAACATACTCTTGTATGGCTGCATCTATCTTATTTCCCGCTACTTTTACCGATGTTGAGGCTACGATACCGCCCAAGGAGATAACCGCTACGTCCGTAGTGCCGCCGCCAATATCTACGATCATATGCCCGGCCGCCTCCTGTATTGGTATACCCGCACCAATAGCCGCAAGTATGGGCTCCTTAACCACATACGCATTCTTGGCTCCGGCCTTTAGCGCCGCTTCTATAACGGCCCGACGCTCCGTGGAAGTAACACCGGCCGGTACTGATACGAGAACATCGGGCTTAAAAATATTCCATTTTCCCAGCGATTTGTTTATATAGTAGCGGAGCATGGCCTCGGTTACGCGATAGTCAGCTATGACCCCGTCCTTCATCGGCCGGTAAGCCACAATATCCTCCGGCGTGCGGCCTATCATAGTCTTGGCTTCGGCCCCGATAGCCAGAATCCGGTTGTCATCTTCTGATACCGCTACAACCGATGGCTCGTTGAGGACGATGCCGGTACCGGGCACGAAAACCAGAATGTTAGTTGTACCCAAATCTATACCCAATTTTCGAGAAAAGCTCCGCATGGGCTTTAATATAGCCTCTTAGCTATAATGAGGCAATCTACGATTTATGAGTAAGCCCATGCAGATAGTCGAAGTCATACCAATAGTCAAAGGCATTACCAGGCCCACTCTTTCCTATTTCACCAAAGATAAGTTCGAGCCGGGAAGCTTTGTCCGAGTACCTGTAAGAAGCGGGGTCACACTTGGCATAGTCAGCACTTCTGTCGACGCGCATAAGGCCAAGAGCTCGATTAAAGGAGCTGATTTCGTTCTTCGCAAATTATCCATGGTAGAAAAAGCCGGAGGACTCTCCGAACCCTTTATGCAAGCAGTCAAGGATACTGCCGACTTCTACGCAGTTACGAGCGGCAGTATTTTGAGCGTCCTCGTGCCAAAAATTTTCCTCGAGCATCCTGAACTTCTCTCCAAGCAAAAGAAGGATAATAAGAAAAAGCAAATCAAAGAATTAAAGATTGTTCAGCTCGGAGACGAAGAGCGCTACCGCGAGTACCGAGGAATCGTCCGTGAATGCTTTGCCCGAAGCACTTCCGCTATGATCGTAGTACCCACCAGGGAGGACGCCTTGAGAGCCGAGAGTCTTCTCTCATACGGCATAGAACGCTTTGTCTACAATATAACCAGTCAGTCGCCGAATAAGCTCAAGAAACTGCTCAAAAACGCAAGGGATGAGAAGCACCCCATACTTGTGATAACCACTCCGTCGCTAGTGGCTTTCGACCGGACTGACCTCGACACGTACATCCTGGAGAAAGAAAACTCCAGGGCTTATCGGGTCCTCTCCCGCCCGTTCATTCATATAAAGAATTTTCTCAAATATTTTACGAAGGCCAAAGGAGCAACGCTTATACTTGGCGATTCGGTCTTATCACTAGAAACTCTTTGGCGAGAGAGGGAGGGAGAATACGCGGAATTCTCTCCACTGACCTGGCGGCTGAAGCAGAGTGCCGAAGCCGAGATCATAGATATGCGGGTCAAAAAAAACTTTGACATACTCTCTGAGAGACTGATAGAGAGAATCAAACATTCGCTGGCTTTAAATAAGAAAGTATTCCTCTTCGGTGTGCGCAAAGGCGTGGCCTCAGCCACAATCTGCGGAGATTGCGGCTCGCTTCTACTTTGCAGAAACTGCCAGGCTCCGCTCGTCCTCCACTCCGAGCCGCTTTATCTTTGTCATCACTGCGGAGCCAAGCGCATCGCTGATACCCGGTGCGATACATGCCAGAGCTGGAAACTTACCCCGCTTGGCCTCGGCACTGATCGTATAGCCCTCGAATGTGCCAAGATTTTCCCTGATGCCGAAGTAATCGTCATAGATAAGGATCATGCATCCACGCAGTCAGAGGCTAGGTCTTTGGTCAGGAAATTCGAAGAGAGTGAACGCGCTATACTGGTGGGCACGGAGCTGGCACTCCAATATATACAGAGAGTACCTGTAGTAGCCGCAGTCTCGCTCGATACATTGTTTGCCGTGCCGGATTTTTATATAAATGAGAGGATCTTCTATCTGGTAACACGCCTGAGAGAAGCAGCTGAGGAGCACTTCATCCTGCAAACCAGGAACGCCGGCACCGAGATACTCGATTTTGCGGCCGCTGGCAATATTCTGGACTTCTACCGCACAGAGATAGCCGAGAGAGAGGGTCTGTCCTATCCACCGTTCTCAATTTTCATAAAAGTCAGTGCCGACGAACTACCTGAGAAGATAGAGAGAGAGGCCGCGGGTCTGCAGGCATCTTTCGGCTCTTTCAATCCGCACTTTAGGCTCGAGACCAGGGGGAAGGGAGGCAAGCAAACTCTTTCGATGATTCTGCGCCAGCCCGGGGATCGGTGGCCGCACAAGGAGCTTCGCGACAAACTGCTTTTGCTTCCGCCGGACTTTACGGTTAAAGTAGACCCCGAGAGCATACTCTGATATGAAAATCCTTCAGAAAGAAGACCCAGTCCTGCGCAAGATCGCCCTTGAGGTGCCTATTAAGGATATCCAGTCAAAAAAAATCCAGAGTGTCATAAAGAAAATGAGTAAGATTCTCTCGACTCAGGATGACGGAGTTGCTATTGCCGCTCCCCAAATCGGAGAGAGTCTCAGAATCTTCGTCGTAAGCGGCAAGGTCTTCACGATGAAGCGCGGCAAGGATAGGAAGATGCACGCTGATGCGGACGCACAGCTTCTGCCGGATATGATTTTCATAAATCCTAAGATCACTAAACTTTCAAAGAAAAAGCAAAGCATGGAGGAAGGATGCCTTTCGGTACGCTGGCTTTATGGCAGAGTTGTAAGAAGCGAAAAGGCCACAGTCCATGCTTACGACGAGCATGGAAAAGCTTTTACCAAGGGTGCCTCGGGCCTTCTTGCCCAGGCCTTTCAGCATGAAATTGATCACCTTGACGGGATACTCTTCATAGATAAAGCTACGGATATAGAAGATCTTCCTCCCGAAACTGCAAAAAATGAGTAAACCTTCTTTTATATTTTTTGGTTCCTCAAAATTTTCCAGATATGTTCTGGATACGCTCATAGATCATGGTTATGAGCCGGTGCTGAACATAACGTCTGCCAAAACTCCCCTGCCCGCACTTCCGGATGCGGAAGTATTTATAGTGGCATCTTTTGGCAAGATATTGCCGGCTGACATCATATATAAGCCAAAGTACAAAACTCTTAATGTCCATCCGTCGCTTCTTCCGAAACTCCGCGGCCCCTCGCCCATTCAGGGAGCCATACTAAGCGGTGAGGAAACGGGGGTGACGATCATGCGCATGAATGAAAAGATGGATGAAGGTCCCATTGTGGCCGTGAAAAAGGTCAAATTTGAAAACTTGCCGGAGAGATACATCGAGGCTGAGAAAGCGCTTGGTGTAGCAGGGGGAGAACTGCTGACAGAAATCCTGCCTAAGTGGACAGCCGGAGAAATAGAGGAAATTCCACAGAACGACTCGGAATCGACCTACACCAGGATGATAAGAAAGGAGGATGCGGATATATCCAAGGATCCGCCGGAAACAGCTCTAAAAAAGATCCGAGCCTATGAAGTCTGGCCGCGGGCACGCATTGGAGAGCTGATTGTGACAGAAGCTCACATCGAAGACGGCAAACTGGTTCTGGATAAAGTCATACCGCCGGGCAAGAAAGAGATGATCTATGCCGATTACCTGCGAGGCCGGCATTAGAATTTCTTCCGGAATTTGAAGCGGCTGGAAAACCCCCGCATCATATCCTTAATCACTCGGCCTCCGTGTCGCAGGAGATGCCTCCTTTTGCCTTTGACCCTGGTGACCTCGCGGACAATCTCATCCTTGACCTCGTCTATGGCTCTGTACAGGTCGCTTGTTTCCCTCGAAGCATAGAAATCCGCTCCTCCGCCGGCGATGCGCACTTCGGCCCTGAAGACTTCTCCCTGCTTGTGGTGGTTGGTGTTCCGGCCAAGCTCAACCGCCATTACCGGGTCAGAGGCATCCGCCAAATACTTGCGAACCTTGCTCAGGCGCTTTTCAGCGTATGACAAAATCTCCGGCGTAAGTTCTATGCCGGTTGCCTTAATATTCATTTTCATTACTTTAGTATACCTCTAGCTGCGGCCTGCCTGAGCATCCTCCTCGGCTTCATCGGCCATTTTATCCGCAGCCTCGGCATGATCCTTGGATGCCTGAGCCTTATTCTCTTTCGCCTCCTGATCCTGCTTTTCGGTTTCGCTTCTGTCTGCCATGTTATTTAAAATTAACTCTTAACGAGTGTATAAGACGGACGAGACAGAGGATTATGGCGCCAACCATCCCTGCCAGAATATCGCTCAAGGTATCACCAAGTGATGGAATATAGTACGGCATAGAAAATCCTCTTACATACCAGCCGCCGAATTCCCAGACCTCCCACAAAAAGCTGCCGAGAACTGCACTCATAATTATGGAGCTGTAAAGAAACTCCCTCGGTAAAGTCAGCTTGCGCGAAAACCAGAGCCACAGACACCCAAACATGATACCCGCAAGAATATGCAGAACTATATCCGCATACCAGAAGCGCGAATAAATACCGAGCGGACGCAAGAAAAAGTAATTAACCAGCTGAACTCCGAAAAGCATCACTGCCCAAAGTAGATTGCGATCCATAATTACAAAGACGTACAGGATAGGTAAAAATGCCTAGTTCCCTGTCAGGGATCTAGGCATTTTGAAATCTGAGCCGATCATCACTCCGAGATGCAGGAGATAGCTCTTGGCAAAGCGTTTTGACGAGACAAAGTCCCTCGTTGCGATGCTCTTCAAGTATTCCCTGACATCTTCTTCGTCGGCACCGGGGGCACTCTCCAGGAACTCCGACACCGCCCCGCTGATGTATCCGGTGGACATCGAAGTTCCTGACCGACTCTCCTGGAGAACTTTGCTGTTTCCGGTTTTCGCCAGCAGGACATTGTCGCCGGGAGCGTAGAAATCAATACATGGTCCCCATGCGGTTCTCGATGCTATACCGTAATTGCCGGACCCCATAAAGGTCAGCGACCCTACAGCTATGACGCCCGGAGAGTTAGCGGGCGAGATTCGGCATGCGTTCATGTTGAAGTTGCCTCCGGCCGCCACTACAATCATGCCGGCATCGCGAAGCCTCTTGACAATAGTATCGACCCACGCTACCCGGAAGGTCGTATCGACGAAGATGGACAGATTAGCCACGGCACTGCCCTTGCCGTGCCTCCTGTAGTGCTCGATGGCAGCATCAGCTCCTCTGGAGAGAACAGCCATATTGCCCTTCAGCGTCTTGCATTTGATGATCCTGATATCGAATACCACTGCATTAGGGTTTACACCCAGGGTTTTACCGGCTATGGCGCTTGCCACGGCGGTACCGTGTCCATTGCAGGAAACAGTGTCCTCCGGATAGCCGATAAACCCCATATGCACCCTTCCCCTGAGCTCCGGATGCGTAGCGGATATGCCGCTGTCAAAAACGTAAACGCTCACCGGCCTCGGCGGTTCGAGAATGCTCGACCGCATTGCGGCTCCCGTGCCGAGAAGAGCAAAGGAGAGCAGCATAACTAAAAGTCTGCTCCGCATGGTCCACCTCCATAGAAAAGAGCTCTGCAGCAATTGTCTTACCGCAGAGCTCTTTGTGTCAATTGACTCTAGCGCCTCTTGAGTGCCTGGTACGAAAGGTATCCAGCTACAATGACCGCTACCCAGCTCGCCCACATGGGCACGAACGAGGTGCCGAACGCAACCGGCGTCGCAGTAAGAGCTCTCCAAAGGTGCAGGACCGCAACAAGGAGAAATATCGTACCGGATGCCTTCATGTATGAACTATGGCTCATTTGAATTTAACTATTGCTAACTCATCCATTATAATCCCGAATTTGACATCGGAAACGGCATGTGTGGATAAAAAAGCGATTCACTATCTTTGATCATGCGGATCAAAGATAGATGGTGACAGCTTCTCTCCATTAAGTATCCGGGAAATTCGCTTGCCTCCGTATATAGAAGGCAATATTCCGACTCCATTGCATCCGAGATTATACATAAGAACGGGGTTCAAGGGCTCAGGACCGACGCGCCGAACACCGTTCGGCGTATAACCCATGAGTCCATGCCAGCTGAAAATGTATTCGATCTTCTTGTTGGGATCGATGTCGTAGAGCGATTTTACGAAGCTGTCGGTCTCTTTCGACACCTCGTCCTTGTACTCGTATTCAAAAACATATTCTTCCCTGTCAGGGATAGCATGCTGAGGACCACCGAGGCATATGAGGTTATGCCTGCCGTGGTTGTACTCATAAGCTCTCCTAGTGAGGTAAAAATACGGATCCTCCATATCATCGAATCCCGGCTGCGGAGTAAGATAATAGCTTATGGCTATAGGAGATTTATTCATAGTCTCGATATAGCCACTCATCCTGCCGACTACTCCATTGATATCATGATGAAAGCGCGTATCTATCCCGAGACCTGCCGCATTGAAAATCTCAAGATTTTCGAACCCATTAGTACAAAGCACGACCCGCCTGACAGTAGCACTGCATGTACCTACATCCAAAAGAGCATGATCATCCTTGAGGACAACCTTATGTACTTTGGAATTTTCAAAGATTGAAAACCTGCCGGCATATTTCTTGAGCAGATACTGCGCCACTTCCTCGGTGAAAAGTGCCGAATTCAACACTCCCCTAGGCTGTTCCGAGACGGCAATGAATCCTGACTTTCCTGTCTCGAGGCGATCGAGCACCTCCTTGTGCGGCACCAGAGTGTAGAAACCAGCGTATTTCTCGGATATATTTTTGCCGAAGTCAGCGTCTTCGGATATGTAGAGCATCTCTGGCTTAAGGCCTCCCGCAGCGCGTAAAATATTTTTCTTCAGATGATCCATGACCTGATCGAAAGTGGAGAAACCATCATATCCGATGAAGCGGGAAAAATAGATATCGAGCCCTGCCTCGGTATAAATTTGGTCTATCAGTTCCCAAGCCAGTTCGATGTCACGTTGCCCTTCCGTAGCAAGAACCGCTCCAAACTCCTCTACAAGTTCATGAAACGGACGCTCGAAATAGCTCGCTACCTGTCCGGCATTGTGTCCTGTGGCACCGTGGGCAATCTTACCCGCCTCGAGAAGAACTATACTCTTGTCGGTATCACGAAGGGCAAAGAAAGCCGTGGAGATGCCGGCGATACCCCCGCCGACGATAGCCACATCGGCTTCGATATCACTATGCAGTGCCACAATTGGCCTCGTGCGGCTGATCTGGTGTATCCAGGGAGAATAATTTTTAGACATTCAGTGTATGAATTTTAGCATAAAGGGAAACCATCTCATTTGGGACAAATGTGAGACAGTCTCATCTAGCGGGTCAATGTTTGCTCCGCGACCAGGGCTCGAACCTGGGACATCCTCCTTAACAGGGAGGCGCTCTACCAACTGAGCTATCGCGGAATATATTTTCTAACAAATTCTCTACCTCTATAAGACTTGAGCTGTTTCTCTCGCACTAGGGCTTTCTGTCGCGATTCTACTTCCTCAGTGTAGACAAGCTCCCATCTGCCGCCACCTCTGGATGTATATCCTTTAAGTATTCCACTTCTATGCAAATCTAAGCGATTTTTCAGATCTTTAGTCTGACCAATGTAGATTTGGTCACGCTCAGAATTGTATAGAGCATAAACGGTATACATCCCTTGTCTATCCGCTCTACCATCCGCCAGCTGGCGGAGAGCTATCGCGGAATATGAGGATCATACCAAAACAGCACCGGAGAATAAAGACTAAGGGCAAATGACCACATCGCCCGGATCGGCTGCCAGATATTTCGATCCCCTGGCATCCACGCACCAGTATCCCCCGCCTCCCGTGAGATTGGCCGAGACAGCGTAATCGGCGCCATTGGCATTACAGGTCAAGTGGGTCTCGGCTGGATAACTTGCCTCGGTCGTATAGGTAGACATGTTCAGCTCACTTGTAGCAAACATCCCTGACGAGCAGTCCGAGGCGCTGCCGAAGGTGCCGGCAGACTCATGATAATTTTCCGCGGCGGTACGAAGACTCGTGAGCTGGGATTTGATCTTGGAGTCATTACTCCTCCCTCTTGCGCTGCTTAAACCACTAAGTATAAGAGTAGAGAGTATAGCGATGATGGCTATAGACATCAGCAATTCTATGAGAGTGAAGCCCTTGCTCGTATGCATGAGCTAATTATACATAAAGAAAAAGCCACCCAAGGGTGGCTATCAATCAAAAAGTGTTACCTGGAACTTATCTCGCAGTACAAGCTTACGCTCCTCTGGTTCAGGCGGCCGCGAAGCCAGCACCCTAGGCACATCAAGAAGTAATATCTGCTCGTTGTGCGGTCTGGGCCTCTCACCACGGATTTCAAGAAAACCGTTGTTGTATTGCCTTGCTGATGGCAGGCTCCAGCGGCAAACGCTTTCAACCGAACATTGTCCACAGGTGGAATAGTACCTATCTACCCGTTCCATTGGCCAGCTTAGACGCTTGGCAAATACTTCGGTAGCCCTTCCACGATAACCGGAGGTACTTGACCCGTTGCCTTGGCTGACGCTACAGAAATCGCGCGAGAGATACCATAGAGCATTGGAGAAGTCGATAACATCATCGACAGTCGCGCAATACTTGAGGTAGAGCTCACGAGCTACTGGCGAAACTTCGTAGAACTCGTAGCGGGTTCCGGGCCCCATTTCAAGAGCCAGCAGGGATTCCGTGGATGCCATCACCCTGATGTTGTGCGTATCCACGGGACCGGGATGCATCAGCGGCTTGACCAGCTTCGCATTGATCAGAAAATAGAGGAACATACTGACCATCTTGTGGCGAAGGCCCATGAATCCGGTTGGAGAGCTTGGATCTCCCTTCCCATTCATGAAGGTCTCGCAAAGTTCCTCATAATTCCGGGCCTTATCGAAAATGAGCAACGGATTGCTGTCCCAGAAACGCGCCAGCTTCTTGAGATTGAAATTCCAGAACCTGACAGTCTCTCGAACGTTGAATCCAAGTCCATTCTCTTTCAGAATCTTGTGCATCCTCGCACGTAGGTTCATGAGTCTGAAGCCGTGCAACATGAAGGTTTGAGGATCAAACATCCAAGGATGCTCGTCGTAAACCTTGCAAAGCCTCAGGAAGGCCTGCGCGCTATCGATCCGACCCCTCATGTAGAGAAGCCCAACCAAGAGCCATACTGCGTGCTGGACACTGCCGGGAATGAGAGTCCTCGGCAGCCTTGCCGGCACCGGCTCAGCATGATCGAATGGCGGAAGCTTACGCCTCCAGGCGTCGATGAGGGTCCGCACGACCCACTCGGCGCGTTCGTGATTGATCACGTATCGCGGTTGGGTCATAAGTCCTCTTTGATTGAGAAGGTTCGATCTAGTCTTGGAGCATTATATGTTGCAAAAGAAGGTTGTCTACTAGCGGAGACTTCGCCTCATCCTTATAATCTCAGTTAGATTATCGGACTTTAACAAGCGAGGACTCAATGGCTAGCGCACATGCCGAGTATAACTGGCTGCGTTCGCGAGCCATGGATACTCAGGGTAAGGCAGGTCTGCTTTACGAATGCCTCATGGCCGAAGCTCTCGGCTGCGAAATTTCAGAACGCGGCAAAGCCGAATATGCTGATATTTACTCCGAAAGGCTAGGTATCCGTGTTGAAATCAAGGCCCGTGGTGATAACAATCCACACGGATTCAGGGTCGATCAGATACTGCATTACGAATGGGACCTGCCTGCAGAGCTGAGACATACACTTTACGCCGTTGTCCTGTACAGAAGCAGACGTGCGATACGCAAGGGCGAGGCTCCGCCCAATGGATTCAGTACCAAGACAACAATGGTTTCGATGCTTCGCTTTCTCAAGACTGACGAGCAAAGAAACCAGTTCTGGGCAGAAAATGTGACTGTCGTATACCTTCTTGACCTCCGAGTCATCAACGGCCTGGAAAGCCTCTTGGGTACGGTCAAGGGCCATTTTGCCGGCAGACCAGATGAGATGGATCTTGTAGTAAATCGAACAGTACTCACTGAATTGTTTCAAGACGCGAGCCTCACAAGCTCGCTGAAGAAGCTCCATCTGAGTCCATCGGGATGGGCAAAGGGTGTATACCCGATGAAGGTACGCTTCCAGTGTCCGATCATGGATCCGGATGTAAGCGGTCGAGTGATCAGACACCAAACCCTTGACTCAGGCTTCACCATGATTACTCTGGTTCGCCGGAATCTCCACGCCCAGTTGGCTCAGGAGATATCAGCAAGGACTCTCGCACTCGTGTGAGGGTCTTTTTTATTGTTATAATAAAGATATGAAAACTCTCCTTGGCCTCATAGTGGTGGCTGTTATAGCCTTCTTCGGCTGGCAGTATTGGCAAGATCATGCAAACATCACTGGCCCAGATATAAAGATTTCCAAGGATACGAGCAGACCAGATCCTTCCAATGCGACCTTCGACTTCGAGGACGGCCCAATCACTCTGAAAAACGGTTCGGCAAGCACCGAACTTGCGCCGGGAAGCGTCCTCTCACTCGATACCGAGATTACCAGGGACATAACCTACGGAGACGTGAACGGCGACGGCAAAAATGACGCCGCACTCATCATCCTGCAGTCCGGCGGAGGCTCAGGCATGTTCGTATATATTGCCGCTTATGTTTCCGGTAACGTTAGTTACAAGGGTTCCAATGCAATACTTCTCGGTGATCGTGTCTCTCCACAGACTGTATCGATAAACGGAGATGGAATCGTAACCGTAAAATATTTAGACAGAAGATCCGGTGAGCCGCTGGCCGCCGAACCGACCATAGAGGTAACCAAGTATTTCGTATACCGCGGAGGCCAGCTTGAAGAAAGGTAGAAAACGTGCTTTAATTGTTCCTCATGCAAATCAGGAACATCGCTATTATCGCGCACGTCGACCACGGCAAGACTACGCTCACTGACGCCATCCTCCGCCAGAACGGAATGTTTGCCGAGGGCGAGAGCATGGACAGCAATGCCCTGGAGAAGGAGCGCGGTATCACTATTTATGCCAAAAATACCTCCCTCTTCTACAAGGATACAAAAATAAACATCGTAGACACTCCGGGCCACTCTGACTTCGGCTCTGAAGTCGAGCGGGTGCTGCGTTCCATAGACACGGTGCTCCTAGTAGTCGATGCGCAGGAAGGACCTATGCCCCAGACCCGCTTCGTCTTGAAGAAATCCCTGGAACTCGGTCTGAAGCCTATAGTAGTTATCAATAAAATAGACAAACCGGCCGCTCGCCCCGACGCCGTCCACGAGATGGTACTCGAACTCTTCCTAGAACTCGGTGCCGATAACGACCAGATCAACTTTCCCACTGTTTATGCCATCGGCCGCGAGGGCATTGCTAAGAAAAATTTGACTGATGAATCCAAAGATCTTTCACCCCTACTCGATGTCGTATTGGAAAAGGTCCCGCCAGCTCCGCAGAATCTTGAAGTGCCTGCTCGCCTTCAGCCCTTCAATCTGGCATACGACAACTTCCTAGGCCGTCTGGCTATTGCTCGTATATACGATGGCAAGATTTGTAACGGACAGGAGGTCTGGGTCAAAAAGCCTAATGGCGAGAGCTATAAAGGTAAGATCACCAAACTCTTCACCTTTGAGGGTATCAAGCGCATCGAGAGTGCTGAGGCTGTGGCTGGTGACATTGTCATGCTCGCAGGATTTTCAGAAATTTATATTGGCGATACCATTGTCGGTTCTCCGGACTCCGAAGCCCTGCCAGCAATTAATGTCGACGAGCCAACCATATCTCTCCGGTTCCTAGTGAACGACTCACCCTTCGCCGGCAAGGAGGGTAAGTTCGTCACTGGCCGTCAGATTCGCGAGCGGCTCGAAAGGGAACTCGAGGTGAACGTGGGGCTCAGAGTCGACTTCTCATCGAGCGAATTTCTCACAGTTTACGGACGCGGCGAACTTCATATCGCCATTCTTTGCGAGAACATGCGCCGGGAGGGCTTTGAGCTTCAGGTCTCCCAGCCACACGTCATTATGAAGGAGGAGAACGGAGTTAAGACCGAACCGTATGAGGAGGTCGTCATCGACGTGCCTGAGGAGATGAGCGGAACCATCATATCCCACCTGACAGCCAAGCGTGCCCAGCTTATGGATATGAAAACTGAGAATGGCCAGACCCGCATAATCTTCGAAGCACCGACAAGGGCGCTTCTCGGCTATCGGGGACAGTTCATTGTGGATACCAAGGGTTTGGGTATCTTTGCCTCCCGCTTCACGGGATTCAAGGAATATGCGGGCCAGATCGAACACCACGATGTTGGCTCGATGATCTCGATGGAGAACGGCAAGGCCCTGGCCTTCGCCCTCGATAACCTGCAGCAGAGGGGTGTGCTTTATATAGAGCCGTCTGACGAAGTGTATGAGGGTCAGGTTATCGGCAATACCTCCAAGGGCGAGGATTTGTATGTGAACCCAACCAAGGGCAAGCAGCTCACCAACATGCGCGCATCCGGTTCTGACGAGGGTATCTTTCTAGTTCCGGCTTGGAAATTATCAATCGAGAGGGCAATGGAAATCATGAAAGATGATGAATACATAGAGATCACTCCCGAGTCCGTGCGTTTACGGAAGCAGCTTCTGACCCAGCAGTCCCGTGCCAAGGCTCAGAGAAAGGCTTAGGCTAGCGGCCGAGGGATTTAAAATAAAATCCCCACACGCTTTTGGTGCGGGGGATTTCTGGTTTTCAGCGGCGCGAATTTGCCATGCTTCCTGTAATACACGGCATCGTCGTAAAATATTAGCAAGGCTTTGCGATCTTGGATTTGAGACGGAAAGAAATTGGCGCA
This sequence comes from Candidatus Parcubacteria bacterium, assembly GCA_019658995.1. Classification (GTDB taxonomy): domain Bacteria; phylum Patescibacteriota; class Minisyncoccia; order Phycocordibacterales; family Zambryskibacteraceae; genus JAIFWN01. The sequence goes on from JAIFWN010000002.1 coordinate 74,918, forward strand.
GACTGGACCGGTGATTATCGATGGCGCTTTCCTTAGCTGAGCAGCCAAAGTATCGTTTACCATCTTTCCGGCTTTGGCATCCCTATCAGTGGCAAGTCGCCCCAGACCGTAAGCAGCCAGCACTCGGACACAAACATTCAGGCTATCTGGTTTGGGACTGCTCTGCTGAATATCCTCGGATATAGCTGACACTGATGTACAGAAAAGAAGCATAATGATACAAACTGCGAATTTCTTCATGGGATCTCACTAGAATGTCTTCAGAAAAAGACGTTCGTTTTAACCTGTTATTGCAATTTATGTTCTCCTACTCTCGTGCGTTTGATGCTATATGCCAGAGCGTGAGTGTCGAGCAATTTGCCCATCTCGTGGGCCAGGCTGCGAATATATGTGCCGCTTGAGACATCGGCTTTGAATTTGGAGATCAGGGCCAGCTCTCCGGGCTTGAGCATGCGCTTCCAGAGCGAAGCGATTTCTTCTTGTCTGAAGTCGCCCTTCACTAGGTCAATGTTTTTCAAAATCTCTTCAAGAATTTCACTCTGCTTAAGCATCCTTGTCCGGATGTGCTCTATGTTGAAAATTTTTATCTGCCTGGTTGGTATATCAACCTCATCAATCTTTCCCTCTCTGGCCCAGGCATGGAGTGGTTTACCCCCTACGGTGCGCGAAGAGTAAGCCGGATAGACCTGTGTCTTCTTGTTAGCAATGACTTTCAGCATCTTAGGCATCTTCTTTTCCAAATCCAGAGGCATGCGTCCCGTGGCGGTTATTAGCCCGAGCGTGTCGTAAGTATCGGTTTCAAAACCCCATAGCACCTCAAACTCGTAAGCTTTGTCCCACTCCAGGTATTCATCCTTATTACGTGTATCTCCAGCAAGAACGAAGAGAAGTCCTTCGGCCATCGGATCGAGCCGACCAAGGTAGGTCATAGGAGTATTCTCATATTCCGGCCTCCCGGCCTTAAACCGCTCGATGCATTCAAGCGGCGTTTCGCCCAGGCGTTTATAGAGTTTCAATATCTCGCTCATACAGTATAATAACCACATGTCTAAGCTAGAAACCAGCTCCTACAAGGGTGTACGTGATTTCTACCCGGAGGATATGGCTGTCCAGAACTATATATTTGGCATCTGGCGGAAGGTGGCCGAAGACTTCGGCTATGTCGAATATAGCGCCTCCATCCTTGAGCCGGCCGAACTTTACAAAAGCAAGACCAGTGAGGAAATAGTAACCGAGCAGACATTCTCATTCGTCGACCGTGGCGGACGAGAGGTAGTGCTCCGTCCCGAAATGACCCCAACGCTGGCTCGTATGGTTGCCGCCCGCCGCCGTACGCTCAAATTCCCTCTCAGGTGGTACTCGATACCAAATGTCTTCCGCTATGAGCGGCCCCAGCGCGGACGCCGGCGCGAACACTGGCAGCTTAATTGCGATCTCATGGGCATCGGCGGAGTGGAGGCAGAAGTCGAGATAATCACCCTTGCATACAAAATTATGAAGGAGTTCGGGGCTAAGGACGAGGACTTCTCAATACGAATAAGCAGCAGAAAGGCCCTTCCGGCAGGTACAGATATGGAACAAGTTAGAAAGATTGACCGCGGGGAGGATATCGGAGTAGAAATTACAGAGACTGAGGAAATCCGTAATCTCCTTACAGAGCTCGGGAAAACAGGAATTAAAAATGTGGTCTTTGATCCGAAAATTGTGCGCGGTTTTGACTACTACACCGGAATAGTATTCGAGGTATTCGACACGCATGAGGACAACCGGCGATCTCTCTTCGGCGGAGGCAGATATGACAATCTTCTGGAAGTTTTTGGAGTTGACCCCATACCAACGGTCGGCTTCGGCATGGGTGATATTACGATTCGCGATTTCCTGGAAACACACAAGTTACCTACACATAAGTAAATAATGCGCAAAATCGTATTTGACATTGAGACGAGTAATTCGCCGTCTGACGTTGGCAAATGGGATCCTACGCTACTTGATATTGCTATTGTAGCTATACACGATTCCGAAACGGATCAGTACACAACCTACACTGTCGAGGAACTCGGTAAACTCTGGCCGGTCATCGAGCATGCGGACATGCTCATAGGTTTCGCCTCAGACCGTTTTGATGTCCCACTTTTGAATAAATACTATCCCGGTGACCTTTTCAAAATAAGATCCCTGGATATCCTGACCGAAATCAAGAAGACTTATGGCCGACGCATGAAGCTCGACCAGCTGGCCGCTGGGACGCTTGGGAAAAGAAAAAGCGGCCATGGCCTCGACGCCATACAGTGGTGGCGCAGTGGCGAGGTAGAGAAGGTTCGGGCTTACTGCATCGATGATGTGAAGCTCACCAAGGAGCTCTATGATTACGCTCGTGCCAATAGCAAACTGATTTTCAAGGAGGCGGGCAAGCTTCATGAGATAAAATTGGATACTGCCCTATGGGAAGCTCCAAGCGAGCATAAAATTACATATACTCTGCCATTCTAATGGATACTCTTTTTATATTCGGAGCTAAATACCTATGGATTGCTTCAGTCTTAATTGCCGTCTATGTGTTTTGGAGATCAGGGAGAAGAATATCGATGATCAAATTTGGCATTTTCCTCTTCCCTATCTCACTAATCATTGCCAAAGTGGCTAACCACATCATAAACAATCCCCGTCCGTTCGTTGTTGAAAATTTCACACCGCTAATCTCTCACGCGGCCGATAACGGCTTCCCATCTGACCACGTGCTCCTGGTCTCTGCTCTGGCGGCAGTTGTTACCCCTTTCAGCCGGAAGTGGTCTCTGGTTCTGTGGTTCATAACCATTTTTGTGGCAATATCAAGGGTAGAAACAGGCGTTCACCATGCAGCCGACGTCATCGGGAGCATCATCATTTCAATACTCGTCGCCGGGATGATATACTTCTTTAGTAAAAATAAATCCAATGCCGCCGACAGCAACCCAGAATACAAATAGGAATGCCGTAAGCATCCCTCTGGCCATCATCGCAGCCGGAGCCATGATAGCGGCGGCTGTATATTTCGGCGGAGGCAAAGCGATTATCGGCGGCAACCCGCTTCCGAATGATGCCTCTCAGGTAAAGATCGAACCGGTAAGTAACGCCGACCACTTGTTTGGAAGCAGAAATGCCGAAGTAGTGATAATCGAGTATTCGGATCTTGAGTGCCCGTTCTGCAAAGCTTTCCACAGCACCATGCACCAGATCGTGGATATGTATCAGGGCAGGGTCGCCTGGGTTTATCGCCACTTCCCAATTGCCGAACTCCATTCCAGAGCACATAAGGAAGCGGAAGCTTCCGAGTGCGCGTTTGACCAGGGAGGCAATGACACTTTTTGGAAATATATAGACAAGGTGTTCGCCATTACAGGCACCAACAACACCCTTGATCCGGCAGAACTGCCGAAGATTGCCCAGAGCCTTGGACTCGATGTAGCTAAGTTCAATGAGTGTCTCTCGAGTGGCAAGTATGCAGAAGCTATAAATAAATCCGTTGAGGCTTCTATCGCAGCCGGGGCGCTAGGAACCCCTTACTCCATAATCGTCAAAGGCGATAGGAAGATCGAGATCAACGGAGCCGAGCCATTTGAAAGTATTAAAGCTAAAATCGATTCACTTCTTAAGTGAGCACGTCCCCTATTCGATAAGTCCCCAGCGATAGATTTCCAAAGAATTTTTGCCTTCGAACATATCAGAGGGGTTCGGCAGAAATATTTTTCTGGTCCGGATTTCTTTGGTAGCGTCGGAGAGCAATCGGTGGAAGAGTAAGAACTCCTGCTCATGTTCGCGAAAATCGATGACATGCTTTCGGAGTTGAGGTTTACCGTCTTTGTTCTTTGTCTTCTTGCATTCATAGACGATGAACTTACCGACCGGTCGGCCAAATTCGGAGAGTACTGTGTAGTAATTGAAGAGGGCCTGGATCATGAAAAGCGGATTATCGAGACCGAGCGATCCGAACGAACCCATGAATTTGTGATCGACTATATCTACAGCTCCTGGCTCAGTACGGGACTCCACCACCAAGTCAGATATTGCCTTGACCGGAATATCGATGCCTGGGATGCGAGCGATAACCTTCACTTCTACGCCTAAGACCTTGTGACGCGGCGGTTTCGCCAGATAAAAGGATACTGCCTGGCGATACTCTGCCTCCATATGAGCACGTTTTTTCTTCTTTTCAGCGAGTGATTCGGCTTTCCCAAAGTTGATCTCGAAGTCCGGCACCTCCCTGAGATACAGAAGGCCTTGTTCAATAGCAAACTCCTGGGTACCGCCCTTGTAATAATGCTCAAGAGCCGTGTGCGCAGCCCGCCCTATGACCGAAGCTGGTGTGGCTGGTGTATCGAAAACACCTTCTACATACCTCTTATGCCACGCCAGGGGGTTACGGAGGTAGGTAACAAGGGAGGAGTAGCTCCAATGCTTGATTGGGTATTTATTCCTCTTCATAGCCCTATTTTAGCATTTGTCGAAAAAATCCGAGTCTTTCGTCTATAGAAGAAGACTATTGAGGAGATGACTATGAGGCCTGCAATGATAATCGGCTGGATCTTCCTCGTTCTTTCGTTTGTGGTAGCTTGTATGCTCGCGTCGGACATGTATTACGGAGTTGAGCTCGCTGCTCGCGAACATGCCAAGATCATGGCATTTCTTGCCACTGCGGCCATGCCATGGTTCCTCTTCGATATCTGTCTGAAACTGCGGGAGATCCAGCAGGAACAGCTCGCGCTCGCGCGAGCTGTTTTAATACCCTCTCAGTCTGTTTATCTTATCGTGCTGACGGATCTTCTCGTGAGCTTTGGCCTCAATTTGGCGGATGCGCTCGCGGGTAACGCCGAAAACTCTGCCGACTTCCTCAAGAGTATGAGTATAGCCGTCGGTCAGGCCGTGGCGCATTTCCAGGATCTTTCTTTCTTTCGGCGGCAGATCGTTCAGTATTTCCTTGACCTGGTCCGAGATGATACGTCGCGAGCTCTCCTCAGCCGGGGAAAGTATTTTGTCATCGGCCAGAAAGTCCCCTAGCTTGGATTTGCCGTCATCGCCTTCCTCTCCGACAGGGCTCTCAAGGGATACCGTAGACTGGTCAATCTTTTCTATCTGATAAATTTTTTCGACATCCAAATTCATTTCCATGGCAATTTCCTCCGGCAGCGGTTCACGTCCGAGATCTTGCGTCAGTCTCCGGACGACTTGCTTGTATTTCGCGATAGTTTCGACCATGTGCACCGGTACGCGGATGGTGCGGCTCTGGTCGGCAAGCGCACGGGTAATGGCCTGCCTGATCCACCAGGTAGCATAAGTGGAAAATTTATAACCCTTGGTCCAGTCGAACTTTTCCACTGCCTTGTAGAGACCCAGATTCCCTTCTTGTATGAGGTCGAGGAGAGTAAGATCGGGAGAGCGGTTGGCGTATTTTTTGGCTATGGAGACCACCAGACGCAGGTTGGCCTGCGCCAAGAGATTCCTTGCTTCCACATCCCCGGCTTCGATGCGCTTGGCAAGCTCCTTCTCCATATTACCGGATATGAGCGGATAACGGCCTATTTCCTTAAGATACATCTGAATAGAGTCGTATGCAGAGTCAGATTTTGAGTAATACTTCTTATCGTCATCGGTGTTGTGAATCTCGAGAAGCCCCCCTCCTTCCAATACATCCACACCGGCACTGTGGAGCTTCTCATACAGCTCGTCCAGGAAAATAATATTTGTCTCGACATTCGGGAATTCCTTGAGTATCTCATCATAGGTAATGAAGCCGCGCTCCTTGCCGCGGACTATGAGCCGGTTGACCCTGGTCTCTGCCTCCTGAGCCTTCTTGGAAAGAGCTCTCGGTTTGACGGGTTTCGCCGCTTTCTTTTTTATAACCTTTTTGGCATGGCCCTTTTTGACCCGCGATTTTACGCCGGTCTTCTTTGCCTTTTGTTTCTTTTTTTGTTTCTTTTTGGGCATTAACTTTTTATTTTACAACACTTTTTTATATTCGGCGCTTCCCCTCATCCAGCTTCCTGGATAAGACTTCGAATTCCCTGAGAATCTCATCGCCTCCCTCACCGCGGAAGAGCTTCGTCTGAAGCATTTTCCTCTCTCCCTCGAGATCGATTTCCGTGAGTCTGCTCCTCAGCAAAGACTCTTCCCTGAGGAGTGCCCTGCCCTCTTCAGACGCCTCTGGAAAATCTTTCTGCCATGCCAGAACTTCCTTCAATCGCTCCTCAATAAGATCCCTCAAGGGTAAGGTGACTTTGCTTTCGATATCGTTTTCATTTACCGTCGCTCGTCCGGATACCTCCGGAGCCTTGACGCGCTTGAGATCTTCAAGTATCACTTCTTCCCTTATGCCGGTACGCTTGGCAATAAGCGAGACGAAATGCGAACGTTCTATGGCACTTTGGACCAAAGCAAGGATCGGAAGGATCTTCTTCTCTACAGCCTTGCCGATCTTACGCGAATCCTTCTCAGCCTTGAGAACTTCATCCAGAAATATTTCTATAGCGCTTTTCGACGAGCGCAGAACATCCTTCCACCTCTCAGGATCTTCTTTGGCAAGATCGGCCGGATCTTTGCCGTCCGGCAATTTCGCCACCTTTACTTCCATGCCCAGGCTAAGAGCGAGGATCGTACTTTTCTCGGCCGCTTTCACTCCCGCAGTGTCGCCATCGAAAGCCAGTATTATACGGGGAGAGAGGCGCTTCAGCCGTTCCAGGTGAGCTTCGGTGAATGCGGTACCCGAAGAAGCGACAGTATTCCTTACCCCGGCCTGGTGCGAAAGCACCAAATCGAGCTGGCCCTCGACAAGAATGGCATAATCCTTCCTTCTTATATCCTCGCGGGCTTTGTCCAAACCGTAGAGAACTTCGCTTTTGGTAAACAGCGGCGTATCGGGACTGTTTAAGTACTTCGGCTCGACATCCTTACCTAATGCGCGGCCGGAAAAGGCTATAACCTGTCCTCTCGGATCAAAAAGCGGAAAAATGATGCGTCCGCGGAAGACATCGTACGGCTCCTTGTCCTTATGATCTTCGCTCCTCTTGATCAGTCCCGCTCTTATCAGGACCTCATCGCTATGGCCGAGAGTCGACATGAACTCCCGGAGTAGTCTCCACTCTTCGGGCACGTATCCCAGGCGCCAGGTCTTTATGCTTCCTTCGTTTACGCCCCGCTCGGCGAGATACTTAAGCGCTTCGGGAGATTTTTTCAGCTCATTCTCAAAGTACAATGTGGCGTCCTCGAGAACAGAATAGAGCTTATCCTTGTCATTCTTGCCCTCGCCCCTTTCGAATGTGAGCTCCACACCGGCGCGATCGGCAAGAGTTCTGAGAGCCTGCTTGAAATCTACCCCCTCCATCTCCTTGACGAACGTGAAAATGTCCCCCCTGGCTCCGCAGCCAAAGCAGTAGTAGCTCTGGCGCGACGGGGAGATCATGAAGCTCGCAGTCTTCTCATTGTGGAAGGGGCATTTAGCTTTGAAATTCTGCCCCGCCTTCTGAAGCTGTACGTAACTTCCTATGACCTCCTCGACACTCAGACGTTCTTTGATTGCTTCAACATTTCCTCGCATATGAGTTTCTCTTTAAATCCGCCCTTGAAACCTGTACCTGCGGGAATCAGTCTGCCAATGATAACATTTTCCTTTAGTCCGAGGAGTTCGTCATCGGCGCCGCGGATAGCAGCCTGGATGAGCACCCTGGGAGTATGCTGGAAAGAGGCCGCCGAGAGGAAAGAGGCGCGGGATAGAGAAACTTCGGTGATACCCATGATGACCGGATCAGCTTTGACATCGGTACCGGTGAGCTCTGAGACCTCGACTACATCACCGCGGGTATAGGTGGTTGTACCGGCATCCCTGACTTTTCTCCTTGCGAACATCTGTCTGATAATGAGCTCAATGTGCTTGTGGGAGACTGCGGCACCCTGGAGTTCATAGAGTTTGGAGACCTCGTGAATGATATATTCAGATGTTGCTTCTTTGCCGGCATAGCGGAAGAGTTCATCCAGATCGGCCGAGCCGTCTGTCAGAAGTTCGCCTTTTTTGACCGTTGCGCCGACGCGAGTAAGAATACTTCTTGAAGGAGCCACTACATACTCTGTCTCCAGTTTCTTGGCCTTGGCAGTCTTAGCCTCGCTTTCATCCGGCAGGAGAACGATAATGCGATCATGACCGTCCATCTTGATCTCGCTTACGGTTCCGTTGACATGAGCGATGACGGCCGGATTTTTGGGTTTTCGTTTTTCGAATATTTCTTCGACGCGAGGGAGGCCGGCAGTGATGTCACCTGCGGTCGAGGCCACGCCTCCGGCATGGAAGGTTCTCATGGTGAGCTGAGTTCCCGGTTCACCGATAGCCTGGGCGGCTACCGTACCGACAGCTTCGCCAAGTTCCACGACCTTATTGCTGCCGTGATCGATGCCATAGCATCTCACACAGATGCCGTGCTCGCTCTTACAGACCATCGGACTTCTCACTGAAACGCTTTCAATATTCGATTTGTCTATCGTTTCCGCATCGTGCTTTTCTATGTAATGACCGGTTTTGAATATCACATCACCCTTATCATTCACTACGTCCTTTGCAATGAAGCGGCCACGTACGGATTTGGATAGTGGGATCTGGATACCAGAAGCGGTTTTCCTGGTAACGACAATTCCCTCCTTTGTACCGCAATCCTCTTCGGTAACGATTTCATCCTGGGCAACGTCGAAGAGACGGCGGGTAAGGTAACCTGCCTTGGCGGTGTTGAGTGCGGTGTCAGTAAGACCTTTGCGCGAACCGTGGGTGGTGATGAAGTACTCAAGAGGAGTAAGACCCTCCTTATAGCAGGAGGTTATCGGGAATTCCAGAGATTCTCCGGCGACATTGGTAATAATACCTTTCATGCCGGCCATCTGGTTTAGATTGCCGAAAGAGCCGCGAGCACCTGAATATGTCATGTCATAAACGGAGTCTTTGGTGGAAAGAGTGCCGGGTATGAGTGCTTCGATTTCTGATTTTATGCTCTGCCAGATCTCGACCGACTTCTGTATCCTCTCTTTTTCGGAGAGAAGGCCGTCATTCCACTGGTCAATAACCTTCTGCACTTCTGTCCTGCCCTTCTCGATAATCTTGTCTTTTTCCGCGGGGATCTTCACATCATCTATTCCCCAGGTCACTCCGGAAGTGGTGGCGTAGCGGAATCCGAAATCCTTGATCTTGTCGGCGATGGCCGGCAATGCCTCAATGCCGTACCGCTCAATGAGATCGTCAACCAGATCTCCCATCTTCTTCTTGTCTATTTCATGATTGAGGAACGGATAATGGGAAGGGAGTATAGAGTTGAAGAGAAGTCTGCCGACGGAGGTCTCGAATATCTTGCCCTCGAAGTGCTTGTACTTGTCGCTCTCGGTTGCAAGAACCTTAATCTTGGCCCTGAAGCTGACAACGTCGAAGTCGTATGCGGTGATAGCCGCGTTGGGACTCGAGTAATATCTTCCCTCTCCCTTCTCGCCCGGAATGATGCGCGTCATCCAGTATGTGCCAAGAGCGATGTCGAGCATCTTGTTAGTGATCACCGGTTCGCCGTTGCCCGGCTTCAATATATTTTTGTCAGCGGCCATAATCAGACGCGCTTCGGCCTGAGATTCATCCGAGAGCGGAACGTGCACAGCCATCTGATCTCCGTCGAAGTCAGCGTTGAAGGCAGTACATACGAGCGGGTGGAGCTGAATAGCGTTGCCTTCGATAAGTATCGGCTGGAAAGCCTGAATACCGAGGCGGTGGAGAGTAGGCGCACGGTTCAAGAGCACGTACTTGTTCCTGATCACCTCCTCGAGTATTGCCCAGACCTCAGGGATAGCGTCTTCGATCAAGCGGCGCGCACCCGGGATGTTGTACGCGAGCTCGCGCTTTAAGAGTTCTGAAATGATAAACGGCTTGAAGAGCTCGAGCGCCATGTGTTTGGGTAGGCCGCACTGATGGAGCTTCAGTTCGGGACCGACGACAATGACTGATCGGCCGGAATAATCCACGCGCTTACCCAGGAGGTTTTGACGGAAGAGGCCCCGCTTGCCCTTAAGATTATCCGAGAGCGATTTGAGCGGGCGGCGCTGTGCCTGTGAACCCCCGGATGAACCGTGACGGATAGTATTGTCTATGAGAGCATCCACAGCCTCCTGAAGAATTCTCTTCTCGTTTCTCAAAATGACATCGGGGGCATTGATCTCCTTCAGTTTTTTCAGGCGGTTGTTGCGGTTGATGACACGGCGGTAGAGGTCGTTGACGTCTGAAGTAGCGTATCGTCCGCCGTCAAGGGGCACCATCGGGCGTATAGCTGGAGGTATAACCGGGATCCTGGTGAGGAACATCCACTCCGGCCTGACGCCTGCGGTAATCATCCACTGCACTGTAGATGCACGCTTATGGAGTCTCAGGAGTTCCGTAGCCGGAGCCTTGGTAATCTCCTCTTCGAGCTCCGAGTGCAGCTTCTTCAGATCAATCGACTTCAAAATGTTGAAGATTGCCTCCGCCCCGATACCGGCTTCAAATATAGTTGAGTACTTCATGCCGAAGCGGTGGTACTCGACTTCGTCGAGTACGCGTCCAGGCACGAGCGACTCGATGTCATGCCTGGTTTGAGTAGCCAGCTCTTTCAGAGCTTCTTTGGCCTTGTCGTCATGAAGACTCTTAACTTTGGATTTGAACTCGCTTTCAAGATCCCTCATCACACGGGACTTCTCACTCTCGCTTACTGATGTGACTATGTAGCCGGCAAAATATATAACCTTTTCAAGGTCGGCTACCGGTATACCCATGACAAGAGAGATGCGCGAAGGCACGTTCTTCAGGAACCATATATGGGCAACCGGGGAAGCGAGCTCGATGTGGCCCATTCTCTCGCGCCGTACGATGGAACGGGTAATCTCCACGCCGCACTTCTCGCAGATAATACCCTTGTACCGGATACCGCGATATTTGCCGCAATAACATTCGAAGTCCCTGTCGGGGCCGAATATCTTCTCGTCGAAGAGGCCGTTACGCTCAGATCTCTGTGTGCGGTAGTTGATGGTTTCAGGCTTGGTAACTTCGCCGTATGACCACTCCTTGATGCGCTCAGGACTGGCAAGCTTGATGCCTATGAGGTCGAAGTCCTTGGTGTCGATTGTTTTTCTGTTGGTGTAGTTCATGAGGGTTTAGTTAGTTGCCTCGGGCTTCCTTTTTTTCACATCTATATCGAGTGCCAGACCTCTCAAGTTGTTTACCAAGACGTTGAATGATGCTGGGGTGCCTGGTTCCTGGATCTTCTCACCCTTGACTATCGCATCGAAAGCCGCAGATCGTCCCTGAATGTCGTCGGACTTTATGGTAAGCATTTCGCGGAGCGTGTGTCCCACGCCGTGACCGAGAAGCGCCCAGACTTCCATTTCTCCGAATCTCTGACCTCCGTTCTGGGCCTTACCCCCGAGCGGCTGCTGGGTAATGAGGGAGTACGGACCGATAGATCGCATATGAATCTTATCCTCAACCATGTGGTGGAGCTTCAGGATGTACATATAGCCGACTGCGATCTCCTGATCGAAGGCCTCTCCTGTACGGCCGTCGAAGAGTCTCATCTTTCCATTTTCCTTAAAGCCGGCCTTCTTGAGTTCCGCCTTAATTTCCTCCTCCTCAGCACCGGCAAACGGAGGAACAATGGCCTGATAATTGAGTGTATTCGCAGCTAGACCTAAATGCATTTCAAGAATTTGCCCCAGGTTCATGCGGCTCGGCACACCGAGCGGAGTGAGAATGATATCTATGGGAGTGCCGTCTGCCATATATGGCATATCTTCGACCGGCAGGATCTTCGATATAACACCCTTATTACCGTGGCGGCCAGCGAGCTTGTCACCGACTGAAACGTTACGGAGCTGAGCGACCTGTATATGAATCTGCTTTAGGATTCCGCTCTCCAGCTTATCTCCCCTTTCCCGCGAGAAGACCTGGACTGATATGATGCGTCCGCGCTTGCCTCCTTCCATACGCTTAGACGTATCCTTGACATCACGAGCCTTTTCACCGAAGAGCGAACGGAGCAAGCGTTCCTCCGGAGTAAGCTGGCTCTCGCCCTTCGGAGTAATCTTGCCTACAAGAATATCGCCCGGTCTGACTTCTGCGCCTACACGAATAATGCCGTCTTCAGCCAAGTTCTTAAGCTTGCTCTCTCCGACATTCGGGATGTCGCAGGTAATGACCTCCGGACCAAGTTTGGTATCGCGGACGTTCACGATAAAGTCCTCTATATGTATGGAGGTGAACTTGGACTCCTTCACCAGTCTTTCGGATAGGATGATTGCGTCTTCGTAGTTGGCGCCGCTCCAGCTCATGAAGGCCACCAGTATGTTTTGTCCCAGAGCCATTTGGCCGTGTTCTGAAGAAGAGGTATCGGCAATAACTTCGCCTTTTTTGACCTTCTGTCCGACTTCCACAGACGGACGCTGATGGAAAGCGGTGAAGCCGTTTGTCATGGAGAAGTTCACGAGCGGGAACTTGTGATCATCGCCTTTATTGTCGGTAAGGACTATCGATTTGCCGTCAACATAAGTGATAGAGCCGGCGCATGGAGCAATAACGAGCCGTCCGGTGTCGCGCACAGCCTTCTCTTCTATACCAGTAGCAACAAGCGGAGCCTCGGGGATGATACACGGAGTTGCCTGCTTCTGCATGTTGCTACCCATCAGAGCGCGGTTGGCATCATCGTGGTTAAGAAACGGGATCATTGAGGTGGCTATGGAGAAAGCCTGATTAGTAGCGACATCTATATAGTCGACTTTCTCGCGTCGCACGGTGTGGGGCTCGCCCTTATGGCGGACGTCGATAATATCATTCACCAGTTTTCCGCCCTCACCCACCGGAGTGGCGGCGTGAGCGATGTTGTACTGCTCTTCCTCGAGAGCATTCAGATATTTGATCTCGCCGGTTATCGCACCGTCTCTGACAACTGCATAAGGTGTCTCGATCATACCGAAGTCATTGACCTTGGCGTAACTCGAAAGGCGTAGTATTAGGCCGATGTTCGGACCTTCTGGCGTGTGGATGGGACAGAGCCTGCCGTAGTGGCTTGGATGCACGTCGCGGACCTCATAGCCGGCACGGGCTCGGTTGAGTCCACCAGGACCGAGAGCAGAGAGGGTGCGGAGATGCTCTATCTCCGTGAGCGCGTTCTCCTGCTGCATGAACTGCGAGAGCTGGTTTGTGGTGAAGAACTCCTTCATCCTGGCCTGCAATGGCTTCGGAGAAATGAACTGTACCGGCAAAGTGACGTCGGTATCGATAGTGGACATCCTGTTCTGAATGTTTCTCTTGATCTGAGCCATGCCGACGCGTATCTTCTGCTGGAAGAGCTCTCCTACGTACCGCACGCGACGGCTTCCCAGATGATCGATGTCGTCCGGCATGGCATTCGGAGTGACATTCAGGTGCACGATGTGTGAGACGATTATCTTCATATCTTCGAGCGAAAGGGTGCGGCGATCCATTTCCTTGTCACTCTGTTTGAGGTGGAAGCGGTTGTTGAAGCGGAAACGCCCGACTCGGGAGAGGTCGTAGCGCTCGGTGTCAAAGATAGAACGCACGAATTCGCGGGCGTTCTCGGCCGAAGCCAGATCGCCGTCACGGAGTCTCTTATGGATTTCGATAGCCGCCTCGTCCTCGGTAGTAGTATGATCCTTGGCCAAAGTCTTCTCTATATATGGACGTGCCTCGGACTGGTCAGCAAAAAGACCAAGGATTTTCTCATTGGTAGCCGCACCGAAAGCCCGCAGAAGCGTAGTGACAGGAAATTTTCTTTTCCTGTCTATGCGCACGTTTATGACTCCGTCTGCATCCGTCTCGAACTCTATCCAGGCGCCTCTGGCCGGAATAACTTTCGCTCCGAAAGTTTTCTTGGTTTTGACTTCCTGCGAGGTGAAGAATACGCCGAAAGAGCGCGCCAGCTGGGGTACGACTACACGTTCGATACCGGAGATGATGAAAGTTCCATGATCCGTCATGAGCGGGAAGTCCGCCATAAAGAGCTCCTGCTCCTTCTCAGTCTTCTGGATAAAGTTCTTTAGGCGGATTTTGACGCGAAGCGGTGCTTCGTAAGACATCTTCTTCTCCTTTGCCTCATACTCGTCCATCTTCGGCTTGTCTAGCTCGAAGCCGACGAAGTCGAGCTGGAACTTGCGCTCAGAAAAATCCTTGATGGATGAGAACTCCTGAAAAACCTCTTTAAGACCCGTCTCTATAAGCCACTTGAAACTATCGACCTGCGAAACCACAAGGTTTGGCATGTCAGTGAGCGGCTCGCGGAAACGGCCGAAGAACTTCTTCGGCCTTGCCGAGGACTTAATTGACATTATTTATGAATATTAAAAACTCGTAAACAGGCTGTTGGTAAAGTCTCTCCCAAACTTTACTTCGGTCGTAACTAAATCAGAGTTCGAAGTTGATGCGTAGTTTACACTACCCCTGTTTTTCTGTCAAATATAGCCTCTATACAACCATCCACGCGTAGATGAGAGCGGTAACGACGAGAGAAACGAGTTGGTTGGCAGCATTGAGGAAGAATAATCCCCAGGGCTTAGCATCCCAGAGCACGGAGCCGACAGTTATAGGAACTTGGAAACCGAGCCATATCCAGAAAACGAGCATAAGGGCACCGCCAACCGCTGAGACAAGCAATGACTGCGCGAGCGAGAAGAAGACGAACGGAGTAATGAGTCCGAGGATAATAGTAACGATGTATCCACGAGTTGCCGTGGCACCCTTAGATTTCATCTCATCCATGCTCATCGAGCCATGACCCGAGAGGCTTACCCACAGATTCTTGAACACCATTCCATACCAGAGCCAGCCTACGACGAAGTTCGCAATAACCGCGACTAATATGGCCAGCCAATTGTTTGTATATATCATCATGAAAATTATTTATCTGTTTTTCGCTTGCTTTTCCACTCTTCAATTTTAGCATGGTTGCCTGAGAGCAGAACCTTGGGTACTGCATAAGCCTTGCCCTTATATTTGAAGCTCTCCGGCCGGGTATAAACATCCGGCGAAGCCGTTCGCGACTCCTCGATCGAACCGAGATTGCCGAGCACTCCCGGCACATGACGGGAGATAGTGTCTATGATCAACTGGGCCGGCAGCTCGCCTCCGGTAAGGACAAAAGGACCAATAGAAACTTCATCCGTTTTAAAAACCTTCTTTACTCTTGCATCTATGCCCTCATAGCGGCCAGAGACGATAATCACGTCCTTGTACTTCTTCGCAACACTGGCCGCGTAAGAGTTGGTAAATTGCTTACCGCTCGGTGTAAGGAAAATAATCTTCACCTTAGACCTTAGGCCTTTGGCCCTCTGGATTGCCTTTATGACGGGTTCTGCCTGTATGACCATGCCAGGGCCTCCTGCATATGGGGGTCTGTCTATCCTCTTCCATTTGTCTTTGGTGAAATCGCGCGGATTATAGAAACTCACTTTTATCTTTTTATCTTCAATAGCACGCTTCAAGATCGACTCGCCGAGATAAGAGTCGAACGCCTTGGGAAATAAAGTGATTATATGGAAGTGCACTATTCCAGATTGAGATCAGCGAAGGCTTCGTCGAGAGTCTTGGAAGCCCTGGGGACCGAAGACTCTTCCCGCGGAGGCATTATTCTTTGTCCGCCGGCCGGCTCATTGATCTTCAGATTCACACGAGCATTGTTCTTCATGCCAACCACTCGGAGTAGTATGCGGATGGCCTTGGCGGTATTGCCAGAGCGGCCTATGACCTTGCCCATGTCATCGGGGTGCACATCAAGAGTCATAAGCACCCCCATCTCATCAACCGTCCTCTTGATCTTTACGGAATCCGGATGTTCAACCAATGCTTTTATCAAAAATTCCAGAAACTGTACGTCGTCGTTCATGTTCGTTCAGGATTAACGGAAATAACGGACTGTCTAGGCCTCTGTAGCCTCTGTAGATTCTATCACGCCTTGGTCCGCCGTAGGCTCTGGCGAAGGGGACGGTTCGACCGCGGATGCCGGAGCAGCCTCAGCCGCAGGTGTCGCAGTCGTGGGTTCTGCCTCCTTGGCAATCGGACTTTTCCTGGGCAAAACGTTAATTTTTTTAGCATCGATAACCTTATGTGTTACCAGAAGGTTGTGTACCGTTCCGGTCGGCTTGGCTCCCTGCTTGAGCCAGTAATTTATGCGATCGGTCTTAAGGAGATCGGAGGTTTTGCGGGCATCATAAGAGCCGAGCACCTCTTTGAGGCGGCCGCTCTTAGTGGAATTCTCGGATTCGGTCAGAACAATACGAAAAGCTGGCTCCGATTTCCTCCCGACTCTCTGTAATCTTATCTTTAACATGAGCCACCAGAGTAACAAAAAAGTCCTATGTGGTCAATAGAAAGACTTCCTCGAAGCCAACGTTGTGCTATATTGTCGGAGAATATATAGAATGAAGAACACCTTCGAAGGCACAATCAAAGTCACCGGCAAAGGGGTTGGTTATTTCAAGATACCAGATGCCGATGTGGATCTTGAGATTCAGCCTGAGAACATCAACACCGCTCTCAACGGCGACACCGTAAGGGTCGAGCCGCTGGACAAAGAACTCTACGGCCGCAAGCAGGCCAGGGTGACAGATATAGTAAGGAGGAAGAAAACTCACTTCGTCGGCGTTTTCGATAACGGATTCGTCATACCAGACGACAAGCGCATGTACCGCGATATCTTCGTGGACAAATCCGAGGCCAAAGGCGGCCCGTCTGCGCAGGCGGGCGACAAGGTCTTATCCGAGATCACCGAGTGGACCGATCCGGGCAAAAGTCCTGAGGGTCGTATCATAAGAATCATCGGCCGGAAGGGTGAGCACAATACCGAAATGCTCGGCATTGTATATGAGTCCGGATTTGAGGTCGACTTCCCACATGAGGTGGAAAAGGAAGCGGCAGAATGGAAAGAAAAATGGGCCAAGGAGGACCACCTCAAGGATCGCAAAGACTTCCGTGATACCACCACATTCACCATCGATCCTGTCGACGCTAAGGACTTCGATGATGCCATATCTTTTAAAAAACTGGAGAACGGCGATTATGAGATTGGCATCCACATAGCCGACGTCTCGCATTTTGTACAACCTAAGACCGCTCTTGATGATGAGGCTGTGAAGCGCGGCACGTCCATATATCTCGTTGACCGCACTATACCAATGCTCCCAGAGATTCTCAGTAATGATCTCTGTTCTTTAAACCCGAATGAGGACAAATACGCCTTCTCGGCCGTTTTCATCATGAATCTTGAGGGTGAGGTCAAGGAGAGATGGTTCGGTAAAACTCTCATCAATTCCGACAAACGCTTCTCATATGAAGAAGCCCAGCAGGTACTCGATGACGGCAAAGGACCGTTCCTGGAAGAACTTATGACCCTCAACAAGATTGCATACAAGCTCCGGGAGGAGAAGTTCAAAAACGGTGCCATCGAATTCGAGACCGACGAGGTCAAATTCGTCCTTGATGAAAGCGGTAAGCCCGTGAAAGTCGTACGCAAAATAAGGAAGGATACTCACAAGCTCATTGAGGACTTCATGCTTTTGGCCAACCGCGAAGTGGCCACGCACATGCACAGCGTGGGGAAAAGCAATACTAAGACGGCCTTCGTCTACCGCATACACGACTCTCCGGACCGCGACAAGATCATAAACCTGGCGACCTTCGTGAAAGCTCTCGGCTTTGAGCTCAAGCACAAGGACGGCGAGACGACCGCCGAAGATATCGGCAAGATGATCCGCTCAGTCGAGGGCTCGCCTGCGGAAGCACTGGTGAAGACCGCCGCCATACGCAGCATGTCCAAGGCTATCTATTCGACTTCTAACATTGGGCATTTCGGCCTGGCTTTCGAGTATTACACCCACTTCACCTCGCCTATCCGCCGCTATCCGGACCTTATGGTGCACAGACTTCTATATAGGTATCTCACCCATGGAAAAATCGAAGCCGATGAAGTTGCTAAGTATCAGCGCCTCTCCGACGAGTCAAGCGAGCGCGAGCTTGAAGCTGCCGAAGCCGAGCGCGCATCTATTAAATACAAGCAGGTTGAGTACATGTCGGGTCATGTCGGTCAGGAATTTGAAGCTTTGGTTTCCGGAGTCTCGGAATGGGGTGTGTATGTGGAGGAAATAGAAACAAAGGCCGAGGGTATGGTTCGCCTCAAGGATATGACCGACGACTTCTACGAGCTGAATGAAAAGTTATACGCCATTGTCGGCAAACGCACCGGCAAGAAGTACTCCCTCGGCGATAAAGTCAAAGTTAAACTAATGAACGCAGACCTGGACAGGAAGACCCTCGATTTCGCCTTTATATAAATAAAAGAGCGGTGAATGCCGCTCGTGGATTAAACCTTCAATTTCATCTTATCTGCCCGGGCCAGTCCGCCGTTGCGGCCAATCTGGACCATGTACGCTGAGTATTCTTCACCCAACTTCACCTTCATCGAGGCTGCTCCCTTTCTTCCTGCCGCACCGGCTTCTGCCCGGTCGAACTCGTGGGCCGTACCCTTTGAGTGCGCCGCGCGTCCGCCTCTGCTTGCGATTACCTTCTGTTCGCCTTTATCCATGGAGGCAAACCCGCGCTTGCTCTTCGGTGAACCGTTGTTTTCTCCGCTCATGTGACCCTCGTGTGAGAGTGGAACCTTCCTGAGGCATCCTATAATGCCGAACTCTACTTTGCAACTTCCACAGCTTCGTCGAAAGCAATGGAAAGGAGTTTAGATACTCCGGTAGAGCCCATAGTTACTCCGTATATCACTCCGGCACGGGACATTGTCTCGCGATTGTGAGTTATAAGAATAAGCTGAGATCGTTTGGAGAGTGCTTCAACCATGTCGCCATATTTTTTGGAGTTTGACTCATCGAGGGCGGCATCAGTCTCATCAAGAATGATAAACGGAGGCGGGTTTACCGCCGAAATGGCGAAAAGAAGCGCTATAGAGGTAAGCGCCCTCTCCCCGCCGGAGAGCATCATCAGGCCGCGGATCTTCTTCCTCGGAAGATTCACAGCAATCTCCAGACCTTCTTCAAGATTTTTATCCTGATCGATCTCGTCTGTCTCCTCCAGTTCATCAGGTGTCCTTTTCTTTTCCTTCACCAGCGTCAGGTGAGCATCCCCGCCGCCGAACATGGTAGTGAAGAGCCTGCCGAATTCCTC